>NZ_JBXEQE010000030.1:0-82177 GCF_056858335.1 Agaribacillus sp. DX54
TGTCCATACAGCTCAAAATCAAAACTTTTTCGAAGTTATCCACCGAATTTTCCGCAAAATTGCACTTTTTGAAGAGACCAAAATCCAATAATGTCCTTTTAACACAAAAAAAGCTGAACCTACATTAGTCCAGCTAACATTTTTTATGTGTCTTTAACTAATTTTCAAGGAAGGCCCAATTAGCCATAAAAACCTCAATTTCCCTCACCTGAAAACACCTTTCCAAAAATAAAATTATTCCCTCAAAAATTACTTCAGTCCATTTAATGCTTAAAAGACAGTGTAGGAAATCAATATAAAGTACTTTCTGCCTAAAAATTTGTGTTTGAAACATCGTCACTTTCAGGTTCAGATTCCTGGTCAGTGTCCTCTTCCTTATCCTTTTTCCTTTTCTTCTTTTTCTTGTCCTTATCTTTCTTTTTCAAAAAGCCGAAAATACCTTTTTTCTCTTCGGGTGTCTCCGGATCTGCTGCTTCCGGCGGGGCATCCGGTTCTTCACTAATATCAGGTGGGGCAGCTTTAACAGGTCTTCTTAAATACTTCCCAAAAAGCTGCATATATTGTAACTGATCCTCATTATACCGGTCTCTGCGACGAATGCTCCGGGGGGTTTGCCGGTTTTCTGCCATCAGTGAGTCAGAGGCATCATAGATCTCCTGGGCTATGAGAACAGAGTCCAGTTCACGGTCCAAAGTGGGCATTATCACATCCATTTCCACTGTATTCCACTCATCCTGTTTCTTCCTGTAGCTGACTCTTTTGACAATCCCGTACTTATTTTTTCTTACTGTATTATCGAATTTAGGTATTGAATCGACATCAAACTTTGAGAATTGATCATACCGGGCTTTCTCATCCAGGATAAAATAGCTCTGAAAGGCCGGGCAGGTTTTATTTGGCATGCAGGATGTCAAATACAATAACCATATGATATTTAATAAAAATAAATACTTTCTCATTCAATTTCTGATAAATCGATACGATCACGTATCTTATATTCCTTTACCCTTAAATAAAAGCTAACTGTAAATCAGTTAACACTCCTTATGGTTATTGTCATTTACAATAGGTTATTACTTTAAAAAGCTTAAAAAAGTTCACTTTTTATATTGCAAATTTTGTGAATATAACTAATAATTTATTTTCTACCCTAAAATTGGCTGTCCAAAACATTATTTTGGCGTAACATTGCCAAAACCAACCCCAAAATAGCAGACAATTGCTTGAATTGCCGATGATTTCTTACAAACTCAAACGACAAATCGCCCCAATTATGTATAAAATTTTCCCACTAATCTTACCCACCCCCACCTTTCATTTTAATTCTCACTTTCATTCTCATTTTTATTTTAATTCCCATTTTGATTTTTATTTTAATTCCCTCCCCTACCATAGTCCTTAAGAATCTCCATCACCCGCTCAACAGGCAGCGCTTCCACCTTACGCCCCTGATAGCCTTCCATGGATTGGGCTGTGAACAGGCTATTAAGAATCGCCTCCTCAGTCGCTTCTATAGCCGCTAAAAACAGCGGTGTCACAGCATCATTTTTCAACTCAGTACTTTCCAGTGTATGCCCACCGGATTGATAGGGTATTCTCAGGGCTTCATGTGTGGAAACTGCTATGACATAATCTCCACTCCCATTAGAAACAATCCCACCGGTTTTGCCCAAACCGAGCATAGCCCTTTTAGCCAGCCTTTTTAAATTCCTTTCCTTCAAAGGGGCATCGGTCATGACCACAATCATACACGATCCGTCAGACGAATGATGGCGGTTATCTTTGAAAGGATAATTGCCCAGCTCCACCCCCACCGGGACACCGGCGATCTCCAGCACACCGCCAAAGTTCGTTTGCACCAGCACGCCCACTGTGTAGCCTCCGAGTTCTTCGGGAACAACGCGTGAGGAAGTTCCTATCCCCCCTTTGTATCCAAAACAAACCGTTCCCGTTCCCGCACCTGCATTTCCTTGCAGGACAGGGCCACCGGAAGCATTTTTAATGGCTTGCCAAATGTGTGCTTCTTCCACATGCATACCGCGAATATCGTTTAAATAACCGTCGTTGGTCTCACCGACTACCGCATTTACTGATCTTACATTTTCATTACCGGGTTGATCCAGCACATATTTTACCACAGACCTGACAGCATCCCCCACGCTCAAGGTATTGGTCAGAATAATTGGCGTTTCAATGTTACCCAGTTCATTCACCTGTGAGTACCCCGCCAATTTGCCAAACCCGTTGGCAATAAAGATGGCCGCAGGCACCTTTTGCTGAAAAATGTTTCCTTCATGAGGCAGAATTGCAGTGACGCCAGTGCGCACGTGTTCTCCCCGGATCAGTGTGGTGTGGCCCACCATTACCCCAGGCACGTCGGTAATGGCATTTAACTTCCCGGTGTTTAATATGCCCGTTTTAATGCCCAGGTCACGGATTCCAGGTTGGTCTTGTGACATGGCTGTTAGAGTTTTTACAGATGCCAGTAAAAGCAGGTAAAATAGTCTGATGGTCATAGCTAAAAATTTACCGTGAAGTTACGTTTTTCAGCTATGACCGGACTAATGAAGAAAGGAAAATTTTTTTATCAAATAGAGGACTCCCTGTCGAACTTACCGAGGGTCATGCCCAGCTTGATTCCTGGCATCACTCTTTTAAGATTATCTGTGAGATAGACCTGTGGTGAAATCTTAAATTTGCTGGAGTCATTCCCCCCTACGATCATTTCAAGCATCAGGGTTGAGTCATCGAAGTTATTGGTATTATCGTGTAAAAGATAGCCGGCTTTCATGCCTACCCAGAAAGGTTTTTTGTCTTTACCGGAAAGATTGCGGCTGTAACTGGCCGTTACAAAAGTGTTAAAGCCATTATTGACTTCATCTTTATCAGCGACATGCAGATGATCGCGGGAACGATCATTTTCTGCCACTGCATAAAACTGGTACCTTGTATCCACGCCGATACCAATCATGTGATCACATTTTCTATTTACCTCAGAAAATTTAAACAAAACGCCCCCTTCCAGCCCCAGGTTGAAGCTCCGGTCAACAGCAGTCAGGTTGCCGCCTAATATGACCGTCACAGGCTTGTTTTTTTGGACTTTCAGGACGGCATCCTTCCCTGTAAATGGAACCTTATAGCCATTTGCCGGAATCTCCCTTTGTGAGGGTTCGACCGCAGGCTTTGCCCACCCCCTACTCAGCAGCAACGGCCACAATTCCCCTGAAGGCTGATAATCATGATCCGGGGTAAAAAGTGCCGGGATGATGTGCTGATTCTTATTATCGGCAGACTGGATAAGGTTATGATAGATCAGCAACTGGCTTTTGAGGTTGGGATCGGTAATAAAAAACGGATTAATCCCTTCTTTAATTTTTTCAGCACTCATCTCATCCGGTTTTGCACTGGATAAAATGCTTTTTTCCAAATTTGACGGGTCTTTTTGCCCCCGATGAGGAACAGATCTCTCATCGTCTGTCACCACCGCCATGGTAGTAGCAGCCGGTTGTTCTTCAATGACCGTCCAATAATTTTTAACAGAATAAACGGAAACCACCATGAGCGTGATGGCAGCCGCGGCGGCATATAACCAATAAGAGCCCAGTAAGTTTTCAACAGGCCAAAGCGGCAAAATAGTCTTTGTCCGGGTGGGACTGCTTAATTGCTCATTTAATTTTTCCCACCCTGATTCTTTAGACCACGACACATTGGGAGGAAGGCCTTCCAGTCCGTTGACTTCCTTCCTAAACAATTCATCAAATTCTTTAGATTTCATAATGAATCCCGTTTTTTTCCAAAATTTTTCTCAAAAGCGCACGCCCTTTGCTAAGTTGGGACTTTGAAGTATTTTCGCTGATATTTAACTTCTCTGCGATCTCTTTGTGACTAAACCCCTCAATGACGTACAAGTTAAATACAGTACTGTACCCTACCGGTAACTGCAATATCAGATTATAAATCTCTTCGGCTGCAAGCTCACCGGTTATGGTAGCATTTTCACCAATATCAACCATCAAAGCAGCATCCACATTCCTGAAATTGTTGTTTTTTCGCAAGAACATCAGCGACTCGTTAATCATAATGCGTTTAATCCATGCCTCCAGACTGCGATCGCCCCTGAAGTCCACGTTTTTCAGATGATTAAATACCTTTAGAAAACCGTTCACCAAGAGGTCTTCGGCATCGTGCTCATTTTTGACGTAGCGATAACAAACTCTGAACATTTTATCAGCATACAGCTCATAAAACTCCTTCTGAGCACGGTTATCACCTGCAATACAGTTCTGTATAAGTTGCTCTATAACCAATTGGGTTTTATTTTCTAAATATTGCGTACTCATCAGTGATAATGCATCATTAATGGTAGGGGTTGCCTCACAGATTAAAAGTTTACAAAAACCGGGCCTGTCCGAATCAAAATCACAGACCATTACAATCTAGCCAAATTAATCTTTGAAGAATGTTAAAGATGGGTTAAAATTGGTTAATTTAGGTTAAAAATCAGTCTTTTTGCAGATTTTCAGATATTGTTTAATAACGAGAGATATCACCGCCCAGGTTGCCCTTGATATTCTCTAAGCCAGGGCGCCCTTTGTACCTGACGCTACCACCGGTAGATGCTGAACCGGTAATCGACTCACTGGCAAATACTTCTGCGGTACCGCCTGTATTGGCTTTAATTTCCACGTTTTCACTTTCCAACCCGTAGGCAAATAAGTGAGCGCCACTGACTACTTTGGTATGCTGGTTTTTTGCCTGGCCCGATATCTCCAGTTGTCCGCCACTGTGTAAATTAATTTCCACCGAATTCACATCAATTTTCACACGGGCATAGCCGCCACTGGCGACATCGACATATAACTCATTTTGTTCTATCAACGACGCTACAAAAACATCCCCCGATCCTGTGGCTGTAATTTCATTTAACCTTTGGTACACCACATCTACCCGCACATCGATTTGTTTATAAATGCCTTCCTGCATCTTGATTTTCAGTATTCCGTTATCCACAAAGGTGTTCACTTTGGAAATTTCTACTCCCCTGGCCCGCACCTTTACACTTTGCCGGTCGCCTTGTCTTAATGTAACCCGGATGTTACCAAATACTTTGACACCATCGAAGGCCGGGACGTTTCTGGATTGTACACCCTGAGCCCCGGCACTGTTGGTGACAAAAGCCGTAATAAATATTGTCAGAATCAAAACAAGATATTTCATCACACCAGTTAATTTTTTTCAATAACCAAAAATCCAATCAAAAATTATACCTCACCCCCAATTTTTCTATCCCAGGGCATACCCCAAATAATCATTCCTACCTTGGGGCAGCATTTTAATAAGTGCTTATTTCTCCTGTGCAGCAGTCCCCTCCGGGAAAAATATGACAAATATTTAACATACGTCAATTAAAAATCATTATTTTGATGCTACTTTTGCATTAAAAAATACCAAATGGCTCATTTTGGTTGCTATGATTTAACCTTTTTCCGGAAGCTGTTGTTGAGTTTGCTGGTTTGCAGCCTCGGATGCAGCCCTGCTTTTCTCCCGAATAGTGACATTAAGGCCCGGAATATAGAAGTGAATGAAAGTGCTTCGGCAGACAGCACGATTGTCGCCATGATCCGGCCTTATAAAACTAATCTGGACCGTGAAATGAAAACCGTCATAGGCACTGCCAGATATCATCTTGACAACCATCCCGGCCGGGGAGAATCAATACTTGGAAATTTTGTAGCTGATTTGCTATTGCGTGAGTCAGAAAAAAAGTATGGTAAAAAAATAGATATGGCGATAATTAATTCGCATGGCGGGTTGAGAACTACCATCAGCAAGGGGCCCATTACGAAAGAAAAAATTTTTGAATTAATGCCCTTTGAGAACAATATGCTGGTGCTGGAATTGTCGGGTTCGCTAACACAGCAATTTTTTGACCACTGTGCCAAAACCCGGAGAAACAATGTTGCCGGAGCGAGGTTCACTATCGAGAATGACAAGGCGGCCGGAGTCAGGATTAATGGTAAAACGCTCGACCCAAATAGCAGCTACACCCTGGCTATTTCAGATTACCTCGCTGAAGGAGGAGGTGGATTTGGTTTTTTGAACCAGGCCAACAGGCTCGCTAACCTCAACTATAAAATAAGGGACATGATCATCGACCATATCAAAAACCTGACAGATCAAAACAAAATGATAGAAGCGCAACTGGATGGAAGAATAAAAATCATCAATTAGCTATGGACAGAAGACTATTCCTGAAAAAATCAGCCTTTACGGCTGCCGTCCCGTTTGTTCCGGGGGCATTTTTAGCACATGGAAACAAGGTACACCTGACAATTCTGCATACCAACGATATGCATTCCAGAATTGAACCGATACCTGATGACGGAAGAAGGTACGCTGGGATGGGAGGCATGGCCAGGAGGGCCGCGTTGATTAGCAGAATCAGGGCTGAAGAAGAAAACGTATTACTGTTGGATGCCGGTGATGTATTTCAGGGAACACCTTACTTCAATTTTTTTGGTGGTGAATTGGAATTTAAACTAATGAGTGAAATGAAATATGATGCCGCTACGCTGGGCAATCATGATTTTGACAATGGTGTAGCAGGACTTTACAAAATGCTTCCGCATGCCAGGTTTCCGTTTTTATGTGCCAACTATGATTTTTCGGGCAATGTACTGAAAGGTCGTTTTCAACCCTTCCAAATATTCCGGAAAGGCCCTCTTAAGATAGGGGTATTTGGCCTGGGCATTGAACTAAAAGGCCTTGTGAATGAAAACCTGTTCAAAGGAACTAAATATAATGACCCCATAGCCATCGCCAAAGAAATGGTACAAGAGCTGGAGCTGAAAAAATGTGATTTAATCGTTTGCCTCTCTCACCTGGGTTATAAGTATAATGGAAAAAAGGTTTCGGATCATACATTAGCTGAGAAGGTCAATGGTATAGATCTGATTATCGGAGGGCATACCCACACATTTCTGGATATGCCGGTCCTGCGTAAAAACAAGGACGGCCATGAGACGATCATTAACCAGGTAGGGTGGGCAGGTATAAAACTGGGGCGGATCGATTATGTATTTGACAGGAAAAAATCAAAAGTCATCAGAAAATCCGAACCCATTACGATCAGTTAAAGTTACAGCCTTTCCACGAAACCCGGTTTTATTGACCGATGAGCCTGGCGTAAGACTTCAATAACGCTTCGGCACATCGTTCACCATCCATGGCTGCTGAAACAATGCCACCTGCATAACCTGCTCCTTCACCACATGGATATAGTCTTTTTACCTGAAGGTGTTCGCAGGAGTTCCGGTCCCTTGGTATGGTAACAGGTGAAGAAGTGCGGCTTTCAACACCGATTATTTGCGCCTCATTGGTCAGGTAGCCTTTCATTTTTTTTCCAAAAACCAGAAAAGCCTCCTGCAATGCAGTGGCTATAAATTCAGGGAGGACATCCCACATGTTTACAGGGCACAGGCCCGGTTGATAGCTGGAAGCCGGCAGGGAGGTTGAAACCTGTCCGTCTATAAAATCCATCAATCGCTGGGCCGGAGCCGCCTGGGTGTTTCCACCTGCTCGGCAGGCGGACTTTTCTACAGCCTTTTGAAATTCCATAGCCGCAAGTGCACCATGCTGCCTGTAAGCCTGGAAATCCTGAGCACCAACCGATACGACCATGCCGGAATTAGCATATTTTGAATCGCGTCTGGAGGGGCTCATGCCATTAACCACCACCTCTCCGGGAGAAGTGGCAGCAGGAACAACAAATCCGCCAGGGCACATGCAGAATGAAAACACACCCCGCTGTTCACCACCGCCCCCGACAACCTGATGTGCCAAGGAATAAGAAGAAGCCGGCAGATATGTACCCCTTTGTGCACAGTGATATTGAATCCGATCAACTAACTGCTGGCTGTGCTCCACACGTATGCCAAGGGCAAAAGGTTTGGCTTCGACATGAATTTTTCGCTGGTCCAGCAACTGAAAAATATCCCTGGCTGAGTGGCCTGTGGCCAATATTACTGCGATACCTTTAATTTTTTCACCATCCCCGGTAACCACACCTGTCATCTCACCGGCGTCCATGATAAAGTCTGTAACACGGGTGTTGAACAAGATTTCCCCACCGGCAGCCCATATACTTTCTCTCATAGCAGCCACCACCCTGGGGAGTTTATTGGTACCTATGTGTGGGTGGGCTTCGTACAAAATATTTTCGGCAGCGCCGTGGGCGACAAGAATTTCCAGTATTCTGTTGACATCACCTCTTTTCTTCGAGCGGGTGTAAAGCTTGCCATCGGAATAAGTACCGGCTCCCCCTTCCCCAAAGCAGTAGTTTGAGTCCGGATTTACGATATGTTCCTTATTGATGGCTGCCAAATCCCTTCTCCGGGCCCTGACATCCTTACCCCTTTCAACAATTACGGGTTTAATACCATTTTCAATCAACTTTAACGCTGCAAACAGTCCCGCCGGACCCATGCCAACTATAATCGCCGGACTGGCATTGGAAACGTCAGGATAATCTTTTTTGTAAGCAATTAAAGCAGGCGGGGATTCTCTGACGAACACTTCGACGGCTACATTGATCTTTATTTTCTTTGAGCGGGCATCGATAGAACGCCGTTTCGAACGAATGGTGACTTCTGAAAGATCGGTTAACCCGAGTTTCTTTTTAACCACTTGCTCAAAATTGTCCCGGTCGTAAGCCTCCGGAGGGGATAAAACAAGATTCAGCGTTTTTTTCATATCTGTTAAGGTATTTATCCTTAAAAAAGATATTGGCGTTTCAAATCACAGCCACAAAATTAGCAGATTTTAATCCATCATTAACGGGATTGATCAACTATAATTTCACAAAAACCCCAAAAGAGTAAGCAGGATTTGCCAGTACCCGCCTTCCTGAAAATGCCGTGCCCACAGAGGCGGTAATCCCATATTTATCTTTGTAAGTATATATCAATTCAGGGCTAAAAGAGGTATATTCAATGTTATTGGAAAAAACCCCATTGGAGGGCGCTTCAAGATCACTACCATTTTCCAGGGACTCAATACCATACAGGCGGCCTAACAAGGTGAAATTTTTAACCGTTACACCAGCTTCCAGCCCATATCTGATTTCATCTGAAAAATTATTGGTCCGGTTATTAAATCCGATCAAAACGGTAGCGTAAGCGCCAATGGAGGAAAATGACCTGCTTGCCTCGACTGTTACCATTTGATTAAATTCGCCATCACCAGTTTGTAATATCCTGGTATCACCACCAGCCTCATTCCCCAAAGGCAATCCCAGGGTTAGGCTGGCGCTCACCACGACAGGTGCATTTTGTAACAAACCATACTTAATCGTAATATCGGTATCACCGATCGAATTAACCGCATCCCCCTCTTCCAGTAACTCCCTTGTAGAAGCGGAAACCTGCTCATTCAGGGTGGCCCGGCTGAAAAAGGGAAAATATATAATACCCGTGAGCCTGTCGGTAAAACCGTACTCGCCATAAAAACTAACGGTATGAATACCGGCTGTGGATATATCGATAATCTCACCATTCGGGGCAAAGTATTCATCACTTCTTAACCACCAAAATCCCAGTTTAAAAAACCCATGTCCTTTTGGTTGTGGCCAACCTCCTCCGGCATGGCCAAGATAGGGCAGCAGCAGGATAACAAAAAAACAAAGGGTAGCATATTTTACTTTAGCTTTTGTCATGGCTTTTATCAGCATTAAGGGTTTAAAATTTATCTTCACTCCCAAAGTCGATTCTTCATTTATTCTTCAAACTTTCCTATTCCAAAGGCTATACCAAAGGGTTTACAGTATATCAATACATAATCGTAGGTACCTAACTGTACCCCATTACCCACATTGTAAGTTTGCGCTCCGGTATTGGATTGCAAAGCTGCCAACTCTACTCCTCCGGTGGTGCTGGACGCGCTGTTTGTGAGATAAACAAAAAGCCCCGGGCCGTTGGAGGTGGAAAAACCCTCCGAAAAAGTCAACTGCAACTCGCCAGTGGCATCAGACAATGTAAATGTACCGGAAACCTCGTAATCCCTGTTTCCCTGGAAGGTACCCGTTCTTTCATTGCGTGGTACCGTTGTATTTTCCCCTGCAATAACACCAACCATGTCAACGGCTCCGTTGGCCATTGCCGAGATAGTGACGCTTCCTTCCGAATTAGCCATCGCCAGCCCCGATGCATCAATGGAAATAACGGCCGGATCGGAACTGGACCAGGTTACATCGGCATCTACGATATTGCCGAGCTCATCAAAATACTGGGCTTGAAACTGATAAGACTCTCCAACCCTGATGCCATCGGCCCTGGTGGTAATGGCGATCCTGGCAGGCATGGTCTCCTGTTCTACAAGATCGGTACCGATACAACCCGTAAACAATACCAAAAGAAAAAAGTAATTCCTGATAAGTAATTTGATATTCATCGTGCGATTCGACTATAGATAGTTTGGATATACAAAGATGCTTTAATAAACTTTTCTATAAAATGATTGGTTACAGAATCACTACCTTTCGTCGGCCTTGCGACATAATGGTCAAATGGCAAAAGCTGTCAGGTTATCAAAGGAATTTGCTAAAATGCATAGCCGAGGTTGATCCCCAGTCTTACAGGAATGGATAATCTTGGTTTTCTCACATCACTGAAGATTTCCTTGAAAGAATCTTCCGGGGGAAATTTTTCCCAATAGTCACGATAGCCTAAACCTATGCCGGCAAAAATATCCAATGTCAAGCCAGGTTTACCGGCAAATTTCATCATTCTGTTACCCACAATTACCGAATATTCGTACCGGTTTTCTTTGGCATCTATAGAAAAGGAGCCATTGGGCAATCCAGGATCATTAATATTGGCAGAATGGTTTAAAGAGGAAAAGCTCAGCTCATGGCCAAAATATAACATGCCCAGTTTTTGATCTTCCTGATAAAACTTTTGCCGGAAGCGCACCGCAAACCCCCTTTTGTAAAGCTCACCGAATTCAACATTGGAATCATCCGTGAAAAACGGGTCTCTGATGTAATTGAAGAGTAATTCGTAACCCAATCTTTCCTGCATATAATATTCTATAGAAAAAGGCACCGATCCCACCAGCATGGCAACGGGGTTAGTGGCAATGATTATGCCCTTAAATTCATTGATTCTGGGCTGAAAGTATTTCAGCTTTTTGTTCTTAAAAAGAAATTCCGGAATCTCATAGTAGCCGCTCTCCTCCTGACTGAGGACAACCTCTTTTTCCACCGGCGTATATTCAGCCACCCCTTTGTCATCGTAAACGGTAGTGTAGTACCCCGCCAAATCCCCGTTTCTTTTATACAACTTCCATACCCCTACGTTTACCCCATCCTTGATGGTGCCTTCCATACGTAATTGACCGTCCTTGTAGTAACCCCTGAACTGGCCGACCCCATCTTTAAAATCACTTTCTCCCTCCAGTTTGCCATCTTCGTAGTAATACAACCACTTGCCATGGTTTTTCTCATTTTTTATGTAACCGGATATCTTCAGATTACCCCCTTCGTAATATTCTTTGTAAGGTCCATCGCCCTGCACAAAAGTACTTTCCCCCTTAAAAACCCCTGATTTATGATACAACTTCCAGAATCCGTCTTTGACACCTGATTTTTCCATACCCTCGGAGCTTATTTTCCCATTTTCATGGAAGTATGTCCACTGACCCTCTGACAAGCCATTTTTATAAGTTCCCTTTGATGAAAGTTTTCCATTTTCATAAAAATATTCCCAGGAGCCGTTTTTTAATCCATCCTGGTAGTATCCCCGGGCTTTTACATGGCCATTTTCATAAAAATAAACCCATAAGCTGTCGCTTTTTCCTTCATTATTCATGCCCTTGGCCCTGGTGGCACCCGACCGGTAGTATTCGGTGTAAATGCCCCTATCACCCTTGTAACTGGCATTGGCCTTCAAAGTGCCGTCTTCGTTAAAATATTGCCAGGCTCCGTTTCTTTTGCCATCTGAAAACAGTCCTTTGCTTTTCACACCGCCCTGTTCGTAGTAAAATGTCCAGAGGTCATTTCTTTTTCCACCGATCAATACACCTTCCATACTTTTTTGCCCATTTTCAAAGTAATATTCCCATTGCCCGGTAGTGCCGTCAGGCTGTAGGTTCCCTCTCATTTTGATAGCCCCATTTTCGAAAAAGTACTCCCAAATGCCTGTTGACCTATTGTCCCGGTAGGAACCCCTGGTTTTAACTTTGCCGTTGGCATGATAGGCTATGTATTCACCATCCAGTACGTAGGTATTTGTGTCTTTGACATAATAAATTTCACGGAGGGCTTTTTTACCCTCGTAATAGTTTTTTAGCTGAATATTTTGGGCATAGGCAACCTGTGTGGGCAGACAACAAAGCGTAAGCAATGCCCACATGATGAAATGACAATATGGTGCCTTTAAAACTATCATTTTACCAGTAACAGGTTATCTTTCCGGGGTATATCTATTGAACGATCATCGACCTTCCCCAATTGTTTAACTCCTCGTCAGTCCATAAATTGGGAAAGTATACAATTTTCTGAAATCTTGGTGGTAAGTATTTTTGCCAGTTTGAGCCTCCTGTGGCCTTAATATCTTCGGGATCCTTTTGCAGATACCTGACCGCCGATTTGTAATGTGAAAGCGGCCAGTTGACATTTGCATTCAGATCCAGTTCCCTCAAAGCCTCTTCAAGCTGTTCCGTACTGCCATTTTCAATGACGTATTTTTCATATACCTTCAGCAAGTTGTTGTTTTTCATGGCCTCACATTTCCTCAGGAGCCTCGAGGTATACTTTTCCTCAAATTGCCGGAGTGTTAAAGTTTTTTTGCCGGTTGCCAGTTCGGTAGCACCCTTTTTCCAGTAAACTTTATCGTACAAAATCCTGACATCCTTCTCGCCTGCCAAAGCCTCTCTTGATTCCCAGTGCACCAGGTTGATCATATCCGTCGCACATATCTCGATCATTCTATACTGGGCAGACTGAAACCCACTGGCAGGCAAAAGGGCCATACGAAATTTTAAAAACTGGTCTTTTTCCATACCCTTTACCATAATGTCATAGGAGTAAATGAGCTGTTTAAAGTAGTTGTTTATCCTTTCCAGCTTGCCAAGAAAAAACGCTTCGGTGACATTTGCCTGTTCCGATATTTGTTTCATTTCCCATAAAATCAACTTAAAATACAGCTCGGTGATCTGATGATAACAAATAAATATCATCTCATCCGCAAACCCTGTTTTGGGGGTTTGCAGGCTCAGGAGGGTATCCAGATGAACATAATCCCAATAGGTTAAATAATCTGCATATAGCAGGCCATCTAAGTAGGAGGAAATATCCTGCCCCATTACCTCATACTTTTTTTCCAGTTTTTTCAACTGGCCAAGTAGTTTTGGGTCTATTTCAGAATTACTCATTCTTTCAATTTGACTAGTTCTTACAAAGATTGGGTTGCAGCCCTTTTGTATATTACAAAAAATAAGGTTGTTACTATGATATATTCAAAGTTATTTAATTATGTGATCAATAAACCAACTAATTTCAATAATTCCTTACTTTCATGGTCGCTGATGAAAAAACTTAGTTTTTAATATTGTAAATTTGAGGCGCAAATCATAAACAATTTAAACCAATGTCAGGAAATACCATAGCGGCTGATAAGTCAACGCATCATCAAACTCATGTAGACCGATTTACTTCTCCTGATTTTTACGAAATCGACGATCTGCTTACCGAAGAACACAAGCTCATCAGAAGCTCAGCGCGTGATTTTGTAAAAAAGGAAATCACCCCTAACATTGAAACCTGGTGTCAGAATGCCCATTTTCCAGAGGAGATTGTGGGGAAATTCGGGGAAATAGGAGCTTTTGGCCCTACCATACCTCAGGCATACGGAGGTGGGGGGTTGGACTATATCTCATACGGCCTGATTATGCAGGAAATTGAGCGCGGGGACTCAGGCATGCGGTCAACCGCTTCGGTACAGGGCTCATTGGTGATGTATCCCATATACAAGTTTGGCTCGGAAGAACAGAAACGCAAATACCTGCCGAAACTGGCCTCAGGAGAGTTTTTGGGATGTTTTGGCCTTACTGAGCCAGACTATGGGTCCAATCCAGGAGGTATGGTTACTAATTTTCGGGATGCCGGCGATCATTTTGTTCTGAATGGCGCTAAAATGTGGATTTCGAACTCGCCAAAAGCCGATATCGCCGTGGTTTGGGCCAAAAACGAGGCAGGCAGGATACATGGCCTCATACTAGAAAGAGGAATGGAAGGTTTTACCACACCTGAAACACACAACAAATGGTCGTTGCGGGCCAGTTGCACCGGTGAGTTGGTTTTTGATAATGTAAAAGTCCCCAAAAAAAACCTGTTGCCCGGGAAAAACGGCCTTGGCGCTCCTTTGATGTGCCTCGATTCTGCCCGTTTTGGTATCGCCTGGGGGGCTACGGGTGCAGCGATGGATTGTTATGATTCGGCGCGCAGGTATGCCATGGAAAGAATTCAATTCGATAAACCCATCGCTTCTTTTCAACTGGTGCAGAAAAAGCTGTCAGAAATGCTGACAGAAATCACCAAAGCACAGCTCCTTAACTGGAAACTGGGTAAAATGATGGACGAAGGAAAGGCAACTACAGCCCAAATATCCCTGGCAAAAAGAAACAACGTGGATATGGCCCTGAAGATCGCCAGAGAGGCCAGACAAATTCATGGTGGCATGGGTATCACCGGGGAATTCCCTATCATGCGGCACATGATGAATCTGGAATCTGTCATCACTTACGAAGGCACCCACGATATCCATCTGCTGATATTAGGCCATGAAATTACCGGTATTCCCGCTTTTTCCTAGCATACAACACTTCCCCACTCATCTCCCTCCGTGCCTCTCCGTGTCTTTGTGCCTCCGTGGTAAGACAATGGTTAACCACAAAGACACGAAGAGGCACAGAGTATGGGGGATTTTAGTTTCTCGCTTCTTTGACGGAA
Source organism: Agaribacillus sp. DX54 (assembly GCF_056858335.1). Taxonomy (NCBI): domain Bacteria; kingdom Pseudomonadati; phylum Bacteroidota; class Cytophagia; order Cytophagales; family Splendidivirgaceae; genus Agaribacillus; species Agaribacillus sp. DX54. The sequence continues at coordinate 15,005 of NZ_JBXEQE010000030.1, forward strand.
GCTTTGATGGTAAGCATCGCCACAGATTTTCTGGGATCGTTGGAATAGATTGTGATGGTTTTATGTTGCGTTCCCCTTCTCCCGGCAGAATCAAAAGTCACATCCAGACGAGTAGAATCGCCCGGATGAATATCGTACTTTTCCGGCTTTGAAACCGTACACTGGCAATTACCAACGACCTTCCTGATATTCAGCACATCCCCGCCATTGTTGAAAATGGTGAAACTGGTACGCACAATGTCCCCCGAAGTAATCTCACCAAAGTCATACACATTTTCGTCAATTAAAATGTGAGGTGCTTTTTTGTAAGCTTCATTGGTCATGGGTGGGAAAAATTCCTCTACCGTAGCCATAATATTTAATCTTTTATCCGGCATGCCGGCATCATCGGTGGCAAGCACCAGGTGATCGATGCGGTAACCCAGATCAGCTTTTACAGTAGGATCAAAGGTAACCGTCAACGTGCCCTTTTGCCGGGGATCCAGAGTTTTTGGTTCGACAACCACATTGATGTGTGCGGGCGTTATGCTGTTTTCTTTAAAGTTAATGGGCTGTGCTCCGTCATTGTAAAGTGTAAATATTTTTGTCACCGGCTCTGTATGGGTAATCTTGCCAAAATTCAGCGTCCGGTACTTCAAACGAAGATTTCCCATTAAGGCCGGATAATCATCAGCAGGCGTTTTGGGCTTGGGGGTAACATTTCCCTCAATAGACAGAATCGTAGCACCAAAATTGGTATTGACGGTCAATGATTTCTTAAACGGTCCCGGCCGGGGGTTATAGCGGACTTGTACAAATCCTTTTTTCCCGGGCAAAACTGCCTCTTTGGACCATCCTGGTGTCGTACATCCACAGGAAGCCTTCACCCCTCTGATCAAAATTGTATCATTACTTGTGTTGGTAAACTGAAATTCATGCGTTACAGGGCCATCTTCTTCCTTGATATTACCAAACTTATAATTGCTTTGGTCGAATTTCATAGGGGGTTGCTGGCCATTGACATGAAAAAAAAGCCCCATAGCCACCAACCAGATTATACCTTGCTTTACACGTGTCATCTCTTAAAAAAAATTATACTTGGTACACATCATTTCCATTACCAAAAATAGGTAATAAATTTCCACCATCGATCTGAATTGACCACTAATTACAACAAAACCTTACGTGAATTATTTTTTGGCGATAATCCACCTTTTATCCCGTCACCAACGCTGACTATTCCAAACCCAGCGCATCGCGATAAGTTTCATGTTCAGGTTTGTTTTTGGCCCAGTAATCCAACAGCATGGATTCATTTTTAACAGCCTTGGTGGTCAGCAATTTACCACCCGCACCCCGGTAAGAATCTTCCCAGCCGGTGATCCTGTAGGGAAAGGCTGATTCAAAATATATTTTAATCGTTCTCTCAGGATTTTTATAGGCAACAGTATACTCCATGACGCCTTCACCACCGAATTCAGCATTTTTATTGTTATTCAAACCAGCCACTGCACGAGTGTTTTGCAACTGATGGTGTGTTAGTCTTGAAGCAAATGAACCTGGAATGATGTTGATCTGCCCAACAGGTAATTTGTCGGGGTTTAGCCGGATGATATTCCATAATTCATCCTCTAAAACTGATAATTTAAGGCTTTGCTGTTGATCGCCTTCAGATTCAAAATAGGAGTATCCGCTCAATTTATAATCATTTTTCATTTTATTCAACTGCAGATAAGTATGTCCGCACCATTCTTGTGATGAGGTGGTGAGTTTTACTGAACGGGGGTTGTTATCCGTATCCACGGGGGTAAAGCAGGAAAACATCATGGAATAGGGATAAATGCCGGTCGTAAAATTCTTGGTAAAATTAAGTTTCATTACCTTAACTGCGTCATCTGCATTTTCATAGGGATCGTCCAGTTTTACCTGCTTTTCCCTTGAAAAATCTTCCGTAACAAAAATTAATACCGCGCTTCCATCGTGCAAATCACCGTATCTGGATTGTGTAAGATGGTAACTGGTCAACTCGGCTTTGCCAGCATACCAGTAATCATTAAATTTCCGGGAGTGAGGGTTTTCGGTACCAGCATCCGGCTGTGCCTTTCCATTGCAGGCCGCCAAAACGATAACCGGTAACATCGGCAAGAAATTTTTCAAAGGTCTCATTAATATAGTGGTGTTAATGTACAAAAACGTACTGGATTTAAGATTGTTTAACAATTTCCGGTATAAGATTATATACGCACTTACGTTTATTCTAAAATTTATCACTTTTTCCGAATCTATGTTACAATACCGGCAGTTTGCTCAAAGCGATATTTGATTATATTTGCATGACACATTATACTATATCCGAACAAAATTCTTAAAGAAAAAATTTATGCCTGGAAAAATAAACGTAGGAATTTTATTTGGGGGTAAATCCGTTGAACACGAAATTTCTGTCAGATCAGCAACCAATGTCGCTGCTAACATCGATAAGGCAAAATACAACGTTGAATTAGTTGGCATTGACAAAAAGGGTGGGTGGTATCATTGTGCGTCAGTAAATGAAGAAATTACCAGGGGAGACCCGGTTTCTTTGAGGTTATCTTCCAAAGGACATTTTTTCTACAACCTTTCCAGAGATGAGGAAATTTTGCTGGATGTGATATTTCCTGTACTGCACGGCACCGATGGCGAGGACGGTAGTATTCAAGGGATGTTGACAACATCTGGTATTCCTTGTGTGGGCTCTGGCGTTCAGGGCTCTGCCAATTCAATGGACAAATACATTTCAAAGCGACTTCTCAAAGAAGCCGGGGTACCTGTCAGTAAGTTTTTGTATGCCAATTTCAGACAACGGGATAGCCTGAACTTTCAGGACATTGCCACCGCTGTGGGTGTGCCCTTTATTATTAAACCTGCCTGCTTGGGTTCGTCAGTAGGCGTCAGCAAGATCAGCAACGAAAGCGAATTCACAAAGGCCGTCCAAAACACCTTTACTTATGACAACGAGGTGATATTTGAGGAGTTTATTGAAGGAAGAGAGCTGGAATGCGGTATTATCGGGAATAGCCAGCCCATTGCTACCAATCCCGGTGAAGTAGTGGTAAGCGGTGATTATGCGTTTTACACCTATGAAGCCAAATATCTCGATCCTAACGCCGCACAAATCATTATTCCGGCAAAGGTACCGGACCAAATAAAAAACAGCATAAAATACTGGTCTGTAGCCGCTTATCAGGCATTAAATTGCGCAGATTATGCGCGGGTGGATTTATTTTTAAAAGCCGATGGCACCATTTTAATTAATGAAATAAATACTATTCCGGGATTCACGGATTCCAGTATGTTTCCTATGCTTTGGAATGACGTCGGCATTTCTTATACTGCATTGATTACCAAGCTAATAGAGATGTCTTTGGCCAGGACCAAGGAAAAACAAAGGCTGGAAACCAACTTTGCCGCCCGGGAGTATCAAAGTTGAATAAAATACGATTTATTTATAAGGCAATCAGAGTTATGATATTTAAACCCAATTCCATAAAAGACGTTCTTGGACATGTTGGCATCATGGTAGCTATTAGTATCGGATTGATATTACTCTTTTTTTACTGGTACTTACCAAAAGCTACCAACCATGATGAAACCATTACGGTACCTGACCTGGAGGGACGTCACATTGAAGAAATTGCCGATTATTTATCGGCAAGAGAATTAACCTATGAGGTTTCGACAGATTCCGGCTACTCAGTGGATCACCGGCCTCTGACGGTGCTAAAGCAATACCCAAACCCTCAAACACTGGTAAAGGAAAAAAGAAAGATATACCTTACCCTGAATGCCCGGAATCCACCAAAAGTTAAAATGCCCAAACTGACTGACCTTTCTGTGAAAATCGCCCGGATCAAACTGCAGTCATTGGGACTCAAGGTGGGAGCTATTAAATATGAACCTGATATGGCTTTCAACGCGGTGCTGAGGCAGGAATTTGAAGGGAAGGAGATTTCTGAGGGAACCAGTATTTTCAAAGGATCGAAAATTGATCTTGTGGTGGGTGATGGTTATGGGAAAAGGGATTTTCCGGTTCCTGACCTATTGGGCATGCAACTGGAGGAAGCAGAGTTTGTGCTGGCAGGAGTTGGATTAAAAACAGGATCGATACTGGAAGCCCGGGAAATTGAAAATGATACGCTACCGGCCGGTACCATTATCAGGCAAACCCCTGAAAAAGGAGAAAAAATAAGGATTGGGGAAGTGGTGGATATATGGGTGAAAGAATACGAAAAATATCTGGACGAAAAGGAAGAAAACGAGTCCTGAGACGTTATTAAGTTAAATGCCACTTATGGGTCACCGTGCTGTTCGAAAACATTTTCTTTTTTTAGGATTGCTTTTTCTCATAAACCAAGGGCTTTTTGCCCAGCTTGAGATAGTACCCATTCGCAAAAATACAAATAATAAAAACCAGCCATGGCAAAAACAGGCAAGAACGGCAGAGGTCGAACCATTGACACTTCCTTTTTGGGATGATTTTTCTACTTCGACTGAATTTCCGGATACCGCTTTATGGTTGGGAAGCCAGAATGTACATATTTCCCAAGGCGCGGGAATAGAACCACCCACCTTTAACGTGGCCACCTTTGACGGGATAGATGCCAATGGAGATGTATATTCCAACATTGAAACGGCAACAGGACTGGCAGATTCTTTGTTATCCAAGCCCATTAACCTGAGTGGCATTAACGTGAACCTCCAAAATACGGTGTATCTAAGCTTTTTTTGGCAGTTGGAAGGGTTTGGGGAAATCCCTGACCCTGAAGACTCGCTGAGACTTCAGTTTAAAGATATCAATGACAATTGGATAACCGTATGGAGCATGACCGGTGGAAACACTGATATAACCGATCAATTTACACAGGAAATTTTGCTCTTGGACCCGGTTCGGTTTTTACACGATAATTTTCAATTCAAATTCGAATCTTTCAGCCGTTTGATCGGTGTATTTGACACTTGGCAATTGGACTACATACTATTAAACAAAGGCAGGGACGGCACCGACCCCTCTCATTTAGATCATGCCATTACCTCCTACCCCACCAGCTTATTCGGACGTTACACGGCAGTGCCGTCCACCCAGTTTTTTTCAGACAACTTCAACGTCCGGGATAAGTTAACCGGTGCCTCGGTCGGGTACTTTAACCTCGATAAATTTTTGCAACCGATCGAATACACCGCCATTGTCACCGATACCATCCGGGGAGAAGTGCTGGACACCCTTAATTTTAACGAACCCGACCCTACCATCCCCGGACCATTTGAAAGAGACATTTATACCACCAACCTATTGAATATCAATAATATACCAGAAGTCGATACGGCTGTATTAAAGTTAGACTTTTACATTGATACAGGAGATACTTTGCTCATAGACGAGGTGATTGGCGCCGACACGACCTTTAGCGAACGGTTTGATCTCAGGAGTAATGATACAATCACCACTTTTTTTACCATAAATGATTATTTCAGCTACGATGACGGGAGCGCTGAATTTGGTTTAGGAATCAATCAGACCAGTGGCAGGATGGCTTATCAGTATGAACTCTTTACCACTGATACCCTAACGGCCATCGACATTTATTTTCCTAATATTGGAGCTACCTTTGACAATACACCTATAGAGCTGTTTGTATTGCGGGATCTGGAAGATAACGATAATTCTGTCCTGGCGCAATTCTCTACCTCGATAAAAAATACCATAGGCATCAACAAATTACAATCTTATGAACTCAATCCTCCTATCGTGGTTAATGGCAAAATATATATTGGTTTCAGGCAAAGTACGGACCGGCGAATTCCGGTTGGGCTCGACCATAACACGGATAGTGGCGATAAAATATTTTTTAATGTTTCAGGGGACTGGGAACAATCCAGTGAGATTGCCGGCAGCCTTTTAATGCGCCCGCGTTTTGGAAGAGTGGCCATCGTGACGGGCATTCAAAAGCCCGAACCTATCGCCAATGCGTTGACCGTATATCCCAATCCATCTTCGGGCGTTTTTCAGATTGAAGGGGCATTTGACAAAGTCGTATTATACAACATCAACGGACGCCTGATACCCATTAAGCTTTCCAAAAAAGCCCCAAACCTGGCCACGCTCGATATCACCGGCCAGGCCCCCGGCATTTATCAGCTCCGCTTTGTCAAAAACGGCAAAACCTTCGGCAAAAGAATCATCCTGAATCATTAGCATATATTCTGCCCCTTCCATTCAAAGCCACATAAGCTAAGCGACACAGCCCCCCTATATATTTAACCGCAAACCACGACCTCCATGTCCCATAGGGACAAAATATCGGTAGCAAAACGTTCTGTTTCCCATCAATGACATTCATTGAGGAAAAACATCGATACCAAAACACAAACCAAAAACAATGTATTCCAACAAGAATAACAGTTTATCCAGCGATGCGATATGTCATTCCCATTCCAAACCAACGTTCGGTAAAAAGGTAATGCCCTACGGTTACATGGGTTCCCGGCTTATAGTTTTTAGCTCCGGGCAAGGTGAAGCTAAAGCCTTTAATTCGGATTGACGATTACAGGCAACAGAGGCCTGCGCAGATTCGGATTCCTTTTTTTCATTCATTTTCACATTGAAAGGTGTCGGGCTAAATGAAACAACAAAGACAATCAGGCTGATCCAGCCCAGAATTTTTCTTTGCAAGGACAAAGGTTTGTCATAATAGGCAGGGGGATGGTAAACACCAATCACACGGCCGATGATAAAGGCAAAAACCAGCCAGCCCAGATAGCCTTTAATCGTAGGGTCATAAAAGCTGATTAAAAACTGGCCCGTCAATATGAATACCGCTATGAGCAATTTGTCTATTGGGCTCCTGTCCAGTCTGCCAAAAAGAAAATATAAAGCTGCCAGATAGAGTGGTACATGCCATAAGATTTCAGTAAACTCCGAGGTAGGGCTTATTAAACCAATGCCAGCATAAAAAATCAGTGCATAATACAAAAACTCTGAGATCTTCTTGTGTTTTTCAAACCCAAACAACCCATACAACACATGGCCACCATCCAGTTGGCCAATTGGTAATAAGTTTAAAGCTGTGAAGAACAAGGCAAGATAACCGGCAAATAACCAGGGATAATGCATCATCTCATAGACGTTAGGTATTTTCGATGGGTCGGTGACCACATATTTTTCAAAGAACTGAAAAGTCAGATTAGAACCGAGGGCAATGACAGAATATGAGCTTAGCGCTTCAAATTTGCCATCGGGATAGGCTTTTTTAAAATTGATAGAGTCATATTGCCGCTGATATTCGTAAGAGTAAACCTGGTCCTTGTAATCCAGCCCAAATTCCTGGTATTCAGGGTGTATAGTATAAATATGTTCAGGTTCAGGTAGGTGGGTAAACCCGTAATACAAAACGCCCAATGCCACCACAAAGCCCGCCAGCGGCCCTGAAATACCTACATCAAAGAATTCCTTTCTGGATTTGATACCCTCTTTTATACGAATTACGGCTCCCATAGTCCCGATTAGAGGTACCTGAAACCAAAAAGGGATGTAATAAGGCAAGGTGACATTGATCTTGTACCACCGGGCAGTGAAATAATGTCCAAATTCATGAACAGTTAAAATGCCCAAAAAAGGTATGGAAAAATAAAATCCACTGAGAAAATCGTCAAAACTGTAATCCTCGGAATAGAAAATGGATCCACTACCGATCCATTCAGCCCCAGAAAGTGTAGTCGTGATAACTGTGGTAATAAATAACAAACCCTGCAGCATGGGCGTACCATACTTCTTATAAAAACTCATCCCTTATAAAACCCAAATTTAGCTTATTCGACCGTACCCAATGCGTCTGAATGTTCAATACTGCTGCCCCGTTGATGTTATCCCTGTTGTCTTCAAAAAATATCGTTTCTTCAGGCGCCAGATTTTGCTCGTCCAGAACATGCTGATATATCTCCGTATCCGGTTTTCTTTTATTGATCCGATAAGAATAATAAATATAGTCAAAAAGCTGATGATATTTATGCAGATCATAACTTTGATCAATAATTTTTTCAAATGCCTGTATATGTATGTCATTGGTATTGGAAAGCACAAACAGGTTATATTTTTCCTTCAATTCCTCGATGAGCAACAGCCTGTCAGATGGGATATCAAGCAGCATTCCATTCCAGGCATCATCAATCTCCTGATCCGTCAGATCTTTCCTCAGCAGTCTTTTAATACCCGCCCTGAATGTTTTTGACGAGATAAGGCCCTTCTCATAATCATGAAATAGCGGGGAGGACTCTACCAAACTCATTACCTGTCTCACCGACATCCCGCCTAAGCTGGCAAGGTGTTGAAATGTTTTAGGGATATCCAGATTGATAATCACACCTCCTAAATCGAAAATGATATTTCTGATTTTTTTGCTACTCAATTTCAATTAATTATTTGAATATTAAACCACAAATATGTAACATTGCACTCCGAAATTCAAAGTGTGACACCATAAAAGTGTACCAAAAACTACTCAAACCCAAACCCACACACCAACTCACACTCAATTCGGGCCCATAGCTCAGTTGGTTAGAGCACTTGACTCATAATCAAGGGGTCCCAGGTTCGAGCCCTGGTGGGCCCACCCCCAAAAGCTTCATCTTCTTCCAGGTGAAGCTTTTTTGTTTTTGAGGGAAGCGTTATCCAGGTTGCAAATCTATTATTTTAAACCTGAAACTAAAATCCACGCTCACAGCCTGGGCCAGATTATTCGTTGTTTAGTTAAAAAAATGCCCGGTGACGTAAAAAGCGCCATGATCAACCGTGATTTCAAAAATCAGAAAATTTGCTGCAAATCCAGCTTTCTGACATTGCCTTTAGTTTTTGAATTTCATCTGCATCTACTTCTTTTTTTATCGTCGTATTCCATTCCGCCTTTTCCAGGGTCTTTGAAAAAACAAGGTTTGGGGTTTGGATTTTCTACATATCCATCTATGGATACCGTCATAGATAAAACTAGCTTTCTCATGGGTTTGGATCTGGATGATGATCAAATCAAAGTTGGGGTGTTGTTTTTCGAATCGCTATTCCTTTCCAGCACAGATTTTTTGCTGGCCTCCGGCAGTTTTTAAAATACAAGCTGGTTATAAACCCCAAAAGCTATACCTAGTAATAGTTATTCAGGTTACCTAACACTGGCGATTTACATGCTCCGGCAAGCTGTGTATCTTTGTCCAACTTAGAATCGATCTAAATAAATGAAAGTTACCATAAACCTGCTCCTTATTCCGGGAATGAAGTTAAGTGTTTTTGCACAACAGTGCTCAATCACCCAACAGGTTACAGCGGTAATGTGTCTTTCTCCTTTTACCGGAGATTTTTTTACCACTGTAGATGGTAATAGCTACCTTGCGGTAATCAAAAAAACAATCAATGCCATACACGATCACGATCCGGTGACCGGAAAGGCCGGCAAAGCCTTCAATGCTAACGGAGAAACTTTAATTGGAATTTACGATTTATCCTGAAATAACGCATGAGTATCTTAACTACCTTTCTCGCAGGCTTTTTACTATATGGTACCTCCAGGTACTTTCCGGAATCATTGCACGCATTTCAGAGATATCTGGTGGCCAGAAAGCTTTTGACCAGGACACTAGGCATATTGCTGATGGTGGTCGCTGTGCTGATGTTTTCTTTCCATTACACCTGGGGGACGGCCATCATTGTTTTTACAGCCACCTTCATAACTGTATTGAGTCTGCTAATTGTGTCCTTAAAACTTAGTCGTTATGCATTAATCGGTTGGGTGGCGGTGATTGTGGTGGCAGTATTAATTGAAAATATTTGAAAAATGCCAGCAAAATCAAAATATCTTTCTCCTGCCAGCAAAAGAATATCAAAAGTCACTGTAGCTGTTTTAGGAAGCTATGTGTTAACGATGGCTATACATCTCGCAGTAGCTGTAATGCTTGAAGACAAGTCCCCACTTATTTTCACTACCGGCTACAGCGCCTTTTTTATGTGGGTATTTTTTATGGTCATGGCATTTTTGATCAATAAGGCCTGGCATGTGTGGGGACTCTATAGTATTATAACTATGATATGCACCGCAATCATCTATATCTTCAAATGACATGAAACTGAAAGGATTAGGAAACAGGGCTTACAACGTGTTATTCCACACGCATACCGTCACCGGTATTGTGATCAGTTTTGCACTTTTTGTTATATTTTATGCGGGTGCTTTTTCACTTTTCAGGCATGAAATTTACAAATGGGAAAATCCCGCAGCAAGGATTGATGTACCGGCCGGTTTTGATTACGACCGGGCTTTCAGGGCGGTAGATGAGGTATTTCACCTTGACCCCCACGCAATCACCCATATTGTATTTCCCAACCGGCATGATCCCTTTTTCAAAGTATATGGCGCAACCCACGACACAGATAGCACAGTGAAACGGATTAGGGCCGCTGTTCATCCGGCAACTTATGCGGTAACTGACCTTTCCGAACCACCTACCACGGTAGGTGATACTATTTATCACTTGCATTACTTCGGCCAGATTCCGGTTGCCGGCCTGTACATCTCAGGATTTGTGGCGCTTTTTTTCCTTTTTGCCACTATCACAGGGGTGCTCATTCATTGGAGAAATTTAATTACTAAATTCTATGCCTTCATTATCAAAGGGAAATGGAAACAAATATGGACAAACGCCCATACGGTACTGGGGATACTGGGCTTGCCATTTCAGGTAGTTTATGCAGTAACCGGGGCATTTTTTGGTTTACTTACTTTACTGTTACTACCCAGCGTCCTGGTATTATTTGACGGTGACCGGTCACAGGTTTTCGAAAAGGCAAGGCCCTGGATGGCGATCGAGTTGGATGGAAATACTGCCAGCAGTGATAATATCAGCATGGAGGAATTGATCGACCATGTAAGACAACAATACCCTCACTACCAGGTAATTCGTGCAATTGTCAGGAATTATGGCAAAACAAATGCCCTTTTAACCGTAAACATCGACGATCAGACGGGCATTTTGGCGTCGGGTAATATCACCATGAAAATGAAAGATGGTACGGTTATACCGGAGGCAAGTATACTTCCCGATACCAAAACATATAGCCACGCTGCGCTGGAGTTGATTGCCAAGCTGCACTTTGCGAATTTCGGGGGCATTTTCCTTAAAGGGATCTATTTTATACTCGCATTGATTACCGCCTTTGTCATTATCAGTGGCATTCTGATCTGGAGAACCGCCCGTGACAATGGGAAATATACATTGAAACAAAGGCTGTTTCATCACCGTGTCACCAAGGTTTATCTGGCCATTTGCTTAAGCCTGTTCCCCGCGTTTGCCATTATCTTCCTTTCCAATAAACTGGTCCCGATTGATTTGAACGGGAGAGTGGCCATTGTCAATCAGATTTTCTTTATCAGTTGGTTAGCCTTAACGGTGACCGGACTGTTCCTGAACAGTTATTCGCGCCAGAACAGAAACTATTTGCTTATCGGCGGTTTCTTGTCCTTACTGGTGCCTGTTGTCAACGGAATAGTTACCGGAGACTGGTTCTGGCAGGTTTGGCGTACTTTGCCTCAGGTAGCCTATGTAGATATTTTTTGGCTTGCAACCGGAGTTTTTGCTTTGGTAATCGTTTTTAAAGTACTTAAAATAAGTAAAATTAAAGATATTCCTACCGAAGAAAAATCGTTGGCATTACCTGTAAGAGAAAAAACTGTTACGCCGGTATTTCAGCCAGAAGTATTTGAAAAGCCTTAAATCACGACGGCTCGTTCAATGGTGATATAAAATGTAATGCCATTTTCCAACCAGCCTGTAAGCGCTATTTTAGTATGGTTTTGCCACGGCTTACATCTGGCAGCACTTTGATTTTTTTAAAGAACATCACACATATTTTCCTGATCTGTTGAAAACTGGCTGGTTACCGACGATCAACAAACCGGAAGAAAGATATTTATATCTCAGAGATTTAGCCGTGACCGAAGTTCCTGTAAATCATCATAATCAAATGCTTCATTTGCAAAAATCCGGGGGTAATAGACATCCTTTAATCCCTGGTGAAATGACTCAACTTCCCGAAGAAAAGCAAGATGGCTGTTCCGGTCTGTTTGTGCCATTGAAGATAGTCTTTCATGCACTGCGGCAGCAGGGGCCAGCCATTGCCATTGATTAAGTAGTTTATTTCTCGCCGCCACCTGCTCCTCAAACTGTTCATTGAGGGTCTTTGCCTGAGTGTCAAGCAGGGTGAAGCTTGCGTAATACCACTTGTGAAAATCTGTGGTGTCACCTTGGTTATACTGTGGATGTTCCGGATAAAACTGATCAAAAACAAAAGACTTTGGCGACTTCCAGTTTTTATCATTGAGAGCCCTGACAGAATGAATTACCTCTGAACGCTTGGGCAAAGGTTGATCAGCCAATACAAACAGGTTGAGCATCGCCGGGGTGATCAGGGTCAAAATCAGCCAAACCCCTAGCCCCATCATGGCACTGAGTGCAGCACTTTTCCGCAACCACACGATACCTGCCATTATCAGCGCCCATAAAAAACAATAGCCATAAATAAGCAATAACCATTGCATAAAAAGCCCCACATGCGAGGTAAAGGATATGCCTTGAAGCAAAAAAGCCAAAATCAACAACAACGTGGCAAGCAAAATGACAACAGCAAAACGTAAAAAGCCTCTACTCGCTAAAGTGAAAAACAAGGGTACAGGCTGAGACTGTAAAAGCAACAGGGTACCGCCTTCTTTTTCAGCAGCATAAAGGTTGTAAAACAGGGCAACAATAAGTAGGGGCAGGAGAAAAATGTAAACATATGACAGGTCAAAGTTCCCTGTAAGTAATTTCATAGGGTTAGCCAGCTCTCCTACGTATATCTGCTTGTGCAGTGACGAGACATCGAATCCATAGTAAGAAGGAAAAAGATCCCTTTGTCCCAGGCAAAGGCCTGCCAAGGGTGATGGATCATTAGCGAGATAATAGGTGAAATGCTTGTTCCACCCAACACCAACAGGCGATAGGGCTCGTTCAAACTTTTCCTTGTTTCTAACCAGGGTAGTATCCAGGGTCGCCCAATGCAATAAGCTATCAAATTGCTGAATTTCATGTTGCTGAACATGAGTGATACGGGTATTTTGTTTGTCTATTTCAAATTTCCCAAAGTAAATACCGTAAATCCCGGCACCTAGTGTGACAAGAAGCAAAATTTTAAGTGTATCACTTCTCCTGAGAGCCATCCATTCGAATTGGAAAATGTGCAAAAGTTTTTTCATGGTTTTGCGCTTTAATTTTATTTTCACCATTACAGTCCGGAAATCCTATTGGAATACTTTACCGAAATGATCAAAAGTATAATCAACCAAAAAGCGAGTGCTGCCATTCCGCGCCATTGATCACGTAATATGCTTACGGTATCCGGAAGATGGTATTCAAAAGGCTCAACCTGTGCCCACATATCTTTATCTGCATTATAGTCAGCATAAGCAACTCCGGGTTTGTGATTGAGCTCCATATCTTTGTTCATTTTTTTAACAAAGGCCCTGCGATAGTTTTCAGCCTTACGTGCAAAAAGCACATGGTGGTTAAAATCTGTTCCGGCCAGCCCCATTGAAAGATGGCGGATAGCAAGATAGGGATCAATAAAGCCCATCCACTCCGAAAGCCGGTTTTGTTGTTTAAATATCTGCTCAATTTTTGAAAACTCCTGATCATACACGTCGTCGGTATACTCTTCCCCTGCCTGCATAGCAATACCACCCCAGTTAACCGGGAGTTCTTCAACGGTAGAAACGCCATATTCATCCAGCACCTGCTGTTTTAATGTGGCCAAACGTGCATCGGAAGGATTGTGGCCATCGATCCCGTTTTTTACCTTTTCCTTAATAGCCTGTCTGAATTCAAACTGTGACGGTGTTAGATAGAGCTTACCGGCAAAGTTAGTGGTCGCCTTGGGAAGAATAATGCAGGCTACAATCCATATGCCAAGCAACGTGAGTAACGAAAATCCGGAATTCTTGCTAAAACCAGAAATCAGGACAGCCATCATCACAAACAACAGGAAATATAAGGAATACAAACCTGTTAAACTAAGAAATTTGACCGTCACTTCCGTATCCAGGCTGGAAGACTGCCTGTCCAATAGTAAGTAAGCCAAAAAAATAATTGGAATAAACAGCAAAAGTACCATAAAGTAAATGCCCCAAACCTTTCCCATTAACAATGTTCTCATAGAAAGCCCCTGTGCATGTATCATTTTTAAAGTACCTTCTTCGCGCTCTTTTGTGAAAGTATTAAAAGCCAGAAATATAATAAGCAGCGGCAGCAATAGTTGAAATATCAATGCTCCGGTGAGCTCACCAAAACGGGTCATGCCATTGCTATCCTGTGCACCACTAAATAACACCTCATTCTGCTTGTGCGCTTCCAGAAAAACCGAAACACCGGTATAGTGATCAAGTCCCACATCTAAAAAGCTTAATACCGGCTTGGGCTTGAATGCGAACTGGCCAAAGTGCGCGGCACTATGGGGGTGTTTGTTGCCCTGATTCAGCCATTGGTCATACATAGCGGATTGTGCAGCTTCACGCTGCTTTTGTATTTGCCGCTGTCCTTCTTTTCCCACTAAAACTGCAGTGATCATCAGGGACAGCAGTATCGCTGCCGAAACCTGCAACCGAACGTCCCTTACAGAGGAGAGAAACTCCTTTTTAATGATAATTTTAAGCATATACCGTAGATTTCATGGTTTCCAGATACAGCCTTTCAAGTTCGTTTAATGAAATGTCTGAGCTTTTTAAGATATGAATAAGCTCTCCGGATTTCATAATACCGATGTGGGTTCCGGACGCTTTTGCCCGGAACAAGTCATGGGTGGTCATAAGGATGGCCACCCCGTTTTCACGCATAGACATCAGCAACTGTGCAAAGTCGTTGCTCGCTTCCGGATCCAGGCCGGAAGTAGGTTCATCAAGTAATAGGTTTTCGGCGTTTTTAGCTTTGGCAATGGCAATGCCAACTTTTTGCCTCATTCCCTTGGAATATTGAGAAACGCGTTTAATGACAGCTTCTTTCTGCAACCCAGCTTCTGTTAACAATTGCGTAGCAGTTGCCTTATCGGGCGGGGTTCCTCCTAACCCTGCAAAAAATTGCAGGTTTTCCATACCGGTCAGATTACCATATAAATTCAGGTTTTCAGGAATATACGCCAGGTGTTTTTTGGTTTCTTTGGCGTGGCGTGTTACATCCAGGCCATTGATTTTCACCTCACCCAAAGTGGGTTCAATAAAACCCATAAAAAGATTGATGGTAGTGGTTTTTCCTGCACCATTGGCCCCAAGCAGGCAAAACAGCTCACCTGGCGATACTTTTAGATTGAGACTTTTCAATGCTTCGTGTTTATCAAAAGTTTTGGATAGTCTTACAGCTTCTAACATAATAAAGATGGTTTTGGGTAAAATAATGATTCTGAGACCGGCAATTTTAATAAACTTGCCAGGAAATGAAATTCTACTTCCGGGGCAGAAATATTTCTGATGAATTTAGGAAAGGAAAGCTGGGGGACCTCTTTCATAGACCGTAAAAAACATTAAAAGATTGAATCTCTATAAAAAAAAGATGACTACCAAAGTAAGTACAAGGCTTTTGATCTGTAAGTGTTAATTCAAAGGTTTGGTCAAAAAACAGCTCACAAAAAAGGCAGGAAGGTCCCTGCGAGGTAGCCGTAAAGTCCCCATTACAATGAGCGCCATATCCGGTTTCATGTTGCAGCGCATGTAAACTAAAAAAAAGCTGCAAGGAAAACAGATACCCTGCGGAAAATAGCATCACTATTTTTCTTACCGGTCTCATAACAAATTCTAAAATACGCAACCGGTTGATTTAATGCAACATCATTGCATTAAAGAAAGACTATTTCTTTCAAAAAAAATTGCTTGGCCGACTAAAACTAAATAGCCAAGTTTAATACCCGTTAATATTCACGGTGACAAATTAGGACAAAGGGCCACCTCAATCATTAAGATGACCCTTAAAAGGTGATTTCCAAAGACTGCGACGCTTACGGATCAGCCATACCCTTTATCGGAAAATGGTATCGATTCCTAATTTCCCTGCCACGAAGCCGCTCCATTGCCTGTACCATCGCTGGTGTAATCAAAAGGTCCTGGGTTGGTAATAAACTCACCTGTTGTCCAGATACCTTTGGTCACCGCTACATCTACCCGGCCACTGGCTCCCACATCTTCACCATATTGCATGAAATCCAGCATGGCAGCAGCATCACCAAAACTATTATCAAGATAAACCGCAATATCAGAAGCATTATCATTTAACGCCCTTTCAAAGCTGATAACCTCATCCGGGTCAAGCGTCAAATCTGCCCCATCAGTGGTCAGCGTATTTAACCGGGCATAGGATCTTAAATTACAAACCCAGTAATCAGTTAAATCCGACGGGGCATTGCCAAAGTTCTTCAGATAAAACCTGTCCCCCGCAGGATCCACTTTAAAAATTCTTACATTGGCGGTTCCGGTTGCTCCGGTCCAGAAGGAAGCACCGTTTTCATTCCCATTTCCGTTATAATCAAATGGTGAAACACCAGTCACAAACTCACCTGCCGTCCATATTCCCTTGGTCACCGCTACATCCACCCGGCCGCTGGCTCCCACATCTTCACCGTATTGCATAAAATCTATCATAGAAGTGGCGTCGCCAAATTGATTGTCAAGATAAACAGCAATATCAGAAGCATTATCATCCAATGTCCTTTCAAAACCGATCTCCTCATCAGGGTCGAGCGTCAGATCTGCCCCATCAGTAGTTAGCGTATTTAACTGGGCATAGGACCTGAGGTTACAAATCCAATAACCGGTTAAATCTGCCGGAGCATCGCCAAAGTTTTTCAAGTAAAATTTGTCTTCAGAAGCATCCACCTTGAACAGTCTGACATTTTCTTCACCTTCAGGAGGCGGCGCTTCGTCATCATCATTGCAACTGGTGAAAACAAACGCAGAAAGCGACAGGGCATACACGAAAATATTAGTAATTTTTTTCATAACTTTTGGATTTTGATTATTTGATAATACCATGGGACAAGCCCGAATCATTTTAGTTGTAAAAAATAGAGATCGATGTTTAAGCTGTTAATGTATTTCCCGAATTGATACCGGTTAATTCTTGCCAATAATACAACCGTAGCGCCTAAATCGTTATCATAAATGACAGGGAAATAGCTGAACTGGGAAAAAATCACGCTGAAAGCAAAAATATCTGTTTAAACAAGCTGTTGCAATGACATGCCTCAATACAGGAACCAACACATCCCCTACCTACAAGTAGTGATACAAAATGCCTAATAATGGCGATTGATCCCGGTTTCCTAAAGCTTCATATTTGCGTTATTTGGAACAGGTCTAAATAATTTCGATGAATGAAAAAACTGATACTAACCTCTTACTTAATTTTCACGTACCTGCTCACTTGTGCCCAGTCCGGAACTGTGACCGGCAAGGTAACGGATGTCTCAGGTGAACCACTGGGATTTGCCAGTATTGCTGTAAAAGGCACCTCAATGGGAACGCAGTCGGATGACAAGGGTTATTTTACACTTTCAAACCTGGCTCCCGGAAAGCAAACCATTCAGATCAGTGCGGTTGGTTATAAACTGCTCGAAAAAGAAGTCACAGTGAAGGCTGGTGAAACGGTTGCACTCGAACTGACACTCAATGAGAAGATCACCAACCTGCAAACGGTTGAAATCATAGGCCGTAAGGAGCGTGGCTATGCCAACAGCACCTCATTTCTGGCTACCAAAACATCATCTGCCCTGCAGGATGTGCCACAATCCATCGGTTATGTGACCAAGAAAGTGAATAACATTTTTGATAAAACCCATTGGGTTGGAGGATATGACTTCATCAGGGCTTTTCCGGGGGCCCCCAGAAATGTTATGACTACTGTTTCTTATACATTTTAACGTATTTTTGCTCACTACAAAGCCCGTGGCAGGCCTTTATGGTAAAAATCAAAGAAAATAATAAACTCTGGGCTATACATAGCTGGGTGGGCCTGTATGCAGGGGTTATCATTGCATTTTTAAGCATTACAGGTGCTGCAGCCCTTTTCAGGGTCGAGCTGGATCATGTTTTTAATCCCCACCTAAGAAGTGTGACGCCCGAAGGCCGGCAATTAGCCATGACCCCTGTGGTGGAAAAGGTAAAAGCACAACATCCGGATAAAGTGCTTTTTGAAGTAGAACTACCAGTCAGTGCAACAGGTAGCTGGAACATCCGGCTCCTGCCCAAAGAACAGCGCCGGCTATTCCCCATTTTCTGGGAAGTTTTTGTTAATCCATATACAGGGGAAATATTGGGAGAAAGAAATTACTACAAATCCTTTACTTATTATCTGAGAAACATCCATGTACGGTTTTATGAAGGTTTTTACGGCAGGCAAATTGTTGGCCTTGCCGGTATTGCCCTGCTGATTTCTACAGTCACCGGTTTACTTATTTATGGCCGGTTCATGAAAAAACGTTTTTTTGGCACCATCAGGAAAAAGAATCTGCGGGTCTCCCAGGCCGACTACCACAAACTGATTGGCATGCTGGCTTTGGTCTTCAACCTCATGATTGCCATAACCGGGGCCTGGCTTGGGTTGCAGGGGTACCTCCAAAAGTGGTTGAATATAGAACGCCCTAATACCTTTAAGCTTATCGAAAAACCTTACGGCAAGGAAGAAGACATCGCACTTACATTTGATTTTGATTCTATCTATCTTGCCTCACGCACACACTTTCCCCAGCTCATGCCTGTTATTATCCGTCCCTCTACCAATGGCGATGGCGTGGTAGAGGTGATAGGCGATGTGCCAAAACAGGTGTATGAGAGGAACAGTAACAAAATTGTGTTAAGCAAAGATAATTACCAGCCACAATTCATTTATAATATCAGCCATGACAACGCAGGGGCAAAATTGTTTTATGTTCAGGAGTCACTGCATTTCGGTGATTACGGAGGGCTGGCGCTTAAGTTGTTGTATGGCGTGTTATCCCTCACTTCAGGTTTTCTGGCCTTATCAGGTTTTATCGTTTATCTGGAACGGACCCGCAAAAAAAGGCTTGAAAAGCCAAAATTCGTTGAGCTTCGCCCGCTATTGCTCCGCTGGACTGCAGGTATCCTCGGCACCTGCGTCATCATCGGTATCCTCAGTGGCATCTGGGGTATAGGAATACCGACACTGGTCGTTGTAATACTATTTTATGGTTTTATCCTGCTGATATTGCTCAAAACAGTTTTTGGCAGAATTAAAAGAAGAATCGCCAAGTTAAACAATCAAATCACTTGACTCCAACCTCGAATCATACAAAAGAACACCTGCTGATTCCTTTGCTGATTATTACGGGGCTGCCTTTACTCATTGGCTTATTCTATTTATGCCATGAGTATCTGATGGTTTACACAAACAGCGAGACGCTTGAATTCTATGCGTTTAATGACACGGATTCCAGGAAAAAATACCTTAACTCCACCATGACCGGTATAGTGACCTGCTTTGTGTTGTTCACATTAAGTGTTTTGTCAGTCAGCTTTAAAAAAAGCTGGCTTTTGCTACTGTTGAGTTTGCTTAACTTTTCTCAGCTAACTTATTTACTGCTTTATCATTAAAGGCTTGTCCTGCCATTTCATCGAGGCTGTTCAATAAGTTTGCGCTGGTTGGGAAATGACGCAACATAATAATTATTACACAGCCCCAAACGGCTTTCATAATAAAAAACTCAGCCCGTAAACTTAAACCTTTTTTGATCCTTTCCGTTCTAGTAATAGTAATACTATCATGAATAAATGTAAAGCTAATGAAAAGTCTATCAGTTCAACCCAATGCATCGGAAGTAAGTAAAAAAAAAGCTGTGAAAATAGCAGTAGCTAAAGGTGACGGAATAGGTCCTGAAATTATGGATGCCACATTGAAAATACTGGATGCCGCAGGAGCCATGATTAAGCCAGAGTTTATAGAGGTGGGAAATTCCGTTTATTTGTCCGGAAATTCTTCAGGGATTACTTCAGCGGCATGGGATGTGGTAAGGGAAAACAAGGTCATTTTAAAGGGTCCCATTACCACACCTCAAGGTAAAGGATACAAAAGCCTGAATGTAACTTTACGAAAATCACTGGGACTTTTTGCCAATGTCAGACCTGTCATGTCATTGTCTCCTTACGTTCAGACAAATTTTCCGGAAATGGATGTAGTCGTTATCCGGGAAAATGAAGAAGACCTGTATGCAGGTATTGAGCACCGGCAAACGCAGGATGTGGTACAATGTCTCAAGCTAATTACAAGGCCGGGTTGTGAGCGAATTGTACGTTACGCGTTCGAATACGCCAGCGCTTATGACAGGAGCAAGGTAACTTGTATGGTCAAGGACAATATCATGAAATTAACAGATGGACTTTTTCATAAGGTTTTTGAAGAAATTGGCGCCGAATACCCTGAAATTGAGAAAGACGTCCAGATTATAGATATCGCCTCGGCAAGACTGGCAACAAGGCCGGAAGACTACGATGTAATCGTTACCTCCAACCTGTATGGTGACATTATCTCTGATGTGGCGGCGGAAATTGTAGGTTCGGTGGGACTTGCAGGTTCTGCTAATATCGGAACAGATATAGCCATGTTTGAGGCGATTCACGGATCAGCGCCTGACATAGCCGGTCTTAATCTGGCCAATCCTTCGGGATTGATCGATGCCGCTGTGATGATGCTGGCTCATATTGGGCAGCAAACCGTAGCCGACAAAGTAAAAAATGCCTGGCTGGCAACCATTGAGCATGGCTATCATACCAAAGATATTTTTACCCAGGGTAGAAGCACCAAAAAAGTGTCTACCGATCATTTTGCAGAGCAGGTTATAGAAAGGTTAGGGACAGCGCCTGAAAATCTGAAAAAAAGTACCCTGAGTAAAGGAAACGGTCAGATTGTCATCCCGGAGTTTTCAAGAAAACCGGTAGAAAAGAAATTAGTGGGGGTGGATGTTTTCCTTGATTGGGCAGAAAAAGATACCAACAAATTGGGAGAAGCATTGGATGCCCTGGGCAGCTATAATCTCCAACTGAAGATGATCACCAACCGTGGAGTCAAGGTTTACCCCCACGGAATTCCTGAGACATTTTGCACGGATCATTGGCGGTGCAGGTTTGTATCCGTTAAAGCCAGGATTGCCAATGATGAGCCTATCTATCAGGAGATCAACTATGAGCAGGTAGTCGCCCTGTTGTCAAGACTGAATTCAAGCGGATTTGATGTAATAAAAACAGAAAACCTTTATGAGTTTGACGGAAAGAGGGGTTTTTCATTAGGCCAGGGTGAATAGAAGGGACTACAATCACATTTAACTATCACAGTCAGGATAAGGACCAGACCTATAAGTCTGGTTTTTTTAGTTATGATCAAAAAAGAAAAACAATCTTCCGTCAGGCGCAGTATTGTTGAATTGCTTTGGATTACTGCCGGCGTGTTTTCCGCCGGCTTTGGACTTAAAAGCCTATTGCTGCCTAACAATTTTATCGATGGAGGAGCAACCGGCATATCCCTGCTTATCGCAGAAACAACCGTATTGGATATTTCTTATGTAATTCTGGTGGTCAATATTCCTTTTATTACCATCGGCTATCTACAGATGAGCCGCAAATTTGTGATTAAAACCGCCCTTGCCGTATTGACTTTATCTCTTGTCCTGGCTTTATTGGAGTTTCCCATCATCACCGAAGACCGGCTGTTGGCAGCCTTATTCGGTGGCTTTTTTCTTGGAGCGGGTATAGGGCTTAGTGTAAGGGGTGGGTGTGTGATCGATGGTACGGAAATCCTTGCGCTCTACTTTAGCCGAAGGCTGAACATCTCCATGGGTGATATCATTATCATCATAAACATACTGATATTCGGGGCCTCAGCATGGCTGCTCGGAACAGAAGCCGCCTTGTATTCTATGCTAGCCTATTTTGTCGCCTCAAAAACCATGGATTTTATTATCCAGGGTATAGAAGAATACCTCGGACTCACCATTATCTCAATACACAGTGAGGAAATAAAAGACGCTATTCTCTCTGAAATGAATACAGGGGTTACGATTTTGCATGGCGAAGGAGGATACGGTCGAAAAGAAAGTTCACCACAAAAAATAGATGTTTTATACACAGTTGTAACCAGGTTGGAGCTGCTGAAGATAAACAGAATAATTGATGACACTGACCCGCATGCATTTGTGGTCATCCAAGGTGTCAGGGATGTAAAAGGAGGGGTTTTGAAGAGGAGGACTATGCCACAATAACCAGCCTCCCTTCCCAATAATTATTGGCCTTAAATGTAGCAAAAATACAACCACATAGCCATTTTTTCGTATATTATAGTAATACTATTAAATAATTAAGCTATGCAATTATATAAAACTGTATTACTATTAGTTGTTGCATTCCTACCGTTTACAAATGCATACCCAACCACACCCGACAATAGCTGGATTTATACAGGCCAGTCTTACATGACCCGATGGGACTTCAATCAGGCCATTTTTTACTTTTCGAAAGCTATTGAAGACAACCCCAACCACACCAAAGCATATTTATACCGTTCGAAAGCTTACCTGATGATCAACAGATATCATGAAGCCATGGGCGACTACCAAAAGGCATTGGCCATTGATCCGAAGTATGTCAAAAACTTTATGGGAAAGAAAAGACTGGAAAAAAATAACAGCAGGCATTTTGCCAATCCCGGACTCCATCCCATACCCAATTAAAGTTCTAAACAAAATCTTACCGTCATGAAAAAATCCATATTTCTTATATTATTGACCACCCTGGTAATTGCCTCAGGCTGTACCGTAGTCAGGCAGGGAGAGATAGGCGTAAAACGTAAGTTGGGGAAATTGAATGATCAGTCCATACAGCCGGGAGCAATAGTTTACAACCCATTGTTAACCAGAATCATTAAGCTGCCCGTTCGCACAATAAACCTTGAAATAGATGCTAATTTACCCTCAAAAGAGGGATTGAATGTAGGAGCGGTTATTTCGATCCTTTACCGTATTAAACCTGAAAATGCACCCAGCATCATAGAAAATATTGGTACTGAATATGAGCAGGTGGTCATCACCAGTGTATTCAGATCGGCCTCTGCCGATGTCTGTTCGAGGTTTTATGCGAAAGATATGCATACGGCACAGCGGTCGACAATAGAGTCAGAAATTACCAGACAGATGTCACGCCTTCTGGGAAATAGAGGTTTCGAAATAGAAGCTGTATTGTTAAAAACGATCCAACTGCCTGAAGGGCTGGCACGGGCTGTTGAAGAAAAGCTGGAAGCTGAACAGGATGCCCAGCGTATGGAGTTTTTACTGCAACGTGAGAAGCTGGAAGCGCAACGGAAGCTCGTAGAGGCAGAAGGTACCCGTGATGCACAAAAAATAATCTCGGAGGGGCTAAGTAAGCAAATACTGCAATGGCAGACGATTGAAGCCTTTAAAAAACTCTCCGAATCCCCAAATTCCAAGGTGATTATTACCAGCGGGAACTCTCCCTTGCTGATGAATGAAATCGAAGGTAACTAATGTATAAAATGTTTGCTATGAGTAGTTTTCTGAAATACACCAAAACAGTGATTCAAAAAGTGAGCTTTGATCGCCATTTACTTAATAAAGAATATAGAAAGTGTCTTGGTTACCTT
This sequence comes from Agaribacillus sp. DX54, assembly GCF_056858335.1. NCBI lineage: Bacteria > Pseudomonadati > Bacteroidota > Cytophagia > Cytophagales > Splendidivirgaceae > Agaribacillus > Agaribacillus sp. DX54. The sequence goes on from NZ_JBXEQE010000030.1 coordinate 38,729, forward strand.
TCAAATAAAGAGAGAAAAGAGTTTAATTCCTGGTTGAAAAATCAACCCTACTATTCCACGATGGAGTCGGTGGAACATTGAACATCGTACCGGCAGCCATGACTTGGATAGTTATTACAGAAGATCCACGGCCTGACAAGTATATACCGATACTTGTCAGGTCACAGCAAGAGGCCATAGAACTTAGTGTGAAACTCAATAGTTTTCAGGTGTTCAATAACGAGGACGAAGCAATATCCCTTGCCACGCAATTGAAAGAAAAATACCGTGTGAAATCTATAAGGATATTTTATTCAGAAGGTTATTCAAAAAATGTCACGATATGAAAAAGCAACATAAACCCGCACAAGCTTCCCTTAGTTTGCTACTGCTGTCACTGCTGTTTTTAGTAACCCTGTCGTCGCACCAAAGTGTATCTCAGGTGCCTGAAAAGTTTGATGACCTCGAGGAGGCGCTTCGCTCCCCTGATGAGGTAGAGTGGCTGGATCTGAAAGACAAGGGCCTGAAAGAGTTCCCGGAGATAATTTTCAAGTTTAAAAATCTGCGGTTTCTCGATCTTTCGGGTAATAGCCTGGCTGTTTTACCAGACGAGATATCCACTTTTACAAAGTTAAGGTACCTGGATGTTTCTGGTACCAAAATCAGTAAAGTGCCGGAATCCATGAGGTTGCTAAGTGCACTAAATACCATTCACCTGGCTGACCTTCCCAATCTGGACTTCGAGCAGGTATTTCCGGTGATAAGTCAAATCGAAACACTCAAGGTCCTGGACCTGAAGAATGACAACCTGCAAACAATTCCTTCATCAATTCAGTTCTTCGAGCATCTGGAAGTACTTGACCTCTCAGGGAATCCCCTGGAAGTTATCCCCCGGGAGCTTTCCCTGCTGCCTAACCTGAAGATACTTTATTTGAATAATGACAATGTGCTGGATCTGGAACGCAGCATGAATGCACTTGTAAAATTTGACCAGTTAAAAGAACTTCACCTTGAAAACGACGGAATAAGCCGCCTTCCCGACGAGATCAGTAATTTGGTAAACCTCGAATACCTGTATGTTAATCAGAACCGGCTGGAAAAACTGCCGTTTTCAATGGGACGAATGCAAAACCTGAAATACCTGGACGTTGACGGTAATCCTATTCCGGATATCTTTTTGGATGAGTATCAGAGGTTTTTACCACCGTTAATTAAGATCAATATCCGGAACCGTTACAAAAGGTGACTGAATATTCCCTGTTATTTCCCTTTATTCTATGTCCTCATATAATCTCTATGCAGTGGGAAGTGTCTGCATGAGCGACTGGCCTCTCACATGATATAGTATCAGGGAAGGATGATTACGGACAAGAAAGGGTGAGCCGGGGAGCCAATGTCAGTTGCCAAAGATACCCATGTTTTTCTAATGTACTAACCACTGGGCTTCACTCACCAAACAGACACCCCCTGATTTTGTCAGCACGGTCCGCAAAGGTTCGGTAATGCTTTCGAGTTCTTCAGCCGAGCAGGCAACAATGATATAGGTATTCTGGAAGGCATTGTGCAGGCCTTCCCCGTCTTTAATGCCCTTGTCCCCTCTTCCCAGGACATTCTTGATCATTGTATATCCATCGATTTTATTGTCATCCAGTATTTTGATGACTTTAGAGGACTCCAGGGTCCCTACCACTATTTCTACACGTTTTAAAGCTTTCATAGCCGTACTAAATTAACCAGTCAAGTATATAATAGTAAACAGGAATTCCAAGAATAATGTTGAATGGAAAAGTGATTGCCAGCGACATAGGAACATACAATCCCGGATTGGCCTCGGGGACACTTAATCCTATAGCAGCAGGGACGGCTATGTAAGAAGCACTGGCCAGCAGAACAACAAGTAACAAAGAATCTCCCAGATTTATTTCAAACAAAGTACAGATGACAATTCCCAGCGCTGCGTTGAATAAAGGGATCAGAATACTAAAAGCAATTAAAAAGGTACCGGCCTTTCTCAGTGAACGGATTCTCCGACCGGCAAGCAAACCCATATCCAAGAGAAAAAATGCCAGCATCCCTTTAAAAATATGATCGGTAAACGGCGCCAGCGAAGTGGCAGCCCGCTCTCCTGCCAGAATCCCTATTAACAAACTGCCCAGAATCAGTACTACCGAGCCATTCGTGAGCGCTTCTTTCAGTATATGCCCATAACCATTACTTTTACCATTCTTTTTGTCTGTGCGGTATATATTTATCAGCAAAACACCGATAATGATCGCCGGTGACTCCATCAACGCCATGGCAGCCACCATATGTCCCCCATAGCTTACGTCAATGTCCTTCAAAAAGGCTGTAGCGGCAATAAATGTTACTGCACTTATCGATCCGTAGGTGGCCGAAATAGCACCTGCGTCATAAACATTTACTCGCTTTTTGAGTATGTAGAAGGTGTAAAAAGGAATAATAAAGGCCATCAAAATCGCAATACCCAGGGTGAGCAATACATTACCCGTAAAGCCGTTATGCTGCAACTCTACCCCCCCCTTAATACCTATAGCCAATAAAAGGTATAAAGAAAGAAATTTGGGAATTGGCTGAGGGACTTCCAGATCAGATTTAATAAAAACTGCTATCAGTCCCAGAAAGAAAAAAAGGACACTTGGGTTTAAAAGATTATGAAGAATGACTTCAGGATTCATTTTTTTTATTATGTTCGGGAACATTGCAAAGATATAATTGTTTTTCTATTATATGTTATAGTAATACTATTATTTAGACATGGATTTTTTCAAGACCTGGGTGATATGTCTCGACATGTCACTGACGGACAACTACATTATAAGAAATGTGGCCAATCTTGCTGATAAGTTTCAACCGGAAACCCTTCATTTTGTACACATTACTCATAAACCCGACATACCTGATGAAGTACTCAGGGACATTCCCGATTTGCAGATTCCTGAACTGACGTACTACCGGTCGAAGATTCAGGATTATATCGATGGACATTTTACCGCTGATTACCATATAAAAATTCATGTGGTGGAGGGTAATCCTTTTACAGAGTTGCTGAGGTTAATTAACAAATTACCCTGTGATCTGATCATAGTTGGAAACAAAGGCGATGAAAACCAGGGAGTTATCACTCGTAAACTAACCAGAAAAGCACCCTGTAGTGTCCTTTTCCTGCCGGAATTATTCAAAGAATCGATCGATACCATTGTGGTACCTACCGATTTCTCAGATTACTCTGAAATGGCGCTCAAAATGAGTCAGACCATTGCTGAAAAGTATGATAAATGTAATGTACACATACTGCATGTCTACAAAGATTCGTCCAAATACCTAAGCCAGATCTTTGAAACCGTCCATGAAGTGGATCAAATACTGGTAAAAAGGCGGACAATAGACGAAAAACTGACTACTTATGCCCGTCATAAACTCGACACATACCTTGACAAATTTAAAAAAGAAGGGTATGACTTTATTCCCCACATCACCAGTATAGACAGGGGAAAAGAGATTGGGAATGCGATTGATGAATGGATTAAAGACAACACCCCTGATTTAGTCATTATAGGGGCTAAAGGGCAATCGGCTGCAAGTGCCGTTTTGCTGGGAAGTGTATCAGAGCAGGTTTATACAAAGGGGTCAGACTATTTACTGATGATTATAAAAAGAAAAGGGGAAAACAAAAGTTTGCTAAAAGCCTTATTGCGTACTTAAATCATTTGTTAACATCACGTTAAATCACTACTTTTTCTTTCCTCTTATTGCAAGCGGCCGGATTGGAAATATCTATAACTTTTTTTATATTAATACGTTAATATGTGATAGTAATACTATTATACAAAAAAGTTATACTATGGGTTACTTACTGTCATCTACCCCTCCGGAGGAGTATCTTGAAGAATTTCTTCAACATTCCGGTACGATGTATCATTTTGCGTTGAAGCTCACTAACAATAGTGAAGATGCTCAGGACCTGGTTCAGGATACCTTTTTAAGAGCTTTTAGATATTACGATCACTATAAACCCGGTACCAATTCCAGGTCATGGCTCTTTAAGCTCATGTATAACTTGTTCATCAATAACTACCGCAGGAAACAAAACAGTCCTTTGATCGAAGTAGATGAAGATAGAAGTAATAATCCTTATTATGACAAGCCGGTGAGTCCCGATGTTTTCAAAAATTCATTTAGTGACGAGGTGATGCTGGCTTTCAACAAATTGAAACCCGAATTGAAATCAGCGCTTTTTCTCAGGGATTTTGAAGGATTGAAATATAATGAAATTTCCAAGGTGCTTAATATCCCTGTTTACACCGTTAAAACCCGCATCCACCGCGCGAGAACACTTATGCGAAAGTCCCTGGTTAACTCGGGCGTTTATTTACGTAAAAACAAAAGGTTGACTTAAAACCGGTGCCCATTAGGGGTTCCGGGTTTCCCCAGGTTGCAGGCTTAAAAGTATGGCGCAAGCGTCTCCCGGCTGTTTCACAACATTTTCAACAAAATTCTTTGTGTCTTGGTGCCTCCGTGGTGAAAAATGGTTAACCACAAAGGCACCAAGACATGAAGAGACACAGAGGTTTTCGCCTGTAAAAAAAATACAAGCACAGCCTTAAGTTATCCAACACCCACCTCCCACTTATGCCTTTCGACCTCCGAGAAGCACAACCGAGCCCCTTCCCCTATCCCATACCCTTAATAATGAGAGGATGAAACGATTTCATAATGGCGGAACCAAAAGTGTATACCAAAAAATAATTGTCAATTATCCATTGTCAACTGTCAATTACCAATTACACTTATCTGCTTACATTATCCTGGAAAATAGCGTGCTGGTTTCTGAAAGAAAACGTTTTTTATCGGGAATTGGCAAGAAAATTCCTCAACACATAATGCAAAATACCACCATTTTTATAATATTCCACCTCGATGTTAGAATCCAGCCTGCATAAAACTTCGAAAGTTGTCTCACCATTATCTTCAGTTTTAACGATTACCTGCAGCGTTTTTGCCTGTACCAGTCCTTCCTCTATACCTGTAATGCTAAAATATTCTTTTCCGGTCAAGCCAAGACTTTCAGCGTTTTCCCCGTTTTTGTATTGGAGGGGCAATACACCCATGCCTACAAGGTTGCTGCGATGAATGCGTTCGTAGCTTTCGGCGATTACGGCCTTAACCCCGAGCAAATTAGTCCCCTTAGCCGCCCAATCCCGCGATGAACCACTTCCGTACTCTTTACCAGCCAGTACAATCAGGTCCGTTCCGTCATTTTGATATTTGAGTGAGGCATCAAAAACTGACATTTCCCGGTTGCCAGGAAAATAGGTTGTAAAACCACCTTCTTTGGTAGCGATCTGATTTTTAATACGAACATTGGCAAACGTTCCGCGCATCATTATTTCATGGTTACCCCGTCTCGATCCATAGGAGTTAAAAGATCTGAAATCAACCCCTTTATCCAACAGGTAGCGGCCGGCGGTAGAATCTGACGAAAAGGCACCGGCAGGAGATATATGATCTGTGGTTATAGATTCTCCAAGCTTGAGCAACACCCTTGCCTCATGAATATCTTTTAACGCATCATATCCTTCAGAAATATCTCTGAAAAACGGGGCTTCTTTAATGTAAGTCGATTCATCGCTCCATTGATAATCCTGACTGGTAGGGGCAGTCAGTTGTTGCCATTGTTCTTCGCCATCAAAAATCACTTTGTATGTATCTTCAAAATCACTTTGCGCAATGGAAGTGTTGATGATATCATTTATTTCACTGATGGTCGGCCATAAATCCCGCATAAATACAGGTTTCCCCTCAGTATCATACCCCAATGGTTCGGTGGTCAGATCGATATTGACTCTTCCCGCTATGGCATAAACCACTACCAGCATAGGAGAGGCCAGGAAATTCATGCGCACCTGTGGATGAACCCGCGCTTCGAAATTTCTGTTTCCTGAAAGTACTGAGGAGACATTCAGATCGTACTTGGTAACGGTCTCTGCGATCGGGTCGGGAAGCGGACCACTGTTGCCGATACAGGAAGTGCAACCATAACCTACCGTATGGAAATTAAGTGCATCAAGATCTTCATTCAGTCCTGATTTTTCCAGGTACCGGGTCACCACTTTAGAACCCGGGGCCAGACTGGTTTTGACCCATGGCTTAACATTCAGCCCTTTTTTCCTTGCTTTTCTGGCCACCAATCCCGCACCGATCATTACACTGGGGTTAGAGGTATTGGTACAACTGGTAATGGCGGCTATCACAATGGCCCCATCGTGTAACACGAATTCCTGGCCATTATAGTGTACATTAGTTGACCTCAGATGAAACTTCTGATCCCCGGTATGCACAAATTCTGTCAGTGCCCCCCCTTCTCCCAGCCAACCGGATTCCGCCTCATTATCGGCGGTGCTTTTAAGATGGCCGTATTCCTGCTCTATGAGGTCATAAAAAGTTCCTTTCAGGTTTTTGATTAAAATCTTATCCTGCGGTCGCTTCGGGCCTGATACAGTGGGTTCCAACGCAGATAAATCAAGTGAAAGCACATCTGTATAAGTAATGTTTTCCTTGCCTGTTCTCCAGAGATGATTGGCTTTCGCGTACGCCTCTACCCGGCTCACTACCTTCTCCGGTCTGTTGGTACGGCGCATGTATTCCAGGGTTTGATCATCGATGGGGAAATAGGTCACCGTACAGCCAAATTCAGGTGACATGTTTGATATCGTAGCACGATCTGGCACGGTCAGGTGATCCAGCCCTTCGCCAAACACTTCCACAAACTTACCCACCACGCCATATTTTCTTAACAGCTCGGTGATAGCCAGTACCATATCGGTAGCTGTAATTCCCTCGGAAAGCCTCCCTTTCAATGCCAGTCCAATCACCTGGGGACAAGTAAAATAAATGGGTTGTCCAAGCATAGCGGCTTCAGCTTCAATGCCACCTACTCCCCATCCTAACACACCGATACCATTCACCATAGGCGTATGTGAGTCAGTGCCCACCAAAGTGTCCGGGAAAAGCCAGCCGTCTCTTTGTACAATACCCTGGGCAAGGTATTCCAGGTTAACCTGGTGGCAGATACCCATACCCGGAGGCACCACACTGAAGTTGTTAAATGACTTTTGCCCCCATTTTAAAAGGGCGTATCGCTCGTGATTGCGTTCATATTCTCTGGCAACATTTTTTTTGTAGGCTTCTTTGCTGGCAAAAAAATCTACCTGCACAGAATGGTCCACAACGAGATCCACCGGGATTGAAGGATTAATCTTGCTGCCATCCTTGCCTTTTCGGATCACCTCAGACCGGATCGAAGCGATGTCTACAATGGCCGGCACCCCTGTAAAGTCCTGCATCAGCACCCTGGCCGGTTTATAGGGGATATCATTGTCAGTTCCTTTAGGATTCCAGTTTGCCAGGATATCGAAGTGATCATCGGTGATGGCGAGACCGTCTATGTTTCGTATTACATTTTCCAACAAAATCCGGATAGAAAAGGGCAGGCTACTGACGGCCCCTACCGCGCCCAGGTCAGCAATTTTAAAGGTTTCTCCGTCAAATTGAATCGTTTTTGTGTATGGTGACATGATGCTTAGTTAGTTTTTTTTCATTTCCGTACATTAATATAATCACTTTTTTTCCGAAATGTTTATTTACGCCTTATAATTTGTAAAAAGAATCCGAGACCATCAGTACGGAATATTGTCCTTCGGTTGGGTCTTTTCCGGCAGGTTAGATTCATCCGGTATATCACGGAGATCGATCGCGATGGTACGTGTCAGGGCCGTCATGGGAGACCTTATGCAGCATGTGAAGGTGGCCGTTTATACAAAGTTTTACTTAGGGGTACGCTCTTAAAATTGCTTGCACGGTATGTGAGTCCGCATGCATCAGGCTGTTTTGCACAGTCCGGAGGCCATTTTCAGATTTAGCCCATTCAAATATACAGGCCGACAGGATTGGAATATGCGATACGATCATCACATGTGTACTTTTCGGCGTACCGTCCAACTCTCCTTTAAGCCACTCTTTCTGAGGCTCATCGATTCTGGCGGTATACCATTTGCCGTTAAGCATCTGGGCGCTATCCGGCACGATAAATTTCCATTTATCTGACATCCTGAGAAGCGTGTAACAAGAAAGAATATTAATGTCAGATACCGGTATCCGGTTTTGAAAATTGTGTCAAATACCTTCATGGCGCGTCTGTATCGTAAAATATACCTGGATAGACAGTTCGGTCAATTTCCTTTGGTGATAAATCCAGCAAACGGACAATCATGGGCGTAATATCTTCCAGTCCCATGACAGGAATTGTAACACCTTCCCTAAAGCCGGCTCCCCAACCAATAAATCCGGTATGTATTTCAGGGAAATCAGGGATATAACCATGCATTCCCCAATAGAAAGAGGAAGATTTAACTGAGCGGCCCTGGAAATCATCCTCAATATAAATTCCGGGAATAGGATTCAGTGCTAGCCGGGCTGCAGGATCGGCTCCGGCTTGATTTAATTCTTCCCTGTTTAAAACTTGAAAAAGCTTCTTTTGGTAGTCCGGAAGATTTTTCAAAAGCTTTTCTACTTCCCTTAGTGTAGTTTTATCAGAAGAGTCTGCAAGATGTAAAAAGGCACTTGCACCGGCTACGTGGAATATCGCTTTGTTGCGCTCAGGATTGCTTTCATTGATAATACCTGACTCCGCAAGCCAAACGTTAGGGCACAAAACGGTGTTTACATCAACAAATCCATGATCTCCGGTGATGATGAATGTGGTCTCTTCCAGTATATTGGCCCGGTGCGCCGCTTCTTTTATCCTTTCTATTGCCCTGTCGGTGGCAGCCACTGCTTTAGCCACGGTTGGCCCATTTCTCCCCTCAATATGCTGAATTTCATCTGTAGCGATAAAATGCACCATCAAAAGATTAGGTTTGTACTTTTCCAGTGTATAGGCGGCAATGGCTCCTGTATTGTCAATGGTAGTGAGATCATGAATAAATATTTTTGACGTAAGCTGTTTGCCACTGGCAAATTCTTCGATTTCCTCAATGTAGCCATTGGGTATTGCAAGTTCACGCATTTTTTCCCAGTTCCAGTAGGAATGATCTCCTTCATGGTTATAGGTATAGGGAATACAAAAATCTATCGGAGCGCCCGCACTGACGGGCCATAAGATAGCAGCGCAGGATAAATTGGCATTTTTAGTGATATCCCAGAGAGTGGGTACCTGTATATCGCTGGCATCAGTGTACCGGCCTCTTTTACCCTGTATAGAACATTTATTGTTATAGTATATTCCATGCTTGAGAGGTGAGACTCCGGTGATCATAGTGGTATGCGCCGGTAAGGTTACTGAAGGAAATACAGCTTTCACCATATTGGCCTTTGTTCCAGTCATTGCCATTTTTTGTACCGTAGGCATAGGCCATTTATCGTCCGTATAGAAGCCGTGCCTGAATCCGTCAATTGACACCAACACCACATGGCTTGTTTTGTGCTTATTTTGTGCAAGCAATATAGTGTTATTGGTAAGGAAAAAAATCGATGCAAAAACCGTCAGACTAGAGATATAGCAATTCTTTAACATATTCAATGATTTATATTAAAATGAGTCGAATGTGAACGGGCATCAAAATTACCTCACATACCCGTTCTAATTATTTTGAGATGTATTACCTATCCCACCACAATGGACTATTTATGTTATCTGTCCCTCCCATCGCGCTGATGACATCCTGGTAACTCTCAGCATTTAAGGCTTGTTCATCGGTGGGGTAAAAGTATCGGGTGGGCACCCGGTCATTATTCACATTATCCATGGACGGCGGTAAATCCGGCAAGCCTGTGCGCCTGAAATCCAACCATCCTTCGTAACCTACAAAAAAATTAGCCAGCCACTTCTGTGTAATAATCTGTTCCACCGCTTTGCTTTCATCAAAAATTATTTCAGGGTTTTGCAGATAATCACCTACCGGTGATCCGGTTATACCATAATACGCTATAGAAGCGGTAATACCCAGATTGTAATGAGCCTCCGCCTGGCTGTTGCCGCCTGTGATTAATCCCCTATGTGCTGCTTCTGCCAGTATGAACTGCAGCTCGGAATAAGAAATAATCACCGCGTCAACCGCGTCCGGAATTTCCCTGTAGTTCTCGCCCAGCAGTGAAAAATCGTTAAGGTCTATCCCTAATTGTGCCTGGGAATCCCTGAAAAGGCCGACCGGTAATCCTTTGTAAGCGGGACTTCCGGCTTCAACAGAAACGGAGGTTGGACGAAACCAAACCTGTTTTCTGGGGTCGTTCAAGGTGTTTAAAACTTCCTCCATGGTGTCGCTCATTTTTATGAAGTTAAAGTCACCGAATCTTACGGTATGAAGAGGAAACTGATTGGGGGCTGAGGGTAGGTAGTCAATCAAAGCACTTTCAGCATTGTTTTCAAAAACAGGCTCTTCGTCCACTATTTGCTGCATTTCTGCCGATACGTCTTCGACATTCGAAATTCGTAGCAAATAGCGTAGCCGCAAGGTATTGGTGAATTTCCTCCAAAGGAGAAAGTCCCCATCGTACATGATATCGCCGGCAATCAGATCATTGGTATTTTTTAACAATTCATTGGCTTTGCGAAGGTTGTTCAATATGCCTTCATCGGTTTTGTATATAGCTTTCTGGCTATCATAGGCGGGTTTGAATCGATTGTCCGATTTTCCCCGAATAGCTTCCGAATAAGGGACATTACCCCAGAGGTCTGTCAATTGAGAAGCAATTACTGATTTCAGGGTTAAACCTATGGCTTCATATCCGGCATTACCCTGTTCCTTGCCCAATTCAATTTGTATGTTTACCTCTCTAAGCATACGGTAAAGGAGGTTCCAATAATTCACATTACTGTCAAAATCATATCTTTCTGTCTGATTAAAGTCAAATTTAGCCGTATACTGAGCAAGGCCATTTCCCCGGTCCAGTGCCTGTCGAGTAAGGTTATCACTCAATTGATAGAGGGTGTTTGACAGAATGAGGTTAGGATTTACTTTATCCGGAGAATTTGGATTGGTATTGATCTCCTCAAAGTTATCTGTACATGCAGGCGTACAAAACAGGGCTAGCAGCAGTATTAATAGTCTTGGTTTCATTTTAATGTCTTATTTAAATCAGAATTTCACATTAATATTAAATCCATAACTTCTGGTACTTGGATAGGCCATTTCCTCCACACCCGGAACCGGGCTGTTGCCTTCATAAGTCAAAGTCTCAGGATCAAAGTAACCCTGGTCGGTCCAAAGTTTCAGGTTTCTTCCCACCAAAGAGATACTTTCTGCTTCGAAAGGGAGCGCCGAAAGAATGACTTTTGGGAGCTGGCAGGTCAGTTTAACCTCTTTTAATTTGACAAATGAAGCATCAAATGTTGAGCTTTCTTCGTGGTTACGATCGTAAAATGCCTTGTAAAAGGTTTGTGCAGGTGTTCTTGCATTGTCCGGAAGCTGCTGATAATCGGGATTTTCACTTGTTCCTGCATTGTAAACCCCATCAGGTTTAACACCCCCTTCCCGGCCGATGGCAGTTATGTCAGTATTGCCGGCGGTAGTGGCGATAGCAAACATTCTTGACACCACTACACCTCCTTTTCTCCAATCAAATAAAAAATCAAAGCTTAGCCCTTTCCAGCCAAATTTGGCCCCTGAACCTAGTGTAAAATCCGGATTATAGTTACCCAAAAGTCTGAGTTCCGGATCTGGTATTGGTAAAGGGATAGAATTTGGATCATTGGGGTCCCAGTTGTAGATGATTTGACCATCTTCGGTTTTTTGAAATCCGGTGCCATAAATATCCCCCAAAGTCCCGCCTCTTCTGCTTATGGCAAACACTTGTGCTTCCTGCCTGGTGTTTACTGCTGTTGCAGCATAAACATAATCATCCTGATCATCCAGTATTTCAATCACCTTGCCTTGATTTTTGGTGAAGTTGGCAAATATGTCGACAGTCAAACCATTGGAAAATTCTAAAATCCTGCTGTTAAGCATAAGTTCGACGCCATAATTTCTGATTACACCTCCATTTACGAAACGGCTGGCATACCCACTGGATCTGGAAACCGGTAAGCTGATCAACTGATCCTCGCTTCTGGTGTTGTAGTAGGTGGCATCAAGATTAAAACGGCCACTAAAAAGCCTTAGATCCAAACCAATTTCCCAGGATTTTTGCCTTTCGGGCCTTAGGTCTTGGTTAGGCAAATCATCCTGTTCAATGGCTGTTTGTGAGGAGCCATAAGGAATACCGAATTCATAAACAGATACCAGGCGATATGGGTCCGTATCATTCCCGACCTCTGCGTAACCACCCCTGATTTTTACGAATGAAAATGGTTCCGGCAGATTAAAAATATCCGAAGCAATGGCACTGATTGACACAGATGGATAAAAATACGAGTTGTCAGATTCCATATTGCCATCAGGATTGGTCAGGGCACTGGACCAATCATTCCGTCCTGTAATGTCGAGAAAAAGGTACTCTCTGAAGGCAATTTGTCCTAAACCGTAAATACTGTTTATTCTTTTTTCGGTATCAAACTGGGAGGTAACCAGGGGAATGCGGCTATTCGATAGTGTATATAATGCGGGCACCGATAGTTCATTGGCAATGTTACTGGTAAAAGTATTTACCCGATGCATACGGTTGGCCCCGGCCGAAAGCGTAAACCGGACTTCACTGCCGGTATTCCGTTCGTAAGTTAAAAGTACATCTGAGTTTGTTTCCTGGAAGAAAACATCATCTTCCCGGTACATACCGAATGGAAACCTTTGCGTACTGTTTGCCCTTTTACTGATCCGGTTGTCATAAAAAAAGTCCGTTCCGGTTCGTAACATCAAGCTTAACTCACTTGTAAATTGAAAATTGAGGGCAATATTTCCAAGGAGACGGTTTTTTGCAAATCCATTAGTATTTTCAAAGGCTGTCATGTATGGATTATCGTGCCACGCACTGTTGTAATTAAATTGCTGAATACCCTCGAACCCTCGTTGCCAATATTCCTTTAAAGCATCCGTATCCACTTGTCTCCCGTACCACGCAAAAGCATACATCGGATTTTCAGATCCATAACCCATCGACGGCCGGTTGTCAGATTCACCATTGAGGTAAGAGGCCGTTATCCTGGCACTAAACATATCGTTGAATCGATACCTTGTTTTCAAACTAAAAGTATTTCTGGTAAGGTCATTGTTTGGCGTTACACCTTTGGCATCCATTCGGGTGTATGAGAGTCTGAAATCCCCTTTTTCGCTACCCCCGGAAATGGCAATACCCGGGGTGGTGGTGACACCGGTTTCAAAGAAATCTTTGACGTTATCCGGCCTTGCCAGCCAGGGTGTGGGGGTAATTGGAGCACCCCGCCGGGCGAGCCAATCCCCGCCCCTCAAAACTTCCCCATCCGGCCCGACTGATTGGCCGTCAAACTGAGGAATGGAACCTGTAGGCCCAAATTCAGGTCCCCAGCTAGTATCTTCACTATCTTCTACTCCTCCTCCAAGGCCATCCTCATAGGAAAATCGACCTCCTGAACCCTGGCCATACCGGTTTTGCCAGTCGGGAATGACAAGGACATTTTCAAATGTGGTGGTAAAATTAAAAGTTACATCAAGTCCTTTGGTCATTTTACTTTGCTTGGTGGTAATCAATATGACACCATTGGCCGCCCTGGATCCGTAAAGTGCGGCTGCATTCGCCCCTTTCAGAACAGTTATGGAGGCAATATCATCGGGGTTTAATTCGGAAGCGCCATTACCGTAATCCACTTCCTGAGGCCCGGAACTCGAAGGTTCGGTGATACTGGGGTTTGTGAAATTATTAATTGGCACCCCATCTACAACAAACAAAGGCTGGTTGTCGCTACTCAATGAAGTTTCCCCCCTGATAATTACCCGTGCAGACGATCCAACACCCGAATTCCCCTGAATAATATTAACACCAGCCAGCCTTCCGCTCAAAGAGTTTAAATAATTATGATCCCGAACTTTTTCCAGTTCATCTTCTTTAACTTCCTGGACTGCATAACCTAGCTGTTTCTCCTCCCTTTTAACGCCCAGTGCCGTTACAACTACCTCGCTGAGTCCAAGTGCGTCACCCACGAGGCTGATACTGATGTCGGTTTGATTGGCAACCGGGATTTTCAGTGTTTGATATCCTACATATGACACGGATAAGACAGCATTTTCAGGAACATTTAAGTTAAAATTACCGTCCACGTCAGATACTGTTCCAATTGAGGTTCCTTTTACTGAAATAGTTGCACCGGGTAAGGGTTCACCATTTTCATCTGTGACCTTTCCCGTAATCGCAATGTCAGGGGTGTTTTCTCTTTTTTCCTGTTTTAGGGACTTTTGTTCAAGGGCTTTTGTAACCGATATGTTGGTGTTGATCTGCTTAAAATTCAAACCGCTTTGCTCACCGACCTTTTTAAGAATGTAAGCTACGCTTGTATTATCGAAATTAAGAAAAAATCTTTCCCTGGATTCGATGACGTTTTCGCCATAGATAAAGGCAAATACCGTTTGCTCCTCAATGGCATGAAATACCTCTGTCAGCCTTGCATTTTCAACATGTATATTGATCATTACTTTTTTAATGCTCTGGCTACTGGAAGTGCTGGCAAACAAAATCTGCAAGGCTAATACCTGTACAATAAAGACATAAAAGGCTTGCTTTGATGCGAACATCAATATTTTTAGTATATTTGATTTCATTTAATTAATGGATTAATTATTTGAATAGAAAGGCTCATTATCTGTTGGTGCAGGGTGGGTCTTTTTAGTTTTATATTCCTGGTTTTTAGTTAGGCTCCGGTTTTGATCATAGGCATATTTTTAGTTACAGGGCTTTCCTTCTAAAGTTACTTTGTCTTCATCTATGCGATATTCGATTCCTTTAATGTACTTGATACTCTCCAGTATATTGACAAGGTTATCGCTGTTGTATTTACCGCTTATCAGGCAATCGCCTAAGGCTTCGTTTGCAAAAACTATTTCAATATTATACCACCTTTCCAGAATAACGACAGCTTCCGAAAGTGTGGTTTTATCAAGCCTTATCTCATCATTTTTCCAGGCAAGGAAATGAGCCGGATCAACTTTTTGCTTTACCATCTCTCCCGAAGAGGTGTGATAGGTCACCTGATGATTGGGAGTAAGGATTTGGCTTCCGGCTGTTCCCTTTTGGTTCCTGGTTTTCACTAAAACCTTACCTGTTGCTACTGTCACTGCTATTTCATCTTTCTCCGGATATGCCTGAATGTTAAAAGAAGTACCGAGTACTGTGGTACTTAACTCGCCGGTTTTAACAATAAAAGGCTTGTCCGGATTTCTTTTTACCTCGAAAAACGCCTCTCCCGTTAGTGCTATCTCCCTGGTATCACCTGTGAATTTTTCCTCAAAGCTTACAGCGCTTTCAGCATTCAATTTTATGATGGAGCCATCACTTAATGTAATGGTTGCCCTTTGGCCTCTTTGTGTGGTTTTTGTAACGTGGTGGATGTGCGTTATATCCGATGCTGTTTTATATATGGCCAAACCCATACCTAAAATTATGATCACCGAGGCCGCCACTTTAAATGCAGTCTTGTAAAAAGACCTGGTTTTCAGGGTTTTATCCTTTTCCTGTCGTTGAATTTTATGAATAACGTTATTCAGTTTTTGCTCTACTTGCAGGGATTCTGTGGTAAGGTCAGGCGCCGGCAAATTGTTCAGACAATCGTCCATTAGCTCTTTTACCTCATATTCATTTTTTCCATCCTTCAAAAGCTGAGATAACACTTTGAATTCTTCTTTGGTGCAAGTATTGTCCATATACTTTCTGAAGAGCTCATTTAATGTTTTTATGTTACCGGAGTTACTCATCTATCAGTAGTACTACTTCCGAAATGACACAGGACTAGGTGTCATTTAATTTTTTTAAAAATTTTCTTGAAAGCCGGAGTTACAACAAGCAAACACGGCTAAGCCTGTCAAACCGGTAAAGCAAGTATCAAAAGTAAAATTGATTTCTTAGAGAATTCTTCGCTTAAGATAAGGTAGGATTTTAATGATTTCAGTGCTTCAATCATATGATTTTTAACGGTATTTTTAGAGATTCCCAACCGATGGGATATTTCTTCGTGGGTCAGCCCGTTTTCCCTGCTTAGTTTGAATATAAGCTGTTTCCGGGGTGGTAAAGTTTCGATGGCCTTTTTGGTAATCCGCTTACAATCCTCAAAAAGAATGGCTTCTTCCGTGTTATTTTTGATAAGTTCCAATTTATCCCAGAGCGCCTCTGTCAGTTCATCATGTCTTATGGCTTTCTTGAGGTAATCGAAAGCCATGTTTCGGGTAATGGTAAAAAGAAATGACTTGAAAGAATTTTCGGTGTTTACTTTGTGCCGTAAATTCCAAAGCTTAATAAAAACTTCCTGCACAATTTCTTCGGCATCATGTCTGGATTTCACCATTTTAATGACAAAATGAAGGAGCCTGGGATAATATTTCCGAAAAAGCTCACTGAAAGCACCCTCACTTCCATTAACAAAAGCAGATATAGTAGCTTTTTCTGATTCTCGGTTCATTTTAGGGAAAAAAAATCTTGTAAATCCAAATAAGCCGGATTTACTTTTGAGAATCCAGTATTACAGATTAAGTTTTTTTTAAATTAATGTTATTTGAGTTTGTTTTGGTTGTGGGACTGTTCAATAAGGTTGGTTATCAGCAAAAAAAGTAGTATTAATGCTAATCCCCAGGTCTTTTTTTCATCCCCTTTTTAGTGATAATAAGAACAACACCATTTGCCGCTCTGTACCATACAAGGCTGAGGCAGTTAGCCCTTTAAGAATGGAACCCGACTCGATGTCATCAGGGTTGATTTCGGCGGCACCGTTTCCGAAATCTGCTTCCTGCACCCCTGACTGCACTTCAGTGGTCAGGTTTACTACCGTTTGGTTATATAATTGGAATGCCATCTACTACAAACAGGGGGGAATTATTATTAAAAGAAGAATCGCCTCGTATAGTTATCCTGGATAAAGACCCCACTCCGGTAGGGCCATTGATATCTGTACCCCGGCCACCCTGCCTGAAAGATTGTTAAGAAAATTAGGATCTTTACAAAAATATCATGAATTACATCATCGGATAACTCAGGGGACTTGCAGATCTTCAATACAAATGGATATAGCTGATATACATACCTTTCATACAATTTATGAAAGGCCTCCTGATCACCATTTTTCAGGGCAATCAGGAGATAATCATCATTTCTATTTCGGTTTGACTCCAAATGAAGAATTTTTAACAAGATCCAGGCCATACAAACTTTCCCGGTAGCGCTGGTACAATTCATCAAAAGCAGCCCATTGCCCCTCCCTAAGTGAAGCTATTAGTGTTTTGTCTGTGCATCAAGCAAAAACCTTCACTGAAACTTTTCCGGTAAAAAGTTCTACCTCTATCGAGGGGCTATCTTCAAAGGATTTGATATTAAAAGTGGTTTCTAAAACGTTTTCAATCAGGTTATTAGCATACACAATAAAAGGTTTTTCAGAGTCTTCCGATACCTCGAAACAGGTCTCACCATATAATTGAATTTCCCGCTTGGTATATCTGCTAAAATTATTCATGTGCTGAATTACTGATCCTGGTTGCAGGTATATGTTACTATCATCTGCAAAGGTGTATCTAAGCACATTTTTGGAAGTATTTATTTTGCTGACCAATCGTATTTTTGATTTTATAGCGCTTTCTTCAATCGTATCACGCTTCGATGGATGATCAACTATCGACGTTTCGGTAGGTTGAAAGGAATTTAAAAAGCAGACCGCGGCGACAATAAGCAAGGTAACCGCATCAGCAATTTTTAAGGATAGTGATAAAATCCTGACCCTGTGGGACTTCTTCTCGAGCTTATTTATACTTTCATCGATTCTTGAAATTTTAGGTATTTCTGATCATTGTTTTCAAATAATTATTGATTCTACTTTAATTAAGGCAGAAACTCAGGCGAGCGGAGGTATCACGAATACTTCCACTCCCGGCTTTTTTTCGATTTGTATTAAATACCGGGAGAAAAAAATCAAAGACATCACAAAGCCACTTAATCGCTTTTTTTGTATCATTACATGCTAATGTGTGGATAAATCTCGATTTAGTTTCCATATTTTTTTTCTGCTAAATTCCACATGCTTCATTCAATAGTCTTATAAAATGGCTACATTTTAGCCATTTGGTATACCGTAAATGGAAACTGAATTGCTTTTTCCCCTTAGTCTGAGGGTAGTCAGGTATTGGGGTAAAAAATTAATAAAGCTCAATCATTCTCCTTTTTCTAATTACGTCTTCGTTTTTCCATGTAAGCACAACTTCATCAACAACATATTGATAGATTTGGGCATCGTATTTTTGAAGCACCTGGTTGAGATCGTTAAAGCACTTTTGTAAAAAACGGCTGTACTTTACATGACCAAGCCTTTCTGCGATTCCAGTTGAATTATTGAGGTCCAGGAACATAAAGGTACGGTCTTCCTCGATAGGCATCCTGTATTTACCCATAAGATAATTGAAAATAATACCATGCCCAAACCGGTTGCCAATGGCCCTGAAAAAGTTTAAAGTAGCCCCCAATAACATCAGATAAATGTAAAGCGAAAGGAAAATGTCAGAATCAATATAGCGCCATACTTTTTTAAACGCTTCAGAAGGATGGTCACCATGCAGAATCATGGCAACCGACATGTGTACAATCACGGCACTTGTGATAACCACCAGTGAAAAAGTAAAGAATTTCAGTAAAAAAAGCTTAACCCTGTTAAGACGGCCCGATAACTTCTGGAATAAACTGAATTCCAATAAACCAAAACCTACCCCAATAATAATACCTGCCAATGTAGGAATTATCCAATGAAAGCCATGCTTTTCCAACAACATCTGGTTATTTTGCTCATCCAACCCGGAAAGCTTCAGGAAAATATAGAGGTTGGCCCCCACAGTAAAGCCAATGATCAAAATAGCGGCATATACCTGTTTCGGATACCGCTTCAAAAAGCGTAAAAATTTCTTGGTAAACCTCATCGCCTATAACCGGTAAGCCAGCAAAATACGTCCGAAAAAGTGACTGTCACCATTGGTGATATCACCTGCGGAGTAGTGATAACTTATTTTACCAGACCACCTTTTTTTTAAGTAATTTATACTCATTTGTGCAGTAGGTGTCATGTTATTTACCTCTTCCGCATTCAGGAAAGTATCTTCTTTGAACAGGTTGCCCTGGAGTGTGGCATCGTAAGCAGTAAGTTTAACCCCAGGCCCTATCTCAAAAAACAATTCATATCCATCAGGCGGTGATAAAATTGCGTTGTCCAGGGAAATCGATTGTGAAATCGGCAAAAATCTGCCGATCCGGAAGTTAAATTGCGGCCAAAAAAAGGTATAAATATTCCCAACTGCCGCAGAAACGGTAAGGTAGCTGTCCCAAAGGTCCGTCGTACCCAGCAATTTTCTTGAATAAGAGGTAACCATATTTATTCCTGCCTGATTAGGTATCTGTTCATCCCAACCATCCACAAAGCGATCGCCGGAGATATGCTCATGAACCCAGTTTTGTATATCACCTGCACGGGCTGCCGGCCCAAGTACGCCCGCTTGAAGACCCATTTTAAATACAGCATTCCCGAAAGTATATATCGTACTAAATTCGCCATATAACCACCCTGCAAAAGGTCTTCTTAATGTTTGTTCCGGGTTGTTTTCCAGGTAGTTGGGTGTATACGCCTTTAAATTTATGCTAAAATGAAAAAAGTATCTGTTACTGGACGGTGCCACCCGCCTGAGAAAATTCTCTTGATACGGCACATAGCGAAGCCCCAGGTTCAGACCGTAGGTATAGTATTTGTCGGTGTGGGTATAAGCTACAAAGAGGTCATTGTCAGTACCTACTTCAATTTCGAATCTATAATTGATACTATCCCTCTTATATAAGCTTTCCTGCCCGAAAACATGGGTAAAATTAACGGTTAACATCACCCATGGCAGTATTGTCATCACAAAGCGAGACATCTTATCTGCTTCTTTCATTTAGCTTTTACAAATTTTGATCGCTGCGGAGATCTTTTTCCGCCACTAGATTTTTCAAAAAAATCATAGGCCTGACCGTAAAAAGGCACAACGATCTGTCTAAACACTTTACGGTCGATTCCATCCGGCTGCCCTGACACAGATAGTAGCAACAATGTCAGGAAGGAGTCAAGAATAAGCCCAGGTTGTGCCCGGTCATTATGGTTAACGAAACTATTCAATATTAAATCGATAATCTGGCTCTTTTTTTTATTAAAAAGTTGAATTTGTCCTGGTCTTGATAAAATGTCCCGGTAGAACACACTTTCAGCCTCCTGTGATCGCCGGGTTATTAACCTGATACAGTGATCCCATTTTTCGGCGTAGCGGATATTGCAGGAAAGTATAATGGCAAGATGTACATATATTTGATTAATCTCCTGTGCAATACAGGTGTTGACCAGTTGATCCTTACTTTCGAAATATCGGTATAGTGTCTTCTTAGAGATACCGGCTCCGGAGGCAATGTCGTCCATGGTTATTCTTAGAAAGCCATGCCGTATAAACAGCTCCCGGGCCAGACCGGTCACTACTCGCCTGTTTTGATTGTTTGATATTCCTTTTGCATCAATTGCTTCCATAACAGGATAAATTTATAAAGGGTTTTACTATTTTGTTAATCTTCCACTTAACTGCAGTAAGGTGATTTCAGATTGTTTAACGTTGTAGGCAAGATCGTTAATCCGGTTCCTGGCTGATGAGAGGTTAAGTTGTGCTGTTCTCAAATCCGAAGCGTCAACAAGCCCCAGAGCGTAATCTTCCCTGGTTTTCGAGTAATTTCTTTCGAAAGTCTCCAGGTTAGACACTTCAATTCGTAACTGTTCTTTGTTGTTCATGTATTGGGCAAAAGCATTGCTTAATTCCCTTTCCAGGTTGAGGCTGGTGTTGTTGAGGGCGGTTTTTTGTTGGTCCAGCTTTATTTGTGAATTTTGACGCCGGATCCGGTTCGCCCCGCTAGTGAATACCGGCCAACGCATCGTTATCCCGACGTTGGGTCCCTGAACAGTATTGCTCAGAATGAAATTGGCATCATCCTCCGTATCGAAATAGGTATAGTTGGCATACCCCTGAATTCTGGGAAAATAAGAAGCCTCACTGATTTTCACTTCATAAGTGACATCATTGATGGCCATCAGTGAAAGGTTGAGCCTTGTATTGCTTATTTGCATTTCTTCTTCGAGCCGACCGTATTGAAGATCGTTGCTCAGGAGTATGTCTTCCCGTACGGTGAAAACCTGATCCAATGGTTGTGCCAGGACCAGATTGAGGTTTCTGCGGCTATTTTCATAAACTAAAATGGTATTCCGGTAATGGGCACTGTCTGTCTTCAGATCTACCGCTGCCTGCAACCTTCTCACGGAATTGGTGGTGCCAAATTTTGCATCCTCCACCAGCCGTTGCCACCGGTCATACGAGATCGCAATGTTTTCTTCATCAATGGCTATTCTCGATTGCAACCTCGCCACCTCCAGATAGGCTGAAACCGTTCTGGTAATTGTTTGTTCAGTAACCAGGGTGAGCTGTAATTCGCTCATCCGGTGGGTATTTTTAAGTTGCCTGAACCTGTATTTCCCTCTGAATCCCTCAAAAATGGGGAGGTTAATCTGAGGCTGAAGCAGTAAATCACGAGAGGTGCCATCCAGTTCTACAGGGGCATTGTTAGCTTCCCCGGGTGCCAGCCCGAGGGTTTGTGTCTCGGCTTCTGCATACCCCCACTCAAAGCTCGTATTTATTTCCAGGGATGGCGCCTGGCCTGAAACCGCCCTTGATACATTGTTTTCATTCATTTCAACATTGTATTTTTCCAGTTTGATATCGTAATTGTTTTCCAGGGCAATACTGATTGACTCCTCAAGGGTCAAAAGCTTCTGTGAAAAGCCGGCACTTGCCAGAAAGCACAACGATATGCCTGTTATGATGCTTTTTAAATCCATTTTTTTCGAGTTAATCATTGAGAATATACTTCAGTTTTCTAACAGCCGGCTCTACTTCGGCCGGGGATAATGCTTGCTTTTTTATTTTGTGATACCACAACTGCCTGAATTTATTGGTGATCATTAAAAATACCGGCAGTAATATCAACACATTGAATATTCCGAAACCGAGGCCATAGGCAATCGCTATAGCCGGCCCCTTTAAAAACTGGGCGCCAAGGCTGCCAGAAGCAATCAAGGGTGCCAGACCGGCAATGGTTGTGATCGAGGTGAGGATAATAGGTCTGAATCTCGACCTGGCTGTTTCGGCTACCGCCTCCACAAACCCCACGCCTGCCTTCAAAAGATCGTTGAGCGTGGACAGGAATACCAAAGCATTGTTTACAAATACCCCGATAAGCGCAATTGTACCGATGAGTGAAAAAATGCTAAGCGGTGTATTATGTATCCAATGGCCAATAATAACTCCTATCAATGCAAAAGGGAAAAGGGAAAAAACCAATATACCTTGAGAAAATGAATTACAGTTGACGACAATTAAGGCCAGAATGAAAATTAACACAATAGGGCCAACCACTGAAATCGCCTTTAACAGTTTGAAAGACATCCTGTTTTGCCCCTCGACCGAGTAGGAAACCGACGGGTATTTTTGCAAAATAGCCGGCAATACATTTTCTTCAACGGCCGCAATAGCTTTTGGTGCCGAAACGTTTATGTTCGCCACATTCGCTTCTATACGGATTTCCCTCCTGCCCCCGAGGTGATTAATGGTAAGGTTTCCAACACCTTCTTCCACATAGGCGATATCACGAAACGGATATTCGCGACCATCCGGGATTCTTATGCGCATGTCCAGCAATTGATCTTTAGAACTTCTTCCCTCCCCCGGATATCTGACCCAAATCTCAACTTCCTCATCTTCCCTTTGCAAACTCTGGGCTTCCAACCCGAAAAATCCGGATCGCACTTGTCTCATTACATAGGCGAGGTTGAGTCCCAGCAACTCTGCCTGCGGTTTTAGCTTAACCCGGAGTTCCTGAATACCCTCCATATCATTATCAGAAACATCTTTTACCTCACGCATTCCCTGCATCCCAGCCTTCAGTTCGTCCTTGGCTTTTCTGAGATCATCCAGGTCTTTACTTTTCAACGCAAATGAAACCGGCAGACCAAACAAAGATGCCGAGGCCCCCAGTCCGTAAATCAAACGGGTTGCCTCCGGGATGGGCGGCGCTTCAGCCCTGATGTCATTGCTCAATTGAAAAGAACTGATATCCCTGATTTCACCATTTAAAAAAGTCACTTTGAGCTCGCCCTGGTTATCCAGCGGCCCGGTTATCTGTTCTACAAACCGCACGACTTTATCACCATCTTTTCTTTTGGAAGAATATACCTCATCAACCCGCCAAATGGCTTCCTCGATGGCCTGCAGTTTGCCTTTGGTAACCTCCACAGGGGTTCCGGGAGGCAGTTCGAGTTCTATGAAAATGGCATCGTCGTCAAGGTTGGGGAAAAATGTAAAATTGACAACCCCAAACCCTACCAGGCTAAGAGAACCAGCCAGTAGAGCAATAAAAGCGATGAATGTCAGCACTTTCGGATATAATTTACCTACTACGTTCCTGTTGAATATGGGCAGGTACACTTTGTCTCTCAGGAATGTCATGAGCCCTGTAGCCCATTTTTCGATTTTGGTAAGCCTTGTATTACCTCTTAAACCTTTGGAGTGGGCAAGGTGGGTGGGTAAAATAAAAAAGCTTTCAATAAGTGCTACAAAAAGCACAGCGATCACCACAAAGGCCACCTCTCCAAAAAACTCTCCGGCCTGTGTGGGCAGGAATAAAAAAAGTGAAAAAGCGACTGCTGTGGTGGACAGGGAGATCAACACGGGCGTAATCATTTCCATGGTGCCATCCAAGGCCGCTCTCAGTGGCTTCTTGCCTTTTTCTTTGGCATGTTGATAAATGTTCTCGCCAATAACCACACCATCATCCACTAAAATTCCCAGCACAAGAATAAACCCAAACAAGGACACCACATTAATGGTAGCCTCATAAATATCGATCATCACAAACATGCCGATGATTGCCACCGGAATTTTTAAAGCCACCCACATCGCCAGATACCGGTCCAGAAATAAGGCCAGTACCAAAAGCACGAGCATCACGCCCACGATACCATTATTTACCATGGTTTTAAGCCGGTTGGTTAGGTTCACTGTTCCATCTTCAAGCACATTCAACTGAATACCATCATGGGAGGCATTGAAATTTTCAATATACTCCCTGACAAAGGCTGCATTATCCAGGATGTCTTCCGAAGTAAGCGTATACGTATTGATTACCACAAGCCGCTCACCTAGCAAATACCGGGCTGAGGGGGCATCTTCAAACTGATCGGCCATGTCAGCCACATCTTTGAGATAGACAATTTTGCCGTCACTGTCGGCCCTGACGATAATGTTTTTCAAGTCTTTGGCAAAGTAGCCTTTGTTTTCTGCCTTGATGTTGATATTTTCATTTCCGGTCTCAATATTTCCTCCAAAGGTTTCCAGATTAGAGTTGCTAATGGCGTTTTTTACTTCTTCCATGGTAAGGTTGTAGGCTCTCAAGTCATTTTCCCTGACACGGATTTCTATTTCCTCATCAGGTACACCATCTACAAATACCTGTGAAAGCCCGTCTTGGAACAGCAGGTCGTCCCGGATTTCTTCGGCATAGTCTTTCATCGTTTGCAACGGCACGTCTCCCACCAACCCCATGCTGATGGTAATGTCCATGGGATCCCTTTTTTCGACCGTAGGGGGTTCCACACCCGCGGGAAAATTGTTGATCTTATCTACCGCATTTTTTACCTCCACCAAAATCTTGTCCGCGTCTGCATATTCTTCCAGTTCCACTTCAATGGTAGCCTGATTATCCTGTGACGTGGAAGTCACCCTGTCAATACCCATAATACCTTCCAGATTGTCTTCAATCTTGACCGTAACGCCCTCCTCTACTTCACTCGGACTTGCACCGGGATAAGGGATGCTAACATCGACAAAGCGAACTTTTTGTTGTGGCAGGTTCGTCTTTTGCGTTTGGATCAACTTTAATATCCCGATCCCTACCAACAGGAAAACAAACAAATTGACAAGCGTGGGATGTTGAATTAAATATTTAATGGTTCCTTTCATGACTTATCTATTTTGAAATAGCCTTGGCGCCCAGTACAGGAGATAAAATCCGGTCTGTGATCACTGCCTCACCATGAGACAGGCCTTGAACGATGACTGAATTTTGCCTGTATTCAAGCGGCTTTACATCTTTTAATCTGACCACCGAGTCGCCAATGGTGTACACCTGGTTTTTCCTGGTGAGTACATCTTTTGGAATTTCCACAGCATTAGCAAAAGATTGGGTCGGGACAAGGGCCTCCAGATACATCCCCTCCCGGAGATTTTTTCCCTTTACCTTTAGAAAAACTGCAACCGCCTGCGTAGAAGGGTCGATGCTTTTGCCGAAACGGTCAACCCTGGCAGTAAATTTTTGATCCAGGTTTCGCGCGTATAAGTCAAGAGATTGCCCTATGGTTAGATAGGCTAAATCAGTGGCAGAAACTGCGGCTTTTACCTCATAAACATCCGTGCGTATAAATTCGCCTAGTTTAACCCCTGATCTTATCAGGTCTCCGGGATCAACCTGAGCTGTGGTAACGGCGCCATCAAAAGGGGCATAAACCGTAAAATCCTTAAGTATTTCCTCCTGGCTTTTGAGGTTATAATACAAATCAAAGATATTGTTGGCAACTAAAAAATATCGCAGTTGCCTGTCGGTCACCTCGGGTAATTTCGGAATAGGCTTAACCACATCCACTGTCGACAAATAAGCATTCCATGCTTCAAAATAAGCGGGGTAATCAAATTTCAGGTCAGACATAATCCGTACCAGGGCGTTCATGAACTGACTTTTTTGTGCCGCCAGATTATAGCTGAAATCGGTGTCTTCAATGGCTATGAGCACTTCTCCGCGTTGATAGCTCACCCCTTCTTTAAAGGGTTTGGCAGTAGTGACGGCTATACCCTGTACCTGGGCAATCACGTGAATCTTTTGCATAGCGATGACACGGCCGGTAATGTTGAGACTTCGTTCTATTTCTGCCGGTTCAACACGCATTGTATTAAAAGACTTGATGTCACTGGCAACGAGTGGCTGCTTGTCGCTTTCTTTTCCTGTGGTACCTGAACATTGTATAAATAGTGCAGGAATGGTTGCTAGCATTAAATACCGGATGAATATTCCGGTTTGCATTGTTAATTTTATCATTTTATTAAATTTTTTGATGTAATCATTTGATTAAATAAAGGGTAAAAATTTAATCCGGTTTTTTCAGATAAAAATAACTCATAATCATTTCCGGAATCATTTCCTTCCTTTCCTCCAATAGTTTATCATAAGCTTCTGACGAAAGGTTAACCTTACGCATCATTAAGGCCTTTGATATAAAAGGGAAGGCCGTTAGACTGATTAAATTCATAAAGAAGTGTGCATGATGGACTGACCGGATCACACCTTTGTCTGCCAATTCCTCCAATTGTTTCTTAAGTATATTAATATGCTGCTGGGTGTCGAGCATTTTGTCGACTTTATCAGGATTACTCTGAGACTCTGACATAATAAACAGCGGGACATAAGGGTTCTCCTTGAAGAAATCAATATATCTATGCACAAACTTGCGGATCTTCAGGTGTACCGGTTCGATACTGCTCAGTATCTCATCCATTGCCCCGGAAAACTTCCTGAGGGCTTCGCCAATAACAATCTCGAAGAGTTTATCTTTACTCCGGTAATAATAGTGAAGTGAAGCAATGTTGATGCCCGCCTCTTCGGCAATATCCCTTGTTTTTGTCGCGGCAAAGCCCTTTTTCACAAAAACCCGGGCGGCAGCTTCTTTGATACGCTCTTCGGTACTTTGAGTTGCTAATAGATCATTTTCCTGTTTCATGATACAAAAGTATTAAATCAAAATATTTAATCATATGATTAAATCAAAAATTTATTGGAGGACCATTACGGTTTAATTCAACCGATACGGCCTCCACCAAATCGCCTACTGTGACAATATTTTCCACAATCTCCTCAGGAATTTCTATGCCATAAAATTTTTCGATCATGATCACAGCTTCTACCTGGTCCAATGAATCCAGGCCCAGATCATTTCTCAAAGCATGTTGGTCCGTAGGATCATGATGTATTGCCCCGGCCGATTTTAAAATAGCTCCGATCTTTGTGGCGATGTTTTTATGATTTATGAAGTGTTTCATGGTATGGAGTCGATTTCAGTCATAGTATGACGCCAGGTCATACCATAACTACTTGTCTAAATTAATCATTTGATTAAATCAAACGATTGATATTTGCTTTTGGTTACATAACCATTGGTTTTTTATCCTCTTCAAGGATAAAAAGGTAATTACAGCAATTATACCACCGTACCTGCATAAGGCAAAACTATACAGAAAATTTTGTATTTTAATAGTCACCTGTAAAAATCCGTTAAAAGCCCCTGGAAAAATGGATTTTCACTCAATTTGCCGGAATTTTTAACCAATCCTTAATCTTCCGGCTAAAGTGCGGCCACAATCGTATGTACCTGACCTTGTAAAACCTGTTTTACTTCTTTTCCCCGGAGGCCTATTACCTCAAAACAGTGGCCCTAGCAGGTTTGCAGAAAGAAAGCAGGAAGCAGTCGCCGCACGGAGATTCAACAACGCCATACCTTACCAGGATGTGCTGCCTCAGGATATCAGAGAAAACCTCGCCAGCAAATACAAGGACAAGTTTGATAAGATCAATTATGTAGATACAGAAGGTTTCCACAGATACCTGGCGGAACTGGAAAACGAGGATACGGAAATCAACCTGAAGATCAGTCCGGAAGGTGAATGGCTGAGCGAAACCATCGAAAAAGATTAAGCACAGATTTACCTATTTATACTGTTCATAAATAGGTTTGAAAAAGGTCGGAAATTTATAAATATCCACTTCCGTAAATTTCATATGCGCTGTAACGGTAAGAATACCCTTATCGAGGTAATGCACTGTTCTTGCTTTACCAAACGGGAAGGGTTTTATTATTTGAACGGCGATGACCGGCTTGTTGGGAAAATAGGGATGGATATACAGGAGTTCCGGCTGGCATTTCCTGTTGTAGGGTTTGTAAATGGGCGTTTTTTTACCGGCATCCCCGTATTTATAGCGACAAAATTGTATGTATGGATCCTCCTCGTTTTTACGGTACAGCCAGGTGAAGTTTCTGGGCTGGTACCCTGCCTTCAGCAGACTGCCAAATGTCCTCACGTTCAGAGTATATATTTACCAGTAAATTTAGTAAAAATACTAGCATAAATAGTAAACAATAGTTCGAAAATATTGATTTTTTTATTTGGAAAGGATAAAACCATATGACGATGAATTTGAAAGAAAAGGTAGCAGCAGTGGTACTTACACCATAAAATTTAATATCGGCGGTATGAATGGATGCCAGAAAAATCGTAGTTCAATACTAAGAAAATAGTTAAATAAAATAATAAAACCGGCGCTATGTAATAATTCAAGATAAATTATTTAAAATCCAAAGCATATTTCTGAATTAATCGCATGATCAATCCCGTTCTGAAATATGCTTCACAAATAACCGGGTTATCGCACAGCCCCAGGCTAACAAATGATTTTAACAGGAAGTCATAGTATGATTTTGAGTTGTACCTGAATCAGATAACATCTTAACATACTGGATAAAGGGTTCTAACAGATTGCTGTCAGAGCAAAAATTGATCCGGCCCTAAACGCTGTAAGCAGCCTAAAGACTTCGAAGCAACTACATAGCCAAGACTGGAAACATAATGCCTATGACACAATCTCTTCGGTATGCCTGATTTAATTGCCTGTGCATGGCTATTTTTAATCCTCTAAACTACACCTGTCCAGCGTCAGTTTTTCCATCTCACGCCTCGCCGTACGTTCAGTAACCTCCGTAAGCTCTACCCTGGTCCTTGTAAAACTGGTTTTAACATTCGTTTTGATGAAGTATACCTCGCCTGCTTCCAATGGTATTTTTAGTCCGGTCACCTTTTTAGGCCAGAGCTGTACACCGCCAACCTGGACCCTAAAATCGGAGTCACCGGGTTCTCGCTGGTAAATGATGAACTTTTTATTGCTCAACTTGCATATCTTATCCCCGCTTTCAAAAATAGCCCAGTTTTGGGCAGCGGAAAAATACTGGGGAGTTCTGTAAATAACAACCGTCGCCAGGTCGGGATTATCCTTTACTTTTTTAAGCTCGGGATACAGTTGCGCATTAGCATAATTTGCTGCCAGGATCAGGAGGAGGAAAATTATATGTTTTTTGCCATTCAAACATTTCATGTATCATGGAGTTTTAAAATTAAATCATCTTATTATCACTTAAATCTAAAATATTTTGAATAAAACCATCAAATCTGAATTTATGGAACATGTAAGATGTAAAGGCAATAGTCAACAAATAAAAAAACCGGACTTTGCAGAAATAAAATCAGGCACAGAATTTAATCAATGGTATTGGTTAAAAGATGAGTTGATAGAAATCTGCAGGCAGATCGATCTTCCCTACCATGGCGGAAAGTTTGAATTAAGGGATAGAATAATGTACACCCTGGACAATAGAGGCAAGCTGAAAGCCGGTGTAAAAAAGAAAAAACCGAAGTCTTCATTCAACTGGGCTAAATCCAGACAGGCAGCAAACAAATATATACCCTAAACGTTCTTCCAATGCAATTTTTGCATAAAGGTCGGTTTAAAAAACAGTTAAAATGAAAGCATTGGTTTGGTTCAGGAAAGATTTGAGGGTTAAAGATAATGTTACCTTGTCAAATGCATTGGAGAATTTTACAGATATTTATCCGGTATATTGCTTTGATCCGCGCGAATTTGCCCTGTCTAATCAAGGATTTAACCGCACAGGGCCTTACCGGGCCAAGTTCCTGTTAGAATCTGTCGCTACCTTGAAAAACACGCTAATGGCACTAGGCAGTACGCTCATCGTCAAGATGGGTGATCCCACTGAAGTCATACCAGCACTTGCCCGGGAATTAAAGGTGAAAACTGTATTGGCCAGCAAAGAAGCCGCTATCGGGGAAACAAACATAGAAAATTTGCTGGAACAAAAGCTGTGGGGCGCCGGTATTGAATTCGAACTCTTCTGGCAAAGCACTTTGTACAATCTTGCCGATATTCCATGGCCTATCAAGCGGCTGCCTGAAATATTTACTGATTTTAGAAAACAGGCAGAAACGGAGTCGTTTATCAGGGATTTGATGCCTGCGGTCAATGAAGTCAGGACTTTTGCACGGGTAGACTCTGAAGAAATTCCAACTTTGGAAGACCTGGGATTGAACATGCCTGAGATCGATTCCAGGGTGGTGCTGGATTTTCAGGGAGGTGAAAAAGCAGCGCTGGAAAGATTAAAAAACTACTTGTGGGAAACCAAGCTTTTGAGCAAGTACAAGGAGACTCGCAATGGTTTAATTGGGGCCAACTACTCTTCAAAACTTTCACCTTGGTTAGCATTGGGATGCATTTCACCCAGGACAATTTACTATGAAGTGAAAAAATATGAAGCGGAAATTATCAAAAATTCATCCACCTACTGGCTTATCTTTGAGCTTGTCTGGCGGGATTATTTCAGGTTCATCGCAAAAAAGCACGGTGCCAAGTTATTCAGGGTCAACGGCATCAGGGAAAGAGAAATTGAATTCAATGAAGATAAAGATGCTTTTAAAAAGTGGTGCGAAGGCAAAACCAGCCAGCCATTTGTTAATGCCAACATGATGGAACTGAATTCCACCGGCTTCATGTCAAACCGTGGTCGCCAGATTGTGGCAAGTTTTCTGGCGCACGACCTCAAAGTCAAATGGACCTGGGGAGCGGCCTATTTTGAGTCATTGCTGATCGACTATGATCCTGCCAGTAACTGGGGAAACTGGAATTACATGGCCGGTGTAGGCAATGACCCCAGAAAAGACCGGTATTTCAACGTTGAAAGCCAGGCCGCCAAATATGATCCCAAAAATGAATACATAAACTTGTGGAATGAAAGTGTCGGATAGGCCGTTTTATTGACGACTGCTGCGAAACCTCAACACATGATGCGCTAGCTATGTAAGGGAATTTTGCCGAAAGCATGGTGCTGCAGTCACATACCGCTTGCGCAAAGTTATGCGGCCTACCGCCAATAGCTCAATTATTCTCAGAGTTAAGTGCTATCAACCTGTAGTTGGTACTGCGGCCACCTGCATTTTCTTTTTCCAGTACATCCTGATCGATTAGATTTTGAATGTCTCTCAGTGCCGTATCTTGCGAACACTTGGTGATTTTTGCCCATTTGGAGGTTGTTAGCTTACCATAGAAACCGTCAAGTAGCCTGTTCAACATAAGTCTTTGCCTGTCATTCAGGCTTTTTGATACTAGCAAATCCCAGTACCTGGCTTTATAGATGACACCCGATAATGTATCTTCAGCAGTGTCCAATGCACGCCCGAGACAAGCGAGAAACCACTCGAGCCAGGCAGTGATATCTAGTGAACCTTTCTGAGTTTTCTCAAGGATCTGATAGTAAGCTTTACGTTCCTGGCGGATTTGAGTAGACATACTGTAAAAGCGTTGTTTTATTTTATCCGCCCTGGTTAGTTGCATATCCGTGATTGTTCTCGCCAACCGGCCATTTCCATCATCAAACGGATGGATAGTGATAAACCAAAGGTGGGCTACACCCGCCTTTATGATGGGTTGCATCATTGTAGTGGTATTAAACCATTTGAAAAACTTTGTCATCTCTCTTGAGAGCTGGTTTGCTGGCGGGGCTTGGAAGTGTACTTTCTCTTTCCCCATGGCACCGGATACCACCTGCATAGGATCATCAGGATGATTATCACGCCATGCACCAACGACAATTCGGTGCATACCGCTATGTCCTGTTGGAAATAAGGCTGCATGCCACCCAAATAAACGGCTCTCAGTCAAGGGGGATTCAAAGCCCTGGGTAGCGTCAATCATCGCTTCTACCACGCCATCTATGGAACGGTCAGATGGCACCAGTCCGGCAATATTCATCCCAAATCTCCTGGCGATAGAAGATCTTACCTGATCAGAATCAAGTATTTCACCTTCAATTTCATGGGATTTGAGAATTTCGGAGGTCATATTCAACAAGCTGGCTTCACTTTGCAATGAAAACCCTAACCGCTCCATACGACCGATGAGCCGTCCCTGCTTATGGCTAACTTCTGCTAATAATCCGGTGAGTTTTGCTTCATCCCATACGAATCCCGGCCAGTCGGCATGTTGATAGATATACATTTATTCTCCGCATTTTATGCGTCAAATATATCTATTATTCTCCACATTTTCAATCTATTCTCCGCATTTTTTGCAGTAATTATGCAATTATTCTCCGCAAGAGAATATATTCTCAGTATTTTTTGCGGAGATTATTTATTTATTCTCCGCATTTTTTGCAGGTTATATTTCTTTTTTCTCCGCAAATAAATAAGTACATTTTTTTAACAATCAAGCGCAATTGTCAATTGTAAACTGTCAATTGTCAATTATTCAACGGTACGCACCCTTGGTCCCGCTATTAGGAGATCATCTCATCCTATCATCATTGAGGCTATCGGATAGCGCAAGCGAGACGTGGCGGCTGTTACGCATCGTATAACAAAGAAGCTGGCGCGCGTTTAGCGCAGGTAACGCGTGCCTTCAACGTGGAACACGCACTTCCGTTTCACGCAAGCGTGCGCCGGCTTTTATTATTTTCAGAAAAAAAGTTGTGCAACAGCCACAAAACACTTGCGACATACTTTTAACCCAACCTATCAAACTCGTAACAAACAGAAAGTCAAACCCGCAAAACGAAACACAGAACCCGGTTAATATACGATCTCAAAATCCAAACCCCTTGCAGATTCAATACATAACTTCATGTCATTAGGACAATTCACAATGAGTCTGATCAATCGCCAGGGTGATTGATCTCATGAAGACAGGAATCTGTTTCCAAACTATTTGCCTTAACCCTTTGTTTGTAAAGGCGAGTATATACAATACTTTCATTCATATCCTCACATTTACTACATCTGGAAAGTTAGGGATTTTATGAATTTGATTTATTGGGAATTTTAACGCCACACTTTACTTTCGAGCAACCTATAAAGCAATTAGAAAAACGCAAAGGAGGTTACTACTACCTCACCATCACAGCAGATATTGTGGGCAAGTATGAGAAAAAACGGGCCACAAGACTGCAATGCATCATTGATCAAAAGGTATCTTTTTCCTGCGGATTAAATCACCTGGGCGATGGCAATTACTTTATTGTAGCGACACGCCATGTCAAATCACTGGGCAAGCAGGAAAATGATGTGGTGACATTTGAAATATCTGAAGACCCCAATCCCCTCGGAGTTGAATTACCTGAAGTCCTGCAGGTACTTATTAATCAGTACCCTGATGCCAAAAAAATTCACGACAGCTTTACAGATGGCAAAAAAAGAAGCCTGATATATTCCATCAAGGTTATAAAATTGTTAATTGATCAGCGCGGGAACTGCCACTCACCCCCTGCCTGGTTGTGTTGTCATTTCAAGATTCCGCACATTATCATGGCATGGGTTTCATATTGAATTGCTATGATAAAAGCAGCAAAATGAAGGTTTTCATAGATTGATCCGATTCATGCGCATCTCCACAAGGTCGCGGTATGGCATCTTCAAAGCCTCGCTTAAAAAGGAGATACCGATCAAATGCAGGCCTGATCTTTGTTGTCCGCAAACCGGCTCAGAATAATGTTAAGTTGTTTGTTATTCCAACCCAGGTGATGTCCGAATCGGATGAAATTTATGCTGGAAAAACCTGATTTTTTTCCGTCCATCAACAAGGCAAACGCCTCAGGATCTTTGGGTAAGACGATTCTTGTATTTAAAAAATCATAGGCAGGTGCAAGCTCCCATTCTCCATCGAGGTCAATACAAGACAAGTCCGGCTATTTGATCACTACAATTTTCAAAGTGCTGATAATACCCTTACTTGTCACAATCCTGCATAAGTAAACGCCTGCATCTGCAGGCACTCCCCGCTCATTGTTACCATTCCAATAGACTTGCAACGTGGTTTGGTCTAACTGATAGGCTTTGATCAATCCGCCCTGAAGGGTTGTAATTTCAAGTGTCGCAGGATCATTGAGACGTTCTTCAAGCTGTATTATGGCACCGCCCCTGGTGGGGTTAGGATATATTTTTACAAAATTCCGTTCTTCATCATGCAAACCGCTGATTACAGCCCTTTGGAAATCTTGTCCGTCTATATTTTCTTTCACACCGGCAAACGTTTTTTGTTCCGGAACAAAAGTAAACCCTTCTTTGAAAGGAATGACTGTACCTGACCACCCGGCAGGAACTTCAGCCTCGTAGTACCCGCTATTGTTAGTAAGGATTTCTCCGGGAAACCCATCCAGTAATACCCCGGCAATAGGTTCACTGTTCGCGTTAGAGACAGTACCCGAAATCAAATAGTTTCCTGCATAAATTCCTGTAAAATGCTGATCTTCTTGCAAGCTGTTCAGATTATCGTAAGACCTGGATTCAGGTGAGAATGTATAGTCAGCCAATGTCGGACGGATGGTTCCGCTCCATTGTGCAGGTACTTCCGCTTCGTATTCTCCCAACGCATCGGTCGATACTGTTTGCGGCAGGCCGGTTAATGTTACCTGTTGCATGGGTGTTCCTGATTCATCTTTGATCGTTCCCTTGATCAGGTAGTTTCCTGAGAATGTAGCGGTAAAATTCAGGTCAGCGACAGATGATGTCAGGTTAGTAACGTCTATACTTTCGGGTGTGAAGGTATAACCTTCCAGGACTGGGGTGATGATTCCGGACCAACCAGACGCTTCTCTGGTGTTGAACCGGCCATTGGCATCCGATTGAACATTCTCAGAAAATCCTGATAACCGGACACTTTCGAGCGGGTTACCATCCTTGTCGATCACCGCCCCGGATAGCCCTGGCCGCTCCGTAATAACGGTTTGTGCGAGGCGGATGCCAGCATCGTTAATGTATTGCAGCACTGCGAGATAACCCCGGCGCTTTACCCTTATCGGACCAGTATGTGATCCTCCACGCGCTACCCTGCCCCGCCCCCCAAAGGGTGTGGTGTTAAGGGGATTATGGGAGGGGCTGGTGCCATAAAATGTTGGAGAATAAAAGTCTTTACATATTTCATTAACATTACCGGTCATGTCATAAATACCCAATTCATTGGGCTTGTACTGGCCTACCGGACTGGTATAGCGGGGATTAAGTGGATCGTCAAACGGAACACCCAGGTTATGGGCTGCTACTTCATTCGAGTCATTGCTGCCGCTGTATAGGTAACCTTCACTCCTGTTTCCTCCCATTGCAGCATACTCCCACTCTGCCTCGGTCGGCAAGCGGTAATTGTTTCCCAGCCAACGGGCAAACCAGGCGGCCCCATCATAAGTCATAAACTTTACCGGATGATTTTCAAAAAAAGGATCCAACTCAAAGGAGGTACCATTCCAGATAATCGGCGAATCGAAGGGCACTTCATAACCTATGGAACGGTCTGTACGGGTAGCATCAAACACCTGGCACAAATGCCTGCCGTTAAAGGTGACATTTTTGTAGAGGAATGAAAGCCTCCTGTGCGCCCTTAATGAATTGACCAGACTGGTATTTTCAACAATACTATTGAGGAAAGCCACATAGTGCTGATTCACAACTTCATATTTGGCTATCAGGAAATCATCCAATCTTACTTCATGGGGTGGCTTTTCGTCCGGTTCCAGGTCGCTTCTCATAATGAAAGTTCCACCTTCCACATAGACGGTCTCAATGGAAAAATCAGGTCTGTTACCCCAGGTGGTGAACGAAAAAACCGGATAACTTTCCATAAAGCCTGTGCCGTCTTTTACGACCACTTTCCAGTAATGCCGTCCATATGCTGCCAGCGTATGTTGGTAAGTATTTGTTGAGAGATCTGATGCGATAAGGTGTTGGGGGTTAGGATCCTGTCCCACATATAAATCATAAGTCAACGGGTCATTATCTTTATCTGTGGCCTCCTCCCAACTGAAAGTAACCCGGAAAGTGGTGTTGGTTTTTCCGTCGGAGGGAGCCAGCAGGTTACCAGGCACAGGTTGATCGGGAACATAGTTTTCAACCTGAAAGCTATGTATATCTGAAGAGGAAAGATAGCCATTATAGCCATCCACGGCTGCTACGCGCCAGTAATAATAGCCCTGGTCCTCCAGGCTGTTCAGGTCAAATTCCGTAACGGTCAAACTGGTTGCCACGGGCTGAAGATTATTCGAAACGCGACCTACGTAAACATTGTAAGCGGTGAACTGGAGAATACGTTGATCATGTTTTTGGTCGACAATGGGTCATGTCCATTTTACACCAATAAAGTCAAAGATGTACCCCCGGGGCCGGCTCATTCCTACTGGAGTCTGAGGGCTACCTGGGCTAATCTGGGCAACACACCTTACAGGCAATACAAGCAATGTGGCCATGAAGGCGGGAGTCATACCCCGTTTATCGCTTACTGGCCCGGTGTGATCACCGAAAACACCATCACCCATCAACCGGGACATGTTGTTGACATGGCCCCAACATTTTTGGATATCCTGGATATGGAATATCCTGATTCGGTAAATGGTTACGCTACACTTCCACTGCATGGAAGTTCACTATTACCGGTTTTTCAAGGCAAAAAACGCCAGAAACCCGCCTATTTTATCTCCGGTCTGGACAAATTCAGGATGTTTCGAAGTGGTGATTACAAAATTGTACGTTTGAATGGCGGGGACTGGGAATTATACAATATCGAGGACGCCCCTACCGAATTAAATGATCTGGCAAAAGATTTTCCTGAAAAAGTCGATGAATTATCCGGTTATTACAACCGGGTTGATAATGACATGGCGGCAACAGTAAATGCTGGGACGGGAGATTGAGCCTTAAATTTACCCGCTAGTCATCGACCGCCTGAAATACCGGTTGCCGGAACATCCAGCCTGTTTTATCAGATGTTTTTCCCTGGGTTTGCTTCAAAAGTACGCCAATGATTTTCTCTTCGGGATCTGCAAAGTATTGTGGATTAAAAAGTATTGTGTATTAAAATACCCTCCCCAATTAAAAGTTCATTTACTGCCAATGCCGTCCATGTCCTGTCCCTTTCGGTTTACCACACCGAATGCAAGGCCATAATGCTTGCCATTCCCTTGCCAAGTATAAGCTTCGCCTGGATTATGATGCAAAGGTAGCCTCGCAAGTTTTTGAACACTTTCGCCGATAGCTAGCTATAGCTTCGGTGGTAAACAGATCGGTGATACCGGGTTTATGGTATATTTTTCTGAAACGCCCGTCACCGTCAATCACACCATTACCCAAACCTGAAGTGTGTGTCAAAAGATAGCGAATGGTCATGTGGGTTAGGGCGACCACCCCCGGAATGTCGTCATTTTCATTGGAAACTTAAGTTACAAACTTAAGCCAGGGCAGACGTAAACTGAGGACTATATTCTTGAGAGGGCAGCGGGGTGTCACACGCCGGTTAAGAAATAATAGCCCCAGCCACGGTAGCAGTGAGCATACATGCAATCGTGGCGGCCAATAAGGCTTTCATACCCAGCCGGGATAAGTTGCTCTGTTGATTTGGCGCCATGCCACCAATACCTCCTATCTGTATGGCAATAGAACTAAAATTTGAAAAGCCACAAAGTACATAAGTAGCAATGACCAAAGGCTTTCCTGTAAGCACCTCGGCAGTTTTTTCGGGATCGATCATTTTGGATAAGTTCTCATAGGCAATGAACTCATTAATCACTGTTTTTTGTCCTATAAGGCTGCCTACCCTCAGGGTTTCGCCCCATTCTACGCCCATGACAAAGGCAAATAACCGGAAAACCTGCCCAAGCATATACTGCAACGAAAACCCCTCGAACTGGCCATTGGTGGAACTTATGACGAATTCGTTCAGGCTGGTATATTCTCCCACTACGCCCACAAAAAAGCCATTTAATGCATAAATTATCGCGATGAAGGCCAACAACATGGCCCCGATATTAGCTGCTAGTTTAAGTCCTACCGTGGTGCCATTTGACAGTGCATCTATAAAATTCACCCCGATACTTTCTTTACTCACCTGAAGCCTGGAATCTATATTTTCCGGATGGATTTCAGGGATAATTATTTTAGACACCACGATGGCTGCGGGAGCATTCATGATCGAGGCACTGAGCAGATATGCCGCAAATCTGGTTTGCTCGTCAATGTCCTCTCCGCCTAGCAACGAAACATAAGCTGCCAGAACGGCTCCGGCCATGGTAGCCATGCCACCGGTCATCAAACACATCAACTCTGATTGGGTCATTCTGGAAATAAAAGGCCTTACCAACAGGGGTGCTTCAGTCTGGCCAAGAAAAATATTTCCGGCGGCAGACATGCTTTCAGCCCCGGATAAACGCATGGTGCGGGCCATAACCCAGGCGATACCATAGACGATTTTTTGCAAAATCCCCAAGTAATATAAACCTGTGGATACGGCTGAAAAGAAAATAACAGTAGGCAATACCTGGAAAGCAAACAAAAAACCCAGGCTATGCTTCACCTCCGGGTCTTCGAAACTATTTTTGGCCAGGTCGGAAAAGAGAAATATCGCACCATCGCGGGCAAAACCTAAAAAGGTCACAAATCCATAGCTGATAGCTTCAAAGATCCCGGTGACTACCGGTACCTGTGTAATCAGCACGCCAAAAATAATCTGGAGCAGCATACCAATGCCAACCAGCTTCCAATCAATGCGCTTTTTGTTCGTTGAAAATACATAGGCCACCCCTAGCAAAACTAAAATGCCAAATAAACCTCTGAGGTAATCCATAAGTGAAGGTTAATGATAAATACCGCTAAAAATAAAAAAAGCCTTACCTTTCGGAAAGACTTTTTTTACATATCTCGAATAAATGTCTTCGTCTGATTAATTCCGCTTATTGATTTCATCCCTAATTTTAGCCGCCTCTTCATAATTCTCTTTCTTGAGGGCAGCATCCAATAATTCCTGAAGTTTTTCAGTTGAAAGATCTTTAAACTCCTTGGCGTCTTTTTTTTCTTTCTTTACCACAGTTTTTTTGATTTCAGGCGCTTTTTCCCTGTCTGTGTCTTCCTCCTCCTCATCTGAAAGTACAATCCCCGCTTCAGACAATATGGTTTCATAAGTATAAATCGGCACGTCAAACCGCAGGCCAATGGCTATGGCATCAGACGGTCTGGCATCTATTTCAATAATTTCCCCACCATTATCACACACTATTTTAGCAAAAAACACGCCTTCTTTTAGGTCTGAAATAATGATCTCGTCTATTCTGAAGTTAAAATTATGGGCAAAAGACTTAAACAAATCATGTGTCATAGGCCTGTTCGGAATAATTTTCTCTATCTCGATAGCTATCGCCTGCGCTTCAAACATTCCTATGATAATTGGCAACCGTCTGTTTCCTTCGGTTTCTCCCAGCACCAAGGCAAACGAACCGGACTGTGATTGACTAGAAGAGAGACCTAAGATTTCAAGTTTAATTTTATCCACGGTAACAAAAGTTGGCTAACACAAACATACCAAATAAAAAAAAAACAGGTAAGTATCTAAATAATTATTTTCACTTACCCGTTTTGAATATAATAATGTATTTTATTAATTACTATTTTTCAGGGCTTCAGTTAATTTCGGAATAACCTCAAATGCATCGCCCACTATGCCATAGTCAGCAGCTTTAAAAAATGGTGCTTCCCCATCTTTATTGATAACGACAATCACTTTTGACGAATTAACCCCGGCCAGATGCTGGATAGCCCCTGAAATTCCGACGGCAATATAAAGATTGGGACTTACCTTTATACCGGTCTGACCTACGTGTTCGTGATGAGGCCGCCATTCCATGTCCGAAACCGGCTTACTGCAGCCTGTAGCCGCTCCCAAGGTTTTTGCCAGATCTTCAATCATGCCCCAGTTTTCAGGCCCTTTCAAACCGCGACCTCCTGATACTACAATCTCAGCTTCAGGCAATAATACCTGGCCAGTAGCCTTCTCGGTGCCCGTAATAGTGGCGCTGAAGTCCGTTTCCTGTACTGAAGGGGAAAAGGTTTCAACGGTAGCAGGCGCGCCGTCTTCTTTCAAAGTAGCCGCATTTTTTTTGATGGCAATAATCTTTTTTTCCCCGTTCATGGCTACTATGGCGAAAGCCTTGCCGGTATAAATACTACGTTTCACTTTAAAGCCATCGGTGGTGTCCGGAAGATCCACAACATTTGACGCCAAAGCGGCGTCGGTTTTGATGGCTACCCTGGCCGATACAGCATCACCAAGGGATGATTTAGCTAAGACCAAAGTGTTCGCTCCCTCCTTTTCCATCGCCTCTGCAATGGCCGAAGCGTAAGCCTGTATAACGCCTTGATTGAATTTTTCTTCGGCAACATGCAAAACTTTCTTTGCACCCGCCTTCCCGGTGTTTTCCAATTCACTGGTTTGCACATTGTTTCCCAGGGCGATAGCGGTTACATCATCTCCCAGGTGGGCAGCATAAGATACTGCCTCGAGAGAGGACTTTTTAACGATCCCCTCATCGTGCTCTATAAAAACTAATATTGACATGTCGTACTATATAATGCTTTCAAAACTCATTCAATGAAGAGACATTAAATTACTTTTGCCTCGTTCTTCAGAAGATCGACCAGGGTCGATACATTATCCGGATCAATCATCTGAACCGCCCCTTTTTCTGCCGGTAGCTCAAAAGACTGTAAGTTTGTTTTTTTCTCAGGATCTGCTGGTTCTATCACATTCAATGGCTTTGTTCTTGCTGACATAATTCCCCTCATGTTGGGAATCTTCCATTCGGCAATAGGTTCCTGGCAACCGGCAACAAAGGGAAGGTTAATTTCCAGTGTCTCCTTACCTCCTTCTATCTCTCTCGACAATTTGGCTTTACCTCCTTCTATATCCAACTTCATTACCGGTGAAACTGACGGTAAATTCAATAATTCCCCAACCATACCATGTACCTGACCTCCATTAAAATCGATAGACTCCCTGCCCATTAAAATAAGGTCATAATTACCGTCTTTTGCTACTGCGGCAATTTGCTTGGCTACAAAAAAAGAATCGGTTGGTTCCGCATTAACACGAACGGCCTCATCAGCACCAATGGCCAAAGCCTTTCTGATCGTCGGTTCTGTTTCTGCTCCGCCTACATTCAGAACGGTGACTGTGGCATTATCGCTTTCCTTTAATTCCACCGCCCTTGCCAGGGCATAATCATCGTAAGGACCAATAATGAATTGAACGCCGGTAGTATCGAATTTTGTGTTATTCTCGGTAAAGGATATTTTAGAAGTTGTATCCGGTACGTGGGTGATACAAACTAATATTCTCATATATACAATTTTCCTTTTATTTTCGCACGAAGATAGTAATAAAAAAGGAAATTAGAATCGAATTAACTATGAATTCTGAAAGACTTAAGCAGCTTTTTGATTTTTTGGAGCATGACCCCGAAGATTCATTCACGATTTATGCCATTGCCCTGGAATATCTGCAGGAAAATCAGGAAAAAGCCAAAGAATACCTGGATATTTTGCTTGAAAAGCATCCTGACTATCTGCCCACCTATTATCAGGCGGCTTTACTCTATCAATCCATGAATGAAAATAAAAAAGCTATCAACATATTTGAAAAAGGTATTGAACTGGCCCAGAAGACTAATAGCCTCATGACCAAAAGAGAATTACAAAACGCGCTGAATGAGCTATTATTTGAAGAGGATGATTAGACATTTTTTCGTTTGAAAAACAACTAATGTAAGATTAGGCCTCTTTTACGTAAGGTATTTTATATGCAGACCAGGTTAATTTGTCAGGTAATGACTGGTGTGGGCTATTCTTAGTGGCTGCAAATCAGTAACAACAGTCGGCTGTATTAAACCATTTTGGCCACACCCTTACTCTAAAGATGTTAAGTACTTTAAGGGATTTGGAAAATATTTAAGGTATGAGTGTAAGGATTATTAAAACCACATTTATAATTTTAGTGGCAGGAATGTCTGTTTGTTACAATAGTCAGGCCAAAAATCACTTTGCCAATTTGTTTCAACTTTCGGCGCAAGCCCTCGATTCTACCTATAAGTTCGTACCCGGAACTGCGCAATTGAAAAAAGGACATTATGTAGTGGTCGGTGTATTTGTTAACTATAATAATGCGGTTAATTACACGAAGTATGTATCAGACAAAGGATACCGTACAGCCTATGGCGCCAGGAATGATAAGCAGTATTATTATGTTTATTTGTATCGTTCCGGCACCTGGGAAGATGCTGTTACCAAAACCTATGAGGTAAGGGAAGATATAGAGCTGCATGATGCCTGGGTAATGAGGGTTGGAGTTAACAAAAATGTACGAATAATGGCCAATCAGGAAGTGGCAGCGCCTGAAATACAGGAAGGGCAACCGGAAGAAGGGCTGGCGGATCCTGGTATACAGGAATTAACCGCCAGTTCCACGAAAGAAGACTTCAGCCCGTTGCCCGATAATAGTGCGATAAAAAAAGAGGAGATCAAAGGTGATTATCTTGTCTACGCAAAAACCTATCGGAGCAAGGACAACCAACCAGTACAAAGTCCCATTCAACTGGTAGACAATGAACGGGCCAAGTTGATCAGGCAACTTAAGTCGAATGAATTACAGGGGATTTGGGATCCTAGAAACGGCACCTCATCAGTGAAGCTGATATGCAATTTATTTGGTTACAGAAAGCTGGAACACAATATTAAGCTTAAAGATCCTTTAACAGATAGTACGAGGGCTTTTGTCAGTATCGACGATGACATTATTAATGTTGATTTTAAACTGGAAAGGCTGAAACCGGGAGATATTTCCGTAATGTATAATGTCTATTTCTTTAATGATGCGGCTATTATGCGGCCGGAATCAAAATATGAGATAAACAGTTTGCTCGAAATGCTTGAGGAAAATGACAAAATGAAGGTAAAGATACACGGACATACCAACGGCGGTAAGCCCGGAAGAATCATTAAGCCGGGCAAGGACCAAAATAACTATTTCAGCATGTCAAAAAACAATGTGGAAGGTTTCGGAACGGCCAAGGATTTGTCTGCTGAAAGAGGAGAGCTGATAAAAAGATACCTGGTCGAGCATGGGATCGAGGCAAAGCGATTGTCGGTAAAAGGATGGGGTGGCAAGAAAATGTTGTACGACAGGGGCACGCCTCAGGCCAAAAAGAATATCAGGGTGGAGATTGAGATTTTA
>NZ_JBXEQE010000031.1:0-81375 GCF_056858335.1 Agaribacillus sp. DX54
ACCGGAGGGCTAAAGCTCTCTTTTGAGATAATTTGAAGGGAGTCTTTTTACCTTAATTACTTGTTTAACAAATTTTGAGGCACAGAAAGGGATTCTACAGGAAGTAGACAGAGTTTACTTTACACTTCCCTTCGGTCACTCTGTCTACACTTACTCCATTCAGGGCCAACAGCACCAATGACTCTGCTTTATCTATATTAGTGTCAATAATGCTGTCAAAATAGGTACAATTCAACTCAAAGGCTAAATGGTAAAGTTCTTTTAATAAATCTCGTTTGTCTTGTGGCTTACTTTTTTGAAAAATTGGCTTGTCGTTCAATACCAATAATAGCGAGTTAATAACATCGACCTTGATCTCTGTCTCATGCTTAAGGGTGTTCCATGCCTGGTCAGGCTCTTTGATATCAAATTTTCGAAACAATTCCAGCCGTTCATGTTCATTCAGCAGGTTGAGCACCTGGGCAATATTTGGAATATCTCTTCTAAACAAAGAGGATATTTTCTCAACCAATATGTCGAACGTACCTTTAGACATCAATCAATGCTTTGTTCCAGATGTTTTCACAAAACGTATCAATATCATTGTTAAATGACCAGATAATTCCCTTAATGGTCGAACCCTCGAAATTCTCCTTCCCAAACAGTTCATAATCGTTAATGTCACCATTAGCGATTATATCATTGTTATTACGAATTAAAAATGGGAAAAAGATAATGTTACTAAGAACAAACTCCCGGTCATCTTCGCTTATCAAAATATTCAACAAAAACTCGACTACCTTTGAGAATACTTTATCGTCTTTGTCTTTCAACTTATCACAATACCTTAGAACCTCCTTGGTCAGCCGCCTATTTTCAAGATCGTATGCTTTTTTAATGTCGCCCAACAATCGCGGTGACTCCGTACAAGGGATTTCGCTCTTTGAAGCTTTCACCTCACATACAACAAATTTCATGGCATCCCCATTAAATTGAATACCGGTTACATCTATACCTGGTGTGTGTTTTTCTATTTGCACAGGATCTACAAGTATTTTTTTATCCGCTTCCTCGTAAAAAACACAACTATAATTATCCTCAAGTAAAAGCTGAGAAAGAAATTCGGTAACAAATGACCTGCGGATAATGCCTTGATAGGATTTTTTTTGGGATCGCAAGTTTCTATGATGCTTGCCTTTAATTTTTCAAAAAATTCCGCATCAACATTTGGAACTTTGAGCATTTCGGCATATTTGTCCAAATCGTTAAAAACTTTTAATTTTCTTGATTTTGGATACCAGGTATTCCTCAAAATTGTTCCGATCATCTGTTTCCTCACTATCTACTTCATATACGGTTACCTCAAAGTCTTTGATCTTTTTTTGTAGTCTTTTATGAAATTCAGGCATCCGGTAGCTTGTTAAAATTT
This sequence comes from Agaribacillus sp. DX54, assembly GCF_056858335.1. Classification (NCBI taxonomy): domain Bacteria; kingdom Pseudomonadati; phylum Bacteroidota; class Cytophagia; order Cytophagales; family Splendidivirgaceae; genus Agaribacillus; species Agaribacillus sp. DX54. Next base: position 1,409 of record NZ_JBXEQE010000031.1, read on the forward strand.
TCCGTAAAAAAACAGACCTCAAATTATGGTTATTATTATTGTTCCATAGTCAAATTTTTCAGCCTAACGTGTTGTCAGCCCTACTAAGCAACAGCTAAAAAATCCAGGCCAATAATAATCAATAGATAAATTTTTTCCTAAAATAATTATATGTCAAAAAAATTTCCGAAGAATACAATACTCAATGATACTGGAAAAAACTGTTAATCCGGGAAATGGTAATTTTCTTTTCTCCCTCCATTCATGCATAACTTTGTGCTTGACTAAAAGAACACAATCAGCGAGCAATTCATATGTAAGCGTATATCTAGCTCCCCTGCCTTTTGATCCAGGGGATCGACTGTAAGTCTTTAAGCGTTAAAAAAAATACCACCGCAAAATCATAACAGATACAAAGCAACTCTAAAGCGCATGTCCTGCGTTACACCACAAATGATCGCAACGCTTTGAGTGGATAATAGCAATAGACGCTGCGCCCGTGTTCTGATCATCCGCAAACTGCCGGAGAATGCCAGACGATGGCGTTTAGGAGTGGAATATAAAATGACTAAAAATGTAAGCTCGAAATAATAGGAAGAACCATAGGCCGGGGGACAGTTGATAGCTGGCCTGTCAGCTTAGCTTACCGAATGCTACTGCTTCTCACGTTACAATAGCCGTTCTAAAGGCTACACGAGCCAGAACTTCGTTCCTGTTTCCCCAGGGCTTCACCCTATTAAAGTGCCTGGGTAGGGTCAGATGGTGGAACATCTGGTTTCTTACAGGTATATAACCTGTGAAACATATATATAGGCGACTTCATGTCGCGAGTACGCTTGGTGGTGTGAGAGGTGCACTCCGTCAGTTACCGCTGGCGGAGCCATCTACTCGATTAGCGAGCTTTAGTATTCAATTTTGGCACTAATTAGGGCATTTACCTTATTCGGCCAGCTAGACGGTTGAAATTCGTTCTTAAGACTCACATTTTCCCATTTCCCATCAAAGTTACGTCTATAGGTAATAGCAGGTTGATCCTTGACAGCCGGAGTTAACGCAATGGACAAGTGGGAATCGAAGTTTGAAAAGTCCTTTAACATAATGCCTTCGTCTGATTTTGACCCCAAGAAATCAATACCGATAAAAACACCATTTGAAAGAAATGGAATTTTATATTCTTTTAAATCAACATTCAGTGTTTTCTGGTTTTCATTAACTTCAACTATCAGGTTCTGCTTCAATATGTCAGTACCTGGTAAACCCTCATTATTACACTCGTAAATTCTAACTCTAATTAAAGATTTCTGACGATTAGATTTAATACGTGGCTGCCCAAGTATGTAGGTGATTTCAGTAATGGTGCCAACAACATTATGTGGATTATTTATCTTAAGTGCATAGAAAGGCTTAAGTCCACTGTAATAACAACAGATTGAACCATTTCTTATTCCCATTACTTCCTTACTTCGTCTTGTTTTTTTTGAAGAAACTATAACTTCGTTCAACATGGTTATCTCTGGCTCAAGAAAGATGTTTTGAGATTTAAATAAGATTATTTCTTTGGTTTTAAATCCAATAGCAGAAATACTTATCTTAACTGTATCATATTTTTGATTTAGAACAAAAAAACCTGAATTGTTGGTGAAAGTACCACGAGGTGTTCCTGCAACTGCAACATGAGCATATGGAACTGGTGAGTTGTCTTGAGAATTTAACACATACCCTTTCAAATCAGAAACCTGCTGACCAATAACCACTCTTGGAAAAATTAGGATGACCATTCTAATAATGGTCATCCATGGAAACTTTATTAACATGCTACAGTTATATCTCTCTGTCTTTCACTTACGCCAATCCAAAAAATAGTTTTTCTCTCAGTGATTACTTGATGAATACAACCATCAGAATCTACATATGAATACCCATCACTTATAGTCTCCCAGCCCCAAAATGGTCGTGCATCGGCTGTTGTAACAACCCCAAATGTAAATTAAATGTTAGGCTGAGAGCCAAGATCATTAGATTCTTTTTCATTCTTTTTTTCTTTTAAAATTATCCTTAGTTAAAAAGCACTAAGGTTTGGGAACTATTCCCATCAACGATTATCAATTTCTGCATTTGCCTACTCATCCGGGTTCTTGTTTCTTCATGAGAATGACATTACCCTTTTAGGGTCTCCTTCTTTTTTTAAACCTTCGTTTTCTGCTAAATGCTCCATCAATGCTCGCTAACGACTAGCTATGATGAGTTGGGATTAAAATGCACTAAAATCGCGTCTCGCACATAGCCATGCCTTTTTTCAAATTTATTACTTATGGCGGACTTTCCAATCCCCACGAAAATATCCCGACCAATAAAACCCCATTCATTCATAGCATATGTTACCAGCTTTATTCCGTTATAGGTTTTACATATTCAAGAAGTGATGATCTTCCTTGCATATCTCTGACTGTGAGTTGTATTATCGTTCCATGCGCATCTTCTAAGTCAATGGGTTCATTTATCTTGAAAGTTGTTGGCTGTTGTTGACCTCCATTAATAGCAATGTTATCTGCATAGAGGTATGTTCTAAAGGATGTATCGAGAATTGGGTTTAATCGACCTGTTAGATCTGGTATGTGACAAGTGCTTTCACAAATTATAGAGCCAATATTTTCTGAAGAATGAACCTTAAGTTCTACGTCTTCACTAGGATCAATCTTCTCTACAACAAATGCGGGAAAGTTCGAATGTGCAAAATATAACTTGTAGTTCCGCCTAACATTTATAGTGAATTTAAATACGCCTTCATTTGTAGAAACTGGTCTGAGATAAGTGTTATTATCTGAGATTAGGAGAAGAGAAGAGCCAGCAATATTCTCATCATTTTCATCTGATAATCTCACTTGAAATGTTGAAGGCTCAACTTTAGGTACCTTGACTAGGGTTGATAGGCTTTTTCTAACATTTTCGCTGGGTATTGTCCGTCCACTTGCAACAAGTTTTTTAAATATTATTTCAGTAAAATCATTAGGTTCTTTATCTGTCAAGGAGATATATCCAATTGTTGGAAGTAATCCTGGTATCTCAGTTTCATCAAAACGAGCTGGCAAAATAAATTCCTGATATTCTTGGAACGCTCGGTTCTGCATTGCCTGCCGTTCATGATTAGTCCAAAGTTTCTTGTTGTAGTGTTCCGAAACAAACATTATGGTATATCTAGCTTTGTTTTGATAGATATCGCTCAGATAATCATACAAGTTTTTGCCCCAAAGGTTAGCTTCTTCAAACTTGTCATAGAAAACACTAACTCCTTTAGATTTTAAGATATTAGCAACGTCATCAACATACTGTCGGTCTTCGCCAGCAAAGGATAGTGCTATATCAAATTCTACTTGTCTCTCCATCAGGTTATTGCTGGTAACACCAGAATATGATGCATGAAGTGCATCATATATTCTTTATAACGTTTAATTTTTATCTCAAAATAGTAAATTTTCAAAATACATTGAAATTATTCATAGTTAAGGTATGAGCAGATCCCTAAAAATTTTACAAATTAGTTGCTTATCCCTCACCGCGAATACCTGATCACCTGGCTGATCAATTCTACCATCCTTTGCAAACCCTTAAAAATACGCAGATAATCCCCCACAATATGTTGCTTAAAAAATGCGTCGGGTTTGCGGCGGTAGCCGGCTTTGAAGGAGCTGGCATTTTGGTCTTTGAGGCCATTTAGCTCTTTGTCAATTTCAATGCGCTTGCCATCCCTGGAGGCTATCATGGCAAATCGGGAATTTTTGTCGTGCGGGTAGACCTTTTCTATCTCACTCGGTTCAACCGTGAAGTATTGCATCAAGGCTAGCATTTCCTTGAATAAATGCTCCTTATCGTATGCCGGGATTTCCTCATATTTGAAGGCATCTAATGCCCTGGTATGGGTAAAGTCATTTTCGTTTAGGAGATCGATTTTGCGGAGAAAGAGATCACACCGCAAAACTCTGGACATACGCTTGATGATAAAAAAATCAGGGTTGTCGATTTTTTTGAGCATCTGCGATTGCTAAGCAAATTATTTTTCTACTAATAAATTTAGTAAATAGAAAAGCTTATCCAGGTTTTGTTCGTCAGATGGACAGAAAAAACAGACAGAAGGTAGGCTCAGAACGATAGAAAGAACCACAGGTTGTTGATAGCTGGCCTGTCGGGGGACAGGCCAGGGGATGAGGGTCTTTTGCCTTTTCACAATAATTTATAAATACTTTTCAATCTTGGCAGACGCATGCTTTAACAATATCTGAAACCATAAATCCACCAATACTTCTGAACTTATTGGATTTTGCAGATCGTAATGAATTCTCTTCTCTCTATTTCTAAATAAAATGGGAATCTCGTTGTGTCTGATTTGTCCATAGGTAAATGGTTCAGCCCACCCTTTAATATAAGGTGCTCCACCTCCATTACAGAGGTCTCTTTACTACTACGAGTTTATTCGCCAACCATAGGATAGACTAATTCCCAAGCATTAATTGCAAGAATGACGCAGACTTCATAAGGATAAGGAAATACTGGTTTATTATGGACTTGACATAATTTTAGCTACTACACTCATTTATTCAAGGGAATATTTAATCATAAAGTCATTTGTAAAAATGTTAAATACTACTAAAAGTCATTTGTAAAAATGTATATTTGGAATGTATAATGAATGTTGATGAAAAGAAGCAGATTACAAAAGTTGTATTCCTGGAAAAATAAATCATACAGGAAACCACTTATTATTAGCGGTGCCCGCCAGGTGGGAAAAACCCGGATTATGCAGGAATTTGGTAAAACAGCCTTTGATAAGCTGGCTTATATCAATTTTGAAAGCTCAAAACGACTTCAAAACATGTTTGTTGACGACGTTAGTATTCCGAGAATTCTCACCGCATTACAGCTCGAAACAGGGGTAAAGATCGATAAGGACACGTTAATTGTTTTTGATGAAATTTAAGGGGTTATAAATTTTTAAGGAACTTTAATAACATTAGATAGGTCTTCGAAGGGACTATGCCAAGTATAATTATTACCTATTAGAAAGACAGACAGGTGTGCCTTGAAAATGAATATTTTGAGACCACTAATTATTTCAGCCGGATTATAAGCTATTTATCTGATTAAATCAAGAAGGGTTGCCCAATCGGCAACCCTTCTGAACCAGTAAAAGTGAACTAAATTTAAAAACCTGAGAATAGTGTTAGATAAGCTGTTCAGATTTTAGTGCGTTAACAATAAACGATTACGTTAACCCATTTGCAAATTTTGTATCAAACTTTTACGGTTCTAAAAAATACTGTTAGCATGTTTTAACCACTTGGCTTGTGATTCAATCCGGATTGACCACAATGGTGAGCGAATCAGTATACCCCACTTCTTTCACGCCATTGGAGACTATTAATGAAACCGCGAATTTACCTTCATTAGTAAAGGTATGAACCGGTTCTTTTTCAGTAGAGGGCATTGAACCATCACCAAAATCCCATAAGTAGCTGGTGCTATGAAGAGAGTAGTTGTAAAACTGTATGGGTTCATCCAAGAAGTAAATGTCGTCTTCATTACCCTGATGCACCTTAAAGAAGCTTCGCATGGCCAGTTCTTTTTCAAGATCATCATCACAAGCCTGATGCGTGCAAACCACTAAACCCAACCACAAAATTAAGCTATATTTAAATACTCTATTTTTCATTTTTCTAATGTTAAGCGTTCATTAATGTTTAGAATCCATACCCCTCATTCTGGATCAGGCTACCACCGGATAAATCGATTTCTGCCTGTGGAATAGGACGCACCAGGTGAAATTCCCTGAGGGTATTGTGGAATTTGACATCTTTATTATAGGCCATCGCCCTTTCGATTAACTTTCCGGTTCTTTTTAAATCATTCCATCTTTCTGTTTCCCCGGCCAATTCCCGGGCACTTTCTTCTAAAATAAAATCGATAGATAATTGATTGACATTGATCTCCATGGCTGATTTATGGGTTTCGGAAATGGCAGCCCGGCGACGCACGGTATTGATATATTCCAATGCTTTGGCTGTATTATTTGCCTTAAAATGGGCTTCGGCGCCAAGCAGATAAGTTCCGGCCAGCCGGAATACGTAAGTGTCACGGGTGCCGTCATTGTCGCCATAGGGCGTAAAATCGTCAAATTTCTTGAAAAAGGGATAGGCATTGTCATTGTATTCGTCCGGGTTTACCACAAGATAAGAAACGGCAGCTTTCTGATCATCGGTCCATGGCACTCTCGGATAATGGGTGATGGTATCGCCCGTAGAGACTTTTGTCCCGTCAACAATAGCAAAAAGGGTATAGTGAAATGACACCTCATTACGGGAGTCTTCCGCATCGAACTCATCAAACAGTGAAAAAAAATAAGGTGTCGGGTTGGTAAATCCGGCCGGCCTGGAGTAAACAGAAGCCACCCTGGCATACCCATCCATGCCATCCAGCGAGTATTTGGCAATCTGGTGTTTGTTATTTCCTTTTCCATTGGCTGCCACCTGATCTGTATATTGAATGGAGAAAATTATTTCATCATTCATTTGATTGTCGCTGTTAAATACTTCTTCATAGGTATCGAGGAGCCGGTATTGATTGGATTGAATGACAAAATCGGCGAGTTCTGCAGCCCTAATAAAATCTGATGGGCTTCCATAAGAAAGATACCCTCTGGTAAGATACACCTTGCACAACAAGTGTTGGGCCATGCCTTTGGTTGCCCTTCCGAACTGATTTCTGCTCACCGGTAAAATCTCAATGGATTCCTCGAGGTCGTCAATGATTTGTTGATAAATGACCTGGTCACTTTCACGCACATAATCAACCTTATCGGTCCTTACTTCTTCCAGCACCAGCGGCACATCCCCGAACTGCTGGATCAATTTAAAATACATGAGTGCACGAATGGTTTTTGCCTCCGCCACACTACCACTTCTTACCTCCTCCGAAAGGTCAATATCGGAAGATCTGGAAATCACCGTATTACAGTTTTGAATCACTTTATAATACGCCTCCCAGGCTATTTTAACCTGATTTTCCCGTACGGAGAGATTTTTGTACATGTTCAGGGGAAAAAATGAGGCAATAAAGATATCTGTTCCAAGAAAATCGGTAGGGTATGTTTTGTAGGCATCTCTTAGGTCCATATAAATGGAAGCAATGACCCGTTCAAAGCTATCTTCGTCAAGAAAGTAATTATTACTGTCGGTACCGGATAAGTTTTCTTCCTCCAGGAAGCTTTCGCATGAGAAAGCCGCACAAAGCAAGCATAATCCCATGAATATTTTAAAATTTTTTTTTGTTTTCATCATCAAAGCTTTTAAGAATCAAAATGTTACATCAACCCCTAACTGATAAGATCTTCTCATAAAACCATAGCCCCAGGTATTCCTGTGTGCATTTTCGGGATCCCAGCCTTCATATTCGGTAATCACAAAAGGATTATCTGCGGTGGCATATACCCTGAATTTGCTCATGCCCAGCTTTTCCAGCAATGATTTATGTAAATTGTAACCCAATGTAATGTACCCGATTTTTATAAAGTCAATGTCGGTTCTGTAATTGGTTAGGTTGTTAAAATCACCCCAGCCTGGTAAAGCATATTCGGCATCAGGGTTTTCCGGTGTCCAGTAATCGGCATTTAACCCGTTAAAGCGCGCCGGATAAGGTCCGTGAATCGCAGCGTCGAATACAAACTTATTATGAAATTCGCTACGGAGCATTTCTGTTTTTCTGGTATAGGCAAAAACCGACAAATCGAAATTCTTGTATTTGAACCTGTTTGTAATGCCACCATGCCACGCAGGGTCAGGAGATCCTAAAACCACGCGGTCATTGTCCACATCAATTTGTCCGTCCATATTCTGATCTACCACTTTTACCTGTCCCGGATTCTGATTATACTCTTTGGCTTCTGCTGCTTCCGATTCCTGCCATATTCCAGCCATTTCGTAATCATAGTAAACGGATACCGGTTGCCCGATAAACCATCTGTTACCGATGTCATCTTCTCCGTCACCAAACAATTCGAGCAGTTTGTTGCGGTTTCGCGAATAGGTAACTGTCGCAGACCAGGTAAAATTCTGGGTTTGCACCGGATACACATTCAAGCTTAGTTCTACTCCTTTGTTTTCCACTTTCCCTATGTTCGACCGGGCGTACTGAAAACCAGAGACTCTCGGTATTTGCCGATTTAAAATGACTCCTTCCACTTTTTTGTTATACATTTCAAAGCTACCGGAGATCCGGTTATTGAAAATACCGAAGTCGACCCCAAAGTTCACTTCCCTTCCAACCTCCCAGGTCAATTCACTGTTACTGATAGAAGCTATTTGTGACGTGGCAACTATCTCGTCACCAAAGGCAAAAACATTGTTATCGATCCTCGCCCCTGAACTGTAGGGAGAAACATTGTCATTGCCGGTTTCACCATAACTAATTCTTAGCTTAAAGTCAGACAGGAAAGGAAGGTTTTCTTTTACCACCTGTTCTTCACTGGCTCTCCAGGCAAAAGCCGCGGAGGGAAAAAAGTACCATTTATTGTCTTTTGCCAATTTTGATGAACCATCATAACGTCCGGAGGCAGTCAGTAAATATCTCCCTTTATAGTTGTATTGAATTCTGGTTGCATATGATGCCAAAGACTCCTGTCTGAATACAGATCTGATTTCCCGGTATTCCAGCCCGGTTCCTAAGTTATAAAATAAAGACCGGTCATCTTCAAAATTCCTGACCTGGGTTTTCCCTTCATCTTGCCTTCTGTACCATAGTGAAGCAATCAGGGTGGCAGATAAATTGTGATGTTCAGCAATTTGCGTATGATAATCAATCACATTATCAAAGGAATATTGTAAACGGTTAAAAGAATTATAGTAACCTCTTGTCCTGTCTGCCTGCCCTCTTGAACTTTTTGTATCGCGTCCTCTGTACTCTCCGTATCTGCTGAACTCTGTTTCAGGAGCAAAACTTACCTTATAACTTAAGCCTTTGAGCGGTGTTATTTGTAAATAAAGATTGCCAAAAGCCCTGGTCGCCCGTTTTTCCCGGGTTATATTGTCAGCTTCGAAAAGCGGATTAGAGATTTGCTGCTCTCTTTCCATGGGCCAAAATTTTAATTCACCATTTTCATCATAGGGATTGGCAGTTGGCCTGAGACGGTAGGCACTTCTCATCGCTTCATAGCTATCCTCATCTCTTATTGTATAGGATGAATAGATTTTAAAGCCTATTTTAAAAAGGTCATTGAGTCTTTTATCTACACTAGCTCTCAGGTTGTATCTTTCGTATTTTTCATCTCCGACAATCCCTTCATCCGATGTGTAAGCCCCGCCAAAACTATAATTCATGCCGTTATCACCTCCTGAAAAAGATAAGGAGTGGTTGGTCTGAAAACCATAATCGTCCACCAGTAAATCCACCCAGTCAGTAAAATTCCTGGCGCGGATGTTTTCCATTTCATCGGGCCCGAAAATCATATCCATGGTCCAATCTTCACGGCTCGATCCCCTGGCGGCATCAAAGGCAAATTGTATAAATTCCTCACCGTTCATCATGTCAGGTAGATTGGTGGCCTCACTTAAACTCGCAAACCCTTTGTATTCAATTTTTGCCCTCCCTGGCATCCCACTTTTGGTGGAAACAATCACTACGCCATTGGCACCCCTCGAGCCATAAATGGCAGTGGCCGATGCGTCTTTCAATACATCGATCTTTTCAATATCGGCCGGGTTCAAATCATCTATGTTATCAACAAAAATTCCATCGACCACAAACAAGGGCTGAGGTGCCGCCTGATTTTCGTCGTCAAAGTTATACACAGTATTCACCCCGCGGATTTGAATATCAACCCCTCCGCCCGGCTTATTGTTTGAGCGTATGATATCGACTCCTGCCATCTTGCCCTGCATCACTGCCATTGCAGCATAATTGGGTGTCTCTGCAATCATTTCAGCATCCATGGACTGAACAGCACCGGTTAAATCCGATTTTTTCGCAGTACCATACCCAATGACTACTACCTCTTCCAGGGAGGTAACGTCAGGCATCATTACCACATCGATTACGGACTTATTTCCTACCACAAGTTCTTCTGTCAGGTAACCCAGGAAACTAAATACTAAAATCGATTCCGAACCGGGCACTTCTATAACAAATCGTCCGTTTGAATCAGTAATGGTTCCAATAGTTGTTTCCTTGATCATTACAGCCACTCCGGGAAGTCCCTCACCGAGTTCATCTTTTACAACACCTGTTATACGTATCGAATTTTCATCACTTTGTGGGGGTTGAATATCCTGACCCTGACCCTTCAGGGAAAAGAAAGTCATTAAAACTACTAAGCCTATCAAAAAGTACCCCCTCAGGATGAGTAGTTTTTCCTTGTTAAACCTGTAATTTTTTCTCATAGTTTTGTATGTTAAAAGGTTAGAATTGAACCAGAAAAAAGGAGCGAAAACCGGTTGCTCCTTTGTTAAAATGATGTTCCATATGTGATTAATTTTAGGTGGATCATGGTATACCCGATCCTTACCGAAAGGGATATGAAATTAGACATCAAACCAAACTTAAAAGGCGGCTATTAAAAAAAAGTTAATTTTTGATTAATATGGGTTTGAGATTTTATTTAATTTGCAATTAACTGCCATTTTTTCAAATAAGTTTTAAAAAATGGCTTGAAAAAATACTTTATTCCCGATCCTGTCATTTATATAAATTTTATGTTGGTTGCTTTCCGTTATGACTTGAAAACAAAGGTTTTTACAAAAATAAATTGCTGGCAGAGGCCATAAATACTGTAAGGAACAAGTTTCTATCCGATGTGAAAATGAAAGTACTTCCACTGCTTATCATATGCGCAACATGTCACGCTCTCATAGCTCAGGAGACATCTCTTTCAGGGCTTTACTTTTATTCCCACGAGGTGGTGAAAGACAAACGAACCTCGCTGAATCTGACTGCAAACAAAGCTTTCGACTTCCGGGAGGGCTTTACATTAGAATTTGAGGCCAACTTTAGAAAAGGCGACGGTCACTATGGGTATGTATTCCGCATGTACGGTGACCAAAAAAACCATATAGACCTCGTTTCCAATCTTGCTTCCGAATCCATTAACTTCTGGTTGATACTGAAAGACCGTACGCTTATTTCGTACCGGTGGGAAGACATTCCGGACGGAGGATTTGATAAATGGATGAAGATTAAGTTCCACATTGACCCGCACGATTCAAGGATCTCCCTGTCTTTAAACAATAATAAAAAAGTGGTATCATTCGATAGTCCGCCGGATCTATCCGATCTCAACATCGTTTTTGGGGCTTGCAACGATGCCCCGTTCTTAAATTCGGATGTTTCACCGATGACCTTAAAAAACATCCGGCTGTATAACAGTAAAAAAAAGCTGTACCGGCATTGGAAATTATCCAAACATGGTCGGAAAAATGTATATGACGAGGTTGTTAATGCTCCCGCAGCAGTATTGAATCCATCCTGGCTGATTGACAGGCACATTCAGTGGAGTCACCGGCAAAAAATTCAATTTAAGAACCTGGCAGGCGTAACTCAAAATAAGGCTACAGGCCAGGTTTTCTTTGTCGGGGATCAGGCTGCGTACATCTATTCATCCGGTTCCGGTAAGTTTGATACCATTAAGTATTTAGATGGGGCACCCCTTTATTGTAAAAACAACCAGGTTTTTTATAACCACTATACAAATGAACTGTGGTCTTATGATTTTAATAAAGATTATATAAACAAATTTGATTTTGTAACCCGGAAGTGGTCCCAACCTGATGATGATTGCTTCGAGCCAGATTTTTGGCACCATATCAGATTTTTTTCACCACTGGATTCTTCCCTGATCACTTTTGGTGGATATGGCCATTACAAATACAAAAGCATATTAAATCGTTTTGATCCGCAAACAGGAGCGTGGAATAAGCTTGATCTAAGCAAAAAAATTCCCCCCAGATATCTCAGTAGTTCTGGCTTTCTTAACAGCAACGAAATTTTGATTTTCAGTGGATACGGAAGTAAATCGGGTAGACAAGAACTCTCACCGGAATATTACTATGATCTGTACGCGGTTGATCTTGAAGACCTGTCTGTCGACAGCCTCTGGTCTGCAGAGAATAACTCAGGCTTTGTTCCTTGTTGTAATCTGCTATTCGATCAGGCGTCCAGTAGTTTTCTCACTTTACTGTATAACAGCGCCCATTTTGAAACCTCTTTAAAGCTTGCGGTTTTCACGCTCGATTCCCCTGAAAAACAAATTTTAGCGGGTGCTATACCCTATCGATTTCTCGACACAAAATCCTGGTGTAATTTGTTTTTGAACAAAAAGGATTCCGAGTTATTGACGATTACTGTCCATGACTCAGAAATGAACATTTATGCGATGGCCTACCCGCCTTTATTGCCTGAACAGATTTATCAGAAAGAGGCCCGCTTCCATGGGCTGTCAAAGCTTTGGATTTATCTTTCTTATTTCTTACTCTTTATGGCCATAGTATTTGTTGTTTTCAGGGTTAGAAAAAATAAAGTAAATAATGCGCTGCCTGCCGAGCAGGCCCATCCTGTTTCTTATACCCCTGTGTCTTTTGGGCAACCGGTACCTAAGCAAAAAATTTCATCCATTTATTTATTCGGTGGTTTTCAGGCTTTTGATAAAACAGGCAAAGATATCACCGCCCATTTTACGCCTACTTTGAAAGAATTGTTTATGCTTATACTCTTGTATTCTTTGAAAAATGGAAAAGGTGTGTCTTTGCAAACGCTCAATGAAACACTGTGGTTCGATAAGCCGGAAGACAGCGCCAGAAATAATCGAAATGTCAACCTTAGTAAATTACGCTCCTTGCTTGATGAAGTAGGGCATATCGAATTATTTAAAGAAAGCATCTTTTGGAAAATTACACTGAGCGAAAAAGTGTATTGTGACTATATTGAAATGTTACACCTCCTGGAAAGATCTCAGTCGCAAGGCATATTGCATGAAAATGAAATCCACAGACTTCTGGCTGTTGCCTCTTCCGGCAAGTTGCTTCCCGATATTGAAAATACATGGCTGGATTCCTATAAAAGTGACTTTTCAAATTTACTGATTGATACTTTAACCTTGTTGGCAGAACAAATAAACGCACGTGAATTTGATCCTAATCTATCGTGTAAGATTGCCGAATGCATGCTTAAATATGATATAGTGAATGAAGAGGCTATTGCTATTAAATGCTCAGCCCTTTACAATTCGGGAAAAAAGGGGTTTGCCAAACAGGCCTATGATGCATTTTGCCGCGAATATAAGAATTTAATGGAGGTTGAATTTTCGATTTCTTTTAAGGAATTATTGAAAGGATGAAACTGAAGGCTGAAAGGTGAATTTTTTTATGACAGCCAACCGGGCCAAAACCTGGTTTTTCAATGCCATAAGAAAAGATTTTTGTCCGGCCATTTAGAACCGCTGGACACCTATATAACTGACCCTGGTAAAGTAAGACATCAAAGACCATTGGGAAAAACCCGAATTGGCCAACTGCGATTCCCCCAGGGAAAGGTTGTGATAGGTCACTGAATTGGCGGCGAGGTTTCTTGCATTTCCCGAGAACCATCGCACGGTGTTTTCATACAATTCGTATCCTCCCAAAACCGACAAGCTATGCTGCGATCCGAACTGTTTGCTATAGTTTAACATGGTAGTCAACTGCCAGTCAAACACATCATTATATCTTCGGATAGCACCTGTGGAAATATCCAGAAAGTCATTTTCAAACAAAGCAAATTCATTGGCGCTTTTGTTAAACCCTCCGATTACGTCAAATGACAGGTGGCCGGTGATATCATATTTGATATTGCTATTCAAAGACAGTGTTTGCCGGCGGTCATCCTGCATGCTTTCGGTCGCATACATGTAGGGGTTCTTCAGGAGCGATCCATAGGTGTCATCCCGGTTGTAGGTGCCATCGGGATTGAATATTGGCTCGGTGGGTGACCAGATGATGCTGTTCCAGATGGGAGCTTCCTTGCTTCCTCCGAAAGCCAGTTGTGCATTCTTTCGGTTGTCCTGCACAGCGTTTACGTTAAAATCGAGTGAAAGGCGGTCGCTGAGCTCGGTGTTGAAGTTGGCGCGCAGGGTGTATTTTTGTCTGCCGGTATTGATGAGTATCCCTTCCTCATCCAGCACGTTACCCGCTATGTAATAGCGTATATTTTTTGCGCCTCCCGAAATCGATACCTGGTGATTCCGGATCGACCCGGTTTGCATTATTTCATCCTGCCAGTCGGTTCCTGCCCCTTTGCCTGAAAGCTTCGATTTCATCTTCGCTAAAGACACTTTGGTCGAAGTAATCATTGATCCAGCCGGCATACTCGTCGGGATTCATGAGGTCGTACTCGTTTTCCAATTGCGTGAAACTGACATTGGAAAAAGCGTTGATCCTGGTTTCTCCTGCGGTGCCGCTTTTGGTGGTAATCAAAATCACGCCATTGGCCCCCCTGGAACCATAGATAGCCGTAGCAGAGGCATCTTTTAAGATGTCGATAGTTTCTATGTCGTTAACATTGACGTTGTTGAAGTCTGATACAAACCCATCTACCACATATAACGGTTCGTTGCCTCCTGAGATGGAGTTTGCCCCCCTTATCCTGATTTTAGGCGCTTGCCCGGGCGAACCCGATGTGTTGGAGATAACCACGCCAGGAACCCTTCCCTGCAAGACCTGGGCAAAGTTAAAAACAGGATGGCCCTCCAAATCTTCCGGTCCTACCGAGGCCTGGGCCCCTGTCAGGTCGCTCTTTTTTTGCATGCCATAGCCAATGACCACGAGATCATCAAGGGTGGTCACGTCGGGAAGCAGCGCTATGTCAATAACTGTGCGGCCTGCGATATCCACCTCTTCCGTCATGTAGCCAATATAAGAAAATACCAGGTTTGTGGCATCATCAGGCACATTCAGCCGGTAGTCGCCATCGGCATCGGTGGTGGTACCTATCGTGGTTCCTTTCACGAAAACATTGGTGCCAGGCAGCGGTTGGCCCTGTTCATCGCTTACTTTGCCCGAAATGGTCAGGTAAACATCATCGATTTCCAGGATTTTTGAGGTTCGTTTTTTCCGGCGCTCCCGGTCGGTCATCACCGAAATATTATTATTGATTTGCCTGAATTTCAGTCCGGCCTCCCGGGCAACATAGCGCAACACCGTTGCCATCGGCTGCTTTTCAAAATCCAGATCGATTTTGGTTTTTAGCCTGGACAAAGTTCTGTCATATCCGAAAATGAAATCTGTTTGTTTTTCCAGTTCCCGTATCACTTCAAGAGGGGTAGCTTGTTTGAGTTGCACTGACACAAGCACCTTTTCCAGGTGCTGCCCGCTTAAATGATAAGCCAGCAGCGTCTGCATGCTCACCAGGCTAAAAAGGAAAATATAACAGGCTTGCTTTGATGCTATCATTAATAGTTTAAGTACTTTAGAATTCATATTTTTGTAAGGCGTTTAGTTGATACATGTTCGATCAGTTAAGCGGGGCAGCCTGCTGTACCTGCTAAAGTCTTGCGGGCTGCCTACTTTGATTTTTCCTATCTCATAGGAAAAAACCCGGTGTGTGTTCAGTTTTTTCTCATAAGCCTCTTTTTATGGGTCACAGGTTCCTGTGATCAGAATTTTGTTTTTTCCCTGAAAACGGTAATCGATGTCTTTTTTGATAAATTTGATGCTTTCCAGAATATTGACGAGATTTTCGTTGTTGAACCTGTTGCTGATATAACAGGCTCCGCTTGCCTCGTTTTCAAAGACAATTTCCATGTTAAACCACCGCTCCAGTATTTTCATGGCTTCGCTGAGGGGTATATCATCAAAGATGATCGTTCCATCTTTCCAGGCCAGAAAATGTTCCAGTGAGACGGTATGTGTTGCCACACTGCCGGTTGAACGGTCGTAGACGGCCTGTTCGGAGGGGTGCAAGACGCCCGCTGAAGCATCTCGCAAAGTGGGGGCTTCTACCTGTACCTTACCTGTGGCAACGGTTACCTCTATATGCTCTTTTTCGGGATAGGCCCGGATGTTGAATGATGTTCCCAGCACAGTGGTGGTCAGATCGCCGGTTTCGATGATAAACGGCTTTGCAGGGTTGTGCCTTACTTCAAAAAATGCTTCTCCCGACAGGGAAACCTTTCTCACCTCTTCCTCAAACTTTTCGGGAAAAGTGAGGGTGCTTCCGGAGTTCAGCTTAATGGCAGAGCCATCACTGAGCACAATGTTTGTCTTCTGGCCAAAATCTGTGGATTTGGTGACATAGACCATTTCCCGGCCTGAAGAAAAATGGAGTAAGGCGAGGTAGCTCAACAATCCTATTCCCACAGCAATTGCCACTGATGCTGCCACTTTAAGCCAGGGACCCCGCTTTCCGGCTGCCTGCCGGTGCGCTTTTAATTCTTTTTGGCGGATATCTTTTTTGATATCGGACAGCAAAGTATTTTCATACTCATCAGGATTCTGCTCATCCCAAGTGATCCAATGACTTTTTTTTGTGTAGAAATCAAACAAGGCATCGAGCTGCTCCTTTTCCTGTTTTGAGCACTGATTTTTCAAATATTTAGCGAGCAGTTCTTTAAATTCCCGTTGGTCCATACTATGCCTTTTACATACATAGATGAACAACCCTGGCCTACCCCTGGCCGGTTTTCATTTTATTTTTAAAAAATGGTGAAAATTATTATCGCTAACAGGTCTGTCATGGAGAGGCGCAGGTATTTACAGGCATTGGTAATGTGATACTCCACCGTTTTTACCGAGATATTGAGCCTGGCG
This sequence comes from Agaribacillus sp. DX54, assembly GCF_056858335.1. Taxonomy (NCBI): domain Bacteria; kingdom Pseudomonadati; phylum Bacteroidota; class Cytophagia; order Cytophagales; family Splendidivirgaceae; genus Agaribacillus; species Agaribacillus sp. DX54. The sequence continues at coordinate 18,202 of NZ_JBXEQE010000031.1, forward strand.
GCGACCTCCTGGTTTGAGAGGTTTTCGACCCTGCTGAGCCTGAAGACCTCCCTTGCTTTTCCGGGCATTCCGGTTAAGCCTTTTTCAAAGAGCGCCTGGGCCTCGTGGAAATTTACCTTCTCCTCGGTGTCATTGGCGGCGTTTAAATGGTTAAAGGTATTCAGTACTCTTTGTGCGAGTTTATTCCTGCGTTGAAGCTCAAAACATTTGTGTTTGGTCATCTGATACAAATAGGCAGGCGGATTTTTGACAGACAGCCTGTGGCGCTTCAGCCAGAGCTGGGTAAAAATTTCCTGGGTGGTATCCCTTGCCATTTCAGTGTTGTCAAGAATCGAAAGGGCCGACCGGAAAAGGGCGTTCCAGTGCCGTCTGAACAATTCGTCAAACGCAAATTCATTATTTTCCTTCACTAAAAGAAAAAGCTCTTCATCCTGCAGGCTCCTGAAATCGATGTTTTGCACGTTAAATGGCAATTGGTAAATCTTATTCCCAAAAATGAAAAACAGCAAAAGCAGATTCCAGCAATAAGCGTTAAGGAATTATTAATTTTTGGCTCAACAAATGTCAAGTCGGCCGGCCTCTGCCCATATAACGAACAGAGACCGGAGAATAGATCAATTACGAAAATATTAACCCGGTGAAGCGATAGCGACCATACCGGGTGGGTGCCCGACGTTTTAAAAGCTTTGTTTAGCCTATTTTTTTGTGGTTTTAAAGGAGTTAAATGACTTGTATGTTTTTCGTGATCTTAACTTATGGAAATATGTTGTCATGTATGCATCGAATACCCTAACCAGAAAAATAGGCCGCTCTCTACTCTGTCCCTGCAGGCGCTGCTGTTACCTCAAAGGCTCTGGGGAGAATAAATTTTCCATCTCCGGAATTTGCCCACGGGGTTGAAATGTGTACTTCTGTAAAATTTTGTGCATAATCCCCCACCGGGAAATCCTCAGGCACCCTGAGTGTGATAGATCCCGCCAGGAGGCCTTCTGTAACAGACACGATCACAAACGGGGGAAGCGCTGTTTTTTCGGCATTTGCAGGCGCTGCAGTGAACAATTGCACTTCTGTAATATCATCCCTTATGAATAGCCCACTGATTTCAAATTCCTCTCCTTGTGCTGCTGTTACCTTATCGGGCCACGAGAGTTCTGGCTGAGGGTGTTTGAGCCAGACACTATCGTCCCGGATAGTTCGCTCTCCGGTTATGAAGGTAGAACTGTAATACCCCCGTTCTAAATCTTCAGGAATTTTGAATTGTAACTGTGAAGGCGTGGTTGAAATTAACTCTAACCGCGTTTCCTTTTTCGTTTTCAGGTGAGTAACGTATATCCTATTTCTGGCAGTGTCTGTGATAAAAAAATCACCTCCTATGTGAAAGATGTTTACAAATCCGATACCTAAATCCTCAGCGCCTTCATATACCTCTATATACCTTATATCGTTTTCGCCCGAAAAAACTATTCCTCCCTTTAAATCGGTATCATAATAGGGTTTCGGCTGATTAAAGACTACTTTCAGAACGTATTGCCTTTCGCTTTGGTCCTCTGCGGTTACGGTGAAGTTAGTACCCGTGACGAAGGGTACAGTTTCGCCGGATGCCGGAGCCACGGAAGCGCCTTCCGGAACAAGGATGGTAGGTGATATGGTGGCTGGAGGTTGTTTAACCAAATAAGGCCAGTACACGATCAGGATATCCTCTTTGATGGCAGCTTTCAGCACTGATTCAGCGCCGAGTTCTTCCACCTGAAAGGCAATGATATGGTTAAGCCCGGAGATATCGACAGTAACGGTATCCCCCGGGATATCCACAAAGCGGTCTACGACTTCGTCTTCACAGGAGGTTATAAGCGCCGCTGCCGCGGTTAACAGGATTAAAGTAAGTAAAGATATGATTTTCCCGAAAGCGTTTTTTTCTATTTTCATTATGATTTATTTAGATTAGTTTTTGTTTCCAGGCAACAGGTTATGCTGTTACCCGATCTACTGGCATGGTTTGCCGCATTAGGATTCTTTGAAGTATACAGGATATTTCATGCGGGTTTTTAACGTGTAGGCGCGCATTTCCAGCCAATACAGCCCTTCCGGAAACTTTCCTTGTGGAGGTGGCAGGAAATGTAGCAGGTCGCTTTGGCCAGTTTGCTCAGCAGTGGTGCTTGGTTGAATTTCCCATTCGTTCTCGTTCGCATCAATTACAAACAGTTTAGTAATTGATATATTCGTGATAAAGTGCTCGCCTGTAATAACTAGGCTCTGAAAAGATGAGAACGAGATTATGGTCGTATCTTCACTAGTGGATAGTTCGTTCAGGATAATCTCCGGTTGCTGCACCACCGGGTTCAATGTGTATTGTATATCGGCTTCACCGGGTGCAGACACGGTATATATGAAAGGCTCTTCACCGAAGACCGGCACCAATTCTTCATCATCAGGCGATATAGAGGCGCCTTCAGGCAGAGTGATCGCGGGATCAATTACTTTCAGTGCGTAGTAGTGGGGGAGGTAAACCGTGATGGTGCGGGTGCTATTGTCGATGGCGCTGTAGATGGTTGTCGGTGAATTTTCTACTGTGTATTCCAAAATACGGGCATTAGGAAGTGAGGACACAATGACCGTATCTAAGACGTTTTCGCCTTTGCGTTCGATCAGGTTTTCGACCTCGTCCGAACAAGCTCCAAACAGGGATATTACAGTAATTAAAATGATATAAGTAAATAGTTTTTACTTCATTTTTTAATGGTATTAATAGATATTTTTCTTTTTTAATCAATGCTGTTTTTGCTCATTTAAACCAATACGCATAAAGCGCTGTTTACCCGATGTAAAAAAGTACCGGAAAGCGGTAAAGCATATCAGGATCTAATCTCAAATTCTGTACTTCCTGCTGGGACTAACACATATTCAAAGGTGAAATACATGTGCGGGGTATTGCGGAACCACTCTTCAGGGGTAAAGGCATCTTTGTAGCAACTGATCATTTTTATTTTGGCAAAGTTTCCTTTGGCGGTGCGTACTATTACAGTACGGGTATCCTGCAAGGCGTACGCTACATGACTTTTTTCATAACTGCCATCTCCCATGATGTCTCCCCCAAAATCGTATAAGTACCAGCCTGTTCCCGAACCAAAAGTACCAGCGTCATCGGTACCTATTTTATCACGCTCAGTCATGAATTGTTCCTGAGGGGGAATAGCTGTTACGTCGTCGAAATTTTTTGCCAGTATACAAATCCCGCCAATACCATTGGCACCGTGGCCATAGTTACCTTCATCATCACCATTGTTACCTGATAGAAAGCTGTTGTATATATGACCAAAGGCCAGGTCCCATTTATTGGATTGTCGATAAATATCTGCTCTCCAGGTAGAGTCTTCCAGACTAAAAAAAAGTGGCCTTCTGGGCTTAGCAGGACTGGCATCCGGGTCGTTGGTGGTGGCTTCTAAATTTTCGATACGTATCAGTTGGTAAAAAAGATCCCCTTCTTCATAGTCAGGTTCTTCCGGCCCCGGCTCTTCCGTATGGGGATCATCGGTTACAGGAACCGGATCATCTTCTTCGGAGCACCTGGCTATACCTGTAAAAGCGAAAAATGCGATCAGAAAATTGTATTTCCAGTTATAATGCATCTTTTTCATTATTGGCTGTATTAATTGTTAACTATTGAATGATGATATGGCCTGAGCATTTGATATTATTTTGTGTTTTTGGTCAAAAACCATTGAGAAACAGGCAAAGGGCTCATCCGCTGCCCGATTCCAGGATACGTATACCAGAAAGTGCAGTAAGTGTATTGAATACCGGTTCACCCTTGCGTTCATCAGATTTTCCACTTCATCTGTACAGGCTCCTAAAAAGATTACTAATAGTGATTGAAGCTATATAAGGCAATAGATTTTGCTTCATTACTAACCGTATTAATAAAAATTGATTTTCATGCACTTTAAAGCGCTGTTTACCTGGTACCAAAAACAGTTCCGGAAAGAGGTAAGGCATATCAGGATCTAATCTCAAACTCTGTACGGCCACCATTACGTATTCAAAGGAGAAAGGTGAAATACAGGCGTATTATCGCGTATAAATCTCATTTGGTTTATTACCTTATTCAATGGCCCTATTGAGGGGCTGTAACCGAAATAGGTGCAAAAGCAAAAGGAAAGATAACTTTTCTATCATCTGAGTTAGCCCAAGGAGTAGTAGCGTGGAGATCTCCAAAATGATCACCTACCGGAAAATCGTCAGGCACCCTGAGTGTAATGGATGTCAAAGTATAGTCGACTATCTCAAATGCAGGAGCCGGTTCCAGTATTGCGGTCTCTAAATTATAAATGAACATTTGCATTTTTTCTATATCCCTGATCCCTAATCCTTCCATTTGAAAAGTAGCCCCTTGTTCAACAGTTACCTGATCAACAAAGAATGCTGGTTGTCCATATTTGATCCAAACGCTGTCGTCTTTAATTGAATGGATACCCGATACAAGAGTGGTACTATAATATCCTTTTTCAATATCTGACGGAATTTTAACCCGTATTTCATCAATTCTAATTTTGGTTATTTCTAACTGAGTTTCTTTTTGGTTCTCCAGGTTTGTAATGTACATCTTTGTTTGTGTAGTATCGGGAATGAAGAAGTCACCGAGTAATAACAATATATTTTCCTGTCTGTCAAATATTTCAATAAATCTTAAGTCATTACTTTGAACAATATTTAATCCATACCAAGGCTCCGGTTGATACAAGACTACCTTTAGAATATATTGCCTTTCGCTTTCGTCTTCTGCTGTTACCTTGTAAGTTGTGCCTGTTTCGAATGGCACACTTTCTCCTGACGGAGGTTCAATGGAAGCGTTTTCCGGAATGATGATTGTGGGAGATATATTGGCAGGGACAGGCTTATAGGTAGGCCAGTATACAATCAGGCTGTCCTCCTTGATAGCGGCTTTCAGCACCGTATCCGCACTAAATTCTCCCACTTCAAAAGTAATAATCTGATTCAGACCAGATATGGTAATGGTATCTCCCGGGATATCGACAAAGCGATCGATCACTTCATCTTCACAGGAGGTAATAAATCCTACTGCTCCTAGGAGCAATAGGCTGGTGATCAGAGATATATGTCTTTTCCTGGCTTTGTTTGTCATTTTCATTTTCTACTTTTAGGTAAATTTTCTATGTTTCTAGCTCGTTTGCTGAATACTTTTTCAATTATTCATTTTGTTGTCTTAAGCCTGGGAAGGACATTCATCGAAAAACCCGGCTGCCTCCCTTGTATCAGGCAATATACTGGTATCTCAGATGTCTTTTACAAGGCTTTCCTGTAATCGAATATCACCTGAGAAGTAAAGAAATCCGGTTGCCCGTCTCCATTGGAGTCAGGCCCATCTATAGAATTTAAGGCGTCTACACGAATAGCGTATGCCTCTGTGGCTCCGGCAGGGTTTGTATTTGAACTACCTCTCCAAACCACAACAGCACGAATAACATTCGGAGTATTGGGGTCCAGAGCATAATTATAATAACCCACTCCAAAATCATTGGTCCCTCCACCAGGTCCAGGAACAAAGATTGATCCGTCAAGTCCCACAACGTTAGTAGGTGGTGTAGCAAACGCGCTGCTACCGCTCTGAGGTCCACATATCCCACTAGGAGATGTACCCGGATTACTAGCTTCAGTCGTGAATGTCATGGTTGACCAACTATTGTTATATTGTGACAGCGGAATCGTACCTATGAACCACCCACCGGTCAGTGGACGGATAAAGGAATTAAACTGCCCTTCAAATCCCAGGGTAGGTGCCGTACCACAAAGCTGGTAGGTTAACCTTCCTGCGGGGCAATACTGTCCTGCAGCTGGGCCAGCCAGCGGAATTGTTCCATTCAATGTTACATTATTATTGCCAGTACAACTGAGGGTACCGGTCGATTCTCCAATGACTTCCAGGTCAAAACTTCCATCTTCTATACTTGGAGAAGGGTTAATCTCTTCCCGCTCTTCACAGGAAGTAATAGCCATGAATCCAATCAGGAATAGCAAGGCCATCAACTTATTGAATATATTGATTTCTTTCATTTTTGTTGGTTTTAAATGTTTAATTAAGTTAGATTGATTTTGCCTTTAAGAAGGCAGTCCGGGTTATGTTTTGGTCTTTTTCATTTTACAGTAACTGGCTCATTCATGTACCTGAACTCCTGTTGCCTGTAAAGGATTAATTTCTTTTTAAGTATATAGGATATTTCATGCGTGTTGTCAAAGCATAGGCACGCATTTCAACCCAATAAATCCCTTCAGTGAAGTCACTTGTCGGTGCAGGGTAATTGATAAAATTGCTCCTCCAGATAAGTTCCTGACCAGCAGCAACTCCAAATGGCCATTCATTTTCATCCTCATCAATTAAATAAGTGCTGGTGATATTCAAATTCGGTATGAAATTCGCCCCTGTAATTGTTATACCGTTGGAACTTGGAAACAGGTAAACTGTTGTATCTTCGGCTGTAGATAATTCATCCATGATGATCTCAGGCTGTTGGATGATGGGAAGCACTGTGTAATGTGCATCTTCCCGATCTGGCGTTGATACTGTATATACGAAAGGCTCTTCACTAAAAACAGGCACCAACTCATCATCATCGGGAGATATGGTGGTGCCTTCAGGAAGGGATATCAATGGGTCTATAACTCTCAATAAGTAGTAATGAGGCAGGTATACCGTAATGGTCCGTTCGTTGTCATCGATGGAACTGTATATAACCTCAGGGGTATTTTCCACGCTGTATTCCAGGATACGTTTATTGGGAAGTACAGTAAGTGTATCAAACACCGGGTCAGCCTTGCGTTCGATCAGGTTTTCCACTTCATCTGTACAGGCTCCTAAAAAAGTCACCATTGTGAGTAAAGCTATGTAAGGCAATAGTTTTCGTTTCATTTTTAATTGTATTAATAAATATTGATCTTCCTATTCAATGTCGTTTTTGTGCATTTAAACCTGCACTTTAAAGAACTGTTTATCAGGTATCAAAAATGGTTCTGGAGAGTGGTAAGGCATTTTAGGATCTAATCTCAAATTTTGTACTGCCGGCGGGAACCAGCACATATTCAAAGGTGAAATACATGTGCGGTGTATCGCGGAACCACTCTTCGGGTGTAAAGGCATCTTTATAGCAACTGATCATTCTTATCTTGGCAAAGTTTCCCTTCGCTGTGCGTACTATTACCGTACGTGTATCCTGCAGGGCATAAGCCACATGTTGTTTTTCATAACTGCCATCCCCCATGATAGTGCCTCCGAAATCGTACAAGTACCAACCTATTCCATTTCCAAAATCTCCGGAATCATCGGTACCTATCTGATCTCTGACGGTGTTGAACTGTTCTGGCGGAGGAATGGCTGTTACATCGTCGAAATTTTGTTCCAGTATACAAATGCCTCCAATACCATTGGCACCATAGCCGTGGTTGTTTCTGTCATCACCGTTGTTACCAGAAAGGAAGCTGTTGTATAAATTACCAAAGGCGAGATCCCATCTATTGGTTTTTTGATACAGTTCAGGTACTAATGTCGAATCTTCCAGACTAAAAAAGAATGCCGGCCTGGGTGTAGTAGGGTTAGCATCCTGTTCTGAGGAACCATCAGTAGCTAAGTTTTCTATCCGTATCAGTTGGTAAAAAAGATCTCCCTCTTCCTCATCTGGTTCTTCTGCATCAGGCTCTTCAGTATTGGGATCTTCGATGGCTGGAAGCGGATCATCCTCTTCGGAGCATCCGGTTGTCACCATTAAGCCAAAAATGGCAATCACAAGAATGTATATCCAATTATAATTAGTTGCTTTCATTTCTTGTTTCATTTGTTGTCAGCTATTATTTCACCTGTTATCTGTTAATCATGGAGTATTTCATCTCTGTGGTCAAATACCTTCGCGAAACAAGCAAAAGTCTCATTGGCTGCCCGGATTACGGTGGCCTTTTGCGCTTCTCCGGTGACTTGTTCGTCCATGGCTTTTGTGAAAGCCGTCCACTTTTTTTCAGTATGCTCGCCGTAACCGGAAAAGAAAGAGACTCCCCTGGTGATACCTTGTTTTTCCAGTATTTTGACAATAATCTGTCCTCCCATAACAGAACCTTCCATCACATACAGGGCACCCAGGGCTTCAAGATGATTATGAATATCCGGAACAACGGTACCGGGCAGGCTGCCGTTTTCATAGCCAATGGTTTCCAGGTCTCTTTTAAGGTAGGTTGCATTGCGCCTTTCGTTATAATAAGGTATCGACGATTCGTCGATAAACGGGCCCAGGGCTTTTTCCAGGTGGCTGAAATAAGCATAGAAATAACTCAGGAAATCTGCATAATCCTGTTCGTTGCGAATGGCTTTTAGTTGGCGAATCACTTTTTTCTCCAGATCGAGGTGTGCTTTTTTTGTTGCCTTTTTAATGGTTATACTAATCATCGTTTTGTTATTCAGTGTTATAAAAATCTATTGTCGGGTTGCAAGGTTCCGGCTGCCGTCACTTTGCAGGTAGTATCGAAAAGTAAAGTAGGGCGCAGGCGTATTTACCGTCGGATTGTCAGGACTATCGAGGTACAGCGACTGCATTTCTATTTTTGCATAGCGGCCGTCTGCCGTCCGGACAACAATCGTAACCCCGGTAATGGCCGACATGACATGGCTGTCCAGGCTGTAGAAATACCAGCCTTTATCCCCGGGAGGAAAATCCTCCCATCCGGCCGCTGCTTGTTCTGCCATGAAAGCGTCAAATTCTTCGTTTGAGGGCGCCTGGTCTACCTCGTCAAACAAGGCGTCTATAACGATCATTTTGCCCAGACCCTGGCCACCAAAGCCGGGACTATCTTCCATACTGCCGTTATTAATAGTGATATAGGAGTTATAAATGCTAGTAAAAGCGATATCCCAGTCATTGCTTTTTTTCCTTTCATCCGGCAGCTCCTTCAGTATGTCTTCATCATCATAAGGATTGATGATCTTATGGTTTTCCAGATTAAAAAACACGGGTACATGTCCGGAACTAAAAGTGTTACCGACAGAACCGGGCAGGTTCCGGATGTGAATTACCCCGCTGGCTTCATCTATACTGGTATAGTCATCAATCGGTGTTAATTCTACCTCCCGGGGCTGTATATCTTCATCTTCTGAACAAGCTGTAAAAACTGTCATCCACACCGGCAGTAAAAGGATCAGGCCTAAATGCCGACAAGCACTGGTTGGCCGGTGGTTTTTTATCATCTTGGCTTCATTATTCATTTTATGGTTTTTATTCATTCTGACGATTGTTTAATACACCGAATCTCCAGGACAATGCCACCAGAAATTGTCTTCCGGGCAGGTTAGGGATCAGGTGATTGTTGTAATCGGTTATATTGTCACAGATTAACTGTACACTTAATTGTTTTTGGAAAAACTGCTTTTCCACAGTAGCGTTAAGTAATGTATAGCCTTCGACAAACAGGTCATACGGGTCGATGAAATTATTGGGGAAGTTGCGATCGCCCAGTCCGTACCTGCCACGGTAATTGGCCCTGAGGCTGGCACTCATCCATAAGGGTTTATATTCATAAAACAGCTTGGCGTTGGCCATGTGACGTGACCGGTTAGACAGGTTGAAGTAGTCTGAAGGTGTTGCGGTCCGGCTCCGGCCTTCCCGTGTGCGCACCTGCTTGTTTTCTGCTTTGATTTCATCGATAACTCCCTTGTCTTTGGCAAAAAGTAATTGGTACCCTGCTGAAAACCCCAGATCATCCGATAATTTCCAATGTATGTTGGTTTCCAATCCCTGGGTAAAAGCCTCTTCGATATTGCGGTAAGAAAATACCTGGGAGCCATTTTGTTTCATCGCCACCAATTCCTCAAAAATCATGTTGCGTATATTGTTATGAAAAACATTGGCTTCCAATGAAAATGCCGGAGAGGGCGTAAGTACAAAGCCGGCATTGAATGAAGCGGAATGTTCGGCCTCGAGATTGCCGATTTCTTCGGAGATAGGATATACAGCGTTAATTTCGCCTGCTTCCTGCATACGGTCCATTTCACTTTCAAACACAGCTGCCCCCAGCACAGTATAACCCGCCCCCGGATTGGTAAATGACAAGTACAATTGTTGAAAACTGGGTGCTTTGAAGCCGGTTCCTGCTGTGCCTTTTAGCGTAAGCCAATCATTGACCGTGTAGCGTATACCCATCCGGGGACTGATTTGCCAGCCGTAAATATTGTGAACATCATACCGCATTCCAGCCAGTAAGCCAAGCTTTTCTACAGGGGTGTAATCAGCTTGAAGGTAAGCAAAACCATTGTTCATTTGCCTTTGATCGCCATAGCGGGAGGCCTGAAGGATTTCACTGTTGCCACCGATACCTGTCGTTAATTTCAGGTTGGCGGCCATGTCATGATTGGCAAAGGACTCAAAACGGTGAAAGGATTGAACAAAGTTGTTTTGGTTGATGATTTCCCCGCTTGGGAAATCCACATTGGTTGTTGTAGCGTTGTACCGGGTGAAATAATATTGGGTATTCAGTGCTGTTTTTTTCCCAAGGGTGTTTTGTAACATGCCAGTGACTATCAGATCCCGTTCTATGTTGGTATCTTCGCGTTGTCCTAACCGGTCGAGGTCGTACCGGTTGCGCTGGTTGCGGGAAGCATAACGTACTGATGTTGTCAGGGAACCGGAAGTAAAGACATGATAGTTGAGTTTTCCCTGCAAAGAATAGCTATGAAAAGGAGGGAGGGTGTTGCCAGGAGTTGTGGGGTCGGCATCGAAGCCGTCAGTGCTGTAATAGTTGGCTGAGACAGATGCGGATACCTGGTTTCCTGGTAACGTCGTGCCACCGTCCAGGGTGGCATCCCATGTATTGTAGGTGCCATACCGTAGTGAAGCTATGCCTTTTGTTCCCCGGCTATGCTGTCCTTTGGTGACAATGTTCACAACTCCTGCCAGCGCATCACTGCCATACATAGCTGAGGAAGTACCTTTAATAATCTCAATCCTCTCGATATTGGCCACTGTAATACGTGAGAGATCCAGTATTCCCACTGCGTTTCGACCAATTAGTGGCTGACCATCAATCATTATCATGGTGTATGAGGCATCAAATCCCTGTACTTGCAAACCAAGTGCATTGGAGGCCCCGCTAGGGTCGGTCGTAAGTGCCAGCCCTGTTTGCTCCTGTAGTACTTCATTTAACCTTCGGCTGCCCATCATTTCCAACTGCTTTCCTTCAATGAGCATCACAGGCATTGGTAGATCCTTAATAGGTACACTGGTCCTTGTAGCAGTGGAAACAACCGCTCTGTCAGCGGTAACCACCACTTCTTTCATTTTCAGAGCACTTTCCCGCAGTGCAATGGAAATCATCAGTGTTTGGCCCGGCACAACTTTAATGACCTTACTGGCAGTTTCATACCCTATGGCAGATACGATAAGGGTCCATGTTCCTGCAGCAGGTATCTTCATTTCAAAAGTTCCGTCTTCGTCGGTGGCTGTTCCATGGCCTGCTTCTTCCAGTTTTACGGTGGCATAGGGAATTGGACGCTTATCTTGCGCCACCATCACTGTTCCTTTTACTTGTCCCCCGGCAGCCAGGAGCAAAACCCTGCTTCCGGCTACGGAGATACTGCTCAATTTGCTTCCCAGCAGGTCTGAAAGTACATGTTTCAACGGGATTTTATTGTAGTCGACGGTTACTTTACGGTTACTGTCGAGCAATGTATTGCTATAAGAAAATGAACAACCGGCTTGAATGGCAATGGCGTTTAACACCTCATTGATTGGAAGGTTTTCAACCCGGATGGTGATCCTTTTATCGAGGATATCGCTTGTATTTCCCCACACTGCATGGCCTGTGAGAACCTGCAGTGCCATGGCAAGCAGACAAATTCCAATTAAAACTTTTAAACCTTTAAAAGGTAAAAATTTCATACTTTTGAACGATGGTTAGTTAATTCGGTAATACGAGTTATCAATCTCAGCCCAGTGTGAAGTTTGCGAGACCGAAACACCGGGTGCTTTTGTTCTGGCATCCGTGCCACAGTATCATGTGGCACAATCTGCCGTTTTATGACGAATAGTTACTTTGCTTTTTCATATCAATCTTTTTCATCTATTAATTTTATGTATGTAGCCCGACTGCCGAAACGACAACATTCAGTGCCAACGAGATGATAGTCCTTGCGTGTTTGTTGTTTCATGTCAATAAATAGTTAATTTGTTTTCGTTCAGGTCATAGTCAAATTGCATTACCTTGCTCATGTCTTTTATCAGACTCGATAATGTCACACTTTCATAACTTCCCGTAAAGCGATTGACTTTTTGCCTGTTACTTTTGATTTCTACCTCCACATTGAACCATCTTTCCAGGGTTATAGCTATTTCTTCTAATGATTGATCATTAAAAACCAACCTGTTGTCTTTCCACGCCATAAACAATGCTGCTGCAGTGCTATTTCGGGATAGTGTCTGCTTCATGGAAGAGTAGGTACCTAATTGGTTTCTCATAAGAATGAGAGATTCCCCTTTTTTTGTCGATAACCGTACTTTACCCTCCGAAACAGCCACTGTTGTGGTAGTTTCATTGGCATAAGCACGGACATTGAAAGTTGTACCCAAAACACAAATATTGGTGTGTGAAGTAATCACCTTAAAAGGTCTTGAACTATCGGGAACCACCTCGAGATATGCTTCACCACTAAGGTAAATGACACGGGCTGTATCACTAAACTGCGCAGGCACACTGAGTTCACTATCGACATTAAGATAAATTATAGTCCCGTCTTCCAGTATCATACGCTTCTTTTCTCCCCTTAGCGCTTTTGTCACATGGTAGGAAGTATTGGATGGCCTGTCACCATGGCTCTTGACAGCCTGGAATCGATACACATAGTAGATCGTTGCAAAAGCCAGGATTGCAGATACCGCAATTCTTAAAGGAGAAAGCCAAAATCGTTTTGACCCCACTTTTGTCGACTTAGGCTCAACTTGTTGCCATATATCTGTTTTTAGTGACCTTTTGTCAATTCCCTTAAATACGTCATCAACGGAGTAGTCCCTTTCATTTGAATAAAGCCATGCTACCACCTGCCGTTTTTCTGCCTCGGTACATTGGCCATTGAAGTATTTTTTTAAAAGTTCCGGGGTAATATCCTCCATATATATATGCGTGTTTGTATATATAATAACATAAGGAGATCATAACCCTAGTCGCGAAGGCAAAATTTCTTTTTTTATTTTCAAGAATGCAAATGAAGTTCTTTAGCCAGATAACTTCTGGCATTTCTGATGTGGTATTCTACGGTTTTAATAGAAATATCCAACTTCTCTGCGATTTGTTTGTGACTCAGGTTGCCTTCCCTGCTAAGGTGAAATACGGTCTTACATTGGAGAGGTAACCGGTCAATGGCACCATTTAATTGTTCTTTCAATTCGCCGTAATATATTCTATTCTCCGTAGTGTTTTCAGATTCGAGGAAGTTTTGGGAAAAGCGGTCAAAATGCTTTTTGTTAATCTTTTGATTGCGGTAAAAATTATAGACCTGGAATTTTGCTGCCCGTGCCAGATAATGTTTCAATGGTCGAGAAGCCTTTAATTTGGTACGGCGTTCCCAAAGTGATTTGAATATGTCCTGGGTAAGTTCTTTGGCATCTTCATGGGACAGAAGACCTTTATAACATATTGAAAAAACATATTCCCAGTAGCGGTCAAATATAATTTTAAAGGCTTTTTCACTGCCCTTACGCAAGTGCCTGACCAGCGTTTCGTCACTATCTGCATTTGTAAATAACAAAACTGAATTTATTAGTTGGGTTGTGAAACATATATTCTAAAACTTTCCTCTCACCGATCTTTTCTCATTTTAAGTTACCCTGAACTGATTACGAAGAAAATCAAACCATACCCCTGTCATTCATGCTTTCCTAACAAGCCATTTTCTTAATCTCAAAGAATTCTTTCATGCTCAGAGCTATTTAGAATTGATCTAAATAATGCAAAGGTATGATCAATAATTTTTGAATCAATCCCCAGCAATAGGTAATTTAGTTGACTAATAGTAGTGATTATTTCATGGGCTAATCCGACCTGAAAATGACTGGCAGTTTGTAAATATCTGTGAAACAATCATAAAGATCCTTATTTTTGATTTTGTGAATTATTTGCTGAAAACACAAAAAATTAACGAATGGTAGTCCGCAAATTATTTTTTCAATGGCGATATGCTAACCTGTTTTTAAGCATCTGTACATCAACGGCAAAGTGACCGAATGGTGACATTTTTAGCTGATCAATGACAAGAAATAAAAATATGCCTGATTGCACCGACAAGATAAAAAGCCTGTTTTCCAATAGAAAGCTGGTGATTGCGACAAAGCATGAAAAGGAAAAAGCCATCGCACCTTTGGTGGAATCGGCCCTTGGTGTAAAGTGTTTTGTTCCTGAAAACTTTGACACCGATGTTTTAGGCACCTTTACCGGCGAAACGGAGCGGAAAGACGACCCCTTTACCACATTGAGAAATAAATGTCAAATGGCCATGTCATTAACCAATTGCGACCTGGCCATAGCCAGTGAGGGCTCCTTTGGCATGCACCCGGCTATTTTTTTTGTACATGCCGATGATGAGATCCTTATGCTGTTGGACAAAAAAAATGACCTGGAAATTGCCGCCCGGGAGCTAAGTGTTGAAACCAACTATAATGGGGCGGAAGTAAAGTCTGAGGAAGAACTTCTGAAATTTGCCGAAAAGGCAGGTTTCCCTTCTCATGGTTTGGTCCTTCGCATGGAAAAAGAGCATGTGGAAGACATACACAAAGGGATAACGGACTGGGATAGTTTGAAGAAGATCTACGAACAACTTATATCAAAATATGGCAGGGCTTATTTGGAAACAGACATGCGCGCGATGTATAACCCAACCAGGATGGCGGTAATTGAAACAGCAGCCAGGAAATTGGTGAATAAAATCAATTCCTGTTGCCCGCAGTGTGGTACACCGGGTTTTGCAGTCACCGGCACCAAACCCGGATTGCCATGTGGATTTTGCGGGTTGCCTACACAATTGCCCCTGGCCCATGTGTGGTCTTGCGTTAAATGCCAGTTCACCAAAGAAGAAAACGCCCCCAACCAAAAACAAGAAGCAGATCCGCAATATTGTGACCGGTGTAATCCGTGACTAAAAGACCACTTCAACCATGAAAATTTTTAAAACCGGAGACCGATTTAAAACCTTTAAGCAACTTTAAAAGAAAATGTTTTATATCTTTGTCACCAACTCTGAAAACACAAAAGATTACCCGGAGAGGTGTAATCATACGTTTCAGTGGTTTTTTTAAATACGCATCGGGGTGCTTTTTCCCTGAAGGAAAAGGCTGAGATAATACCCGGAAACCTGATCTGGATAATACCAGCGAAGGGAATGTGGCAGTTTTAAGGTTCTAAGTCTGCAAAGCCGCATATTCTAAGATCAGGGTATGCGGTTTTTTTGTTAAACTGATAGTAACATGGCTTTTGAACTGATCACCCCGGAATTAAAAGAATGGCAAAACCGTAAAGAATGGTTTTTCCAAAGACAATATACCGACACTTACGAGCTTTGGTATGAAGGCCGCTATAAACGCGCTGAAATATGGCAGAAGAAGGTAATAGCCGACCTGATCGGAAGCGATAAAAATATTCAGACACTGCTGGAATTCGGTTGTGGTACCACCCGTTTTACCCGGTGGTGGAAGGAGATAGGTATTGAGGCCACAGGGGGTGATATTTCCCCTTTTATGCTGGCACAGGGTGCGCATTTTTTTGATGGGGATTTGGTTATGGGTGATTCTCATCACATGCCTTTCAAAGATAATACTTTTGATGCCGTAGCTTTCATTACCACTTTTGAATACTATCGCGATCCGGTAAAAGTGATCCGGGAAGCTGCCCGGGTGGGGAGACATGGAATCGTGTTTGGCATGATGAACCGTAACTCCCCTAAATTGATACGCAGAAGGGCCCAGCAGCTTTTTGGGAAAAACCCATTTTACATTTCCGCAAGATTTTATACGCCTGCTAAACTTACAGGTCTCATTGAAAAGGCATTAGCCGGAGAAAAATATATGATCAAGTGGACATGCACCGGTCTGCCCAAGTGGTTTCCTGTTCAGGAATGGCACCTTCCTTATGGTGATTTTTTTGGATTGTATGTAAAAAAAATAGATAGCTACTGACATGGCATCGTTTCCGGAAGCAGGTAAAGTAGATGACGAATTCTTTAAGACCCTGATATATCCTGGCCTGGGGGCGAACAGGCAAGAAGTAAAGGTAGGCCCTGAATATGGCGTGGATGTATCTGTTGTGAAATTACCCAATGGGTTGGCTATGGCCATGACAAGCGATCCGCTTTCGCTGATCCCCACGCTGGGATTGCGGGAGTCGGCATGGCTGTCGGTACAATTGATGGCCAATGATATGGCGACCACCGGTTTTGCCGCCAGATATGCGCAGTTTGTCCTCAACCTGCCCCCCTGGTTGAAGGTGAGGGATTTTGAAATATACTGGCAATATATTCATGCGTTTTGTGAAGCATCGGGAATAGCCATTACCGGTGGTCATACAGGGCAGATAGAAGGGCAGCAATCCACCATAGCCGGTGGTGGTACCATGATTACGGTAGCCCCATTTGATGAAATACTTACCAGCAAAGGGGCCAATCCCGGCGATGTGCTCATTGTGACCAAGGAATCAGCCATTATATCTTCATCTATACTGGCCCTGAGCTTTCCCAAAACAGTAAAGGATGCTTGTGGAGCAGAGGTCTATCAGGCTGCCTGTGACCTGTTTTATGAGACTACCTCAGTGGAGGAAAGTCTGGCGGCGGTGGAAATTGGCCGGCACCGACAGGGTGTTACAGCCATTCATGATGTAACAGAAGGGGGAGTATTGGGGGCCATTCACGAGCTTTCATCAGCCTCGGCATGTGGCGTGGAAGTGGAGGTGGAAAAAATTCCTGTGGGCCACGCACAACAACAAGTGTGCGGTTACTTTGGCATTGACCCGCTCTTTAGCGTAGGGGCAGGGGCATTGATCATTACAGCCCATCCCGGAAAAGCAGCCAGTATCGTTACCCATCTCCAAACCAAAGGAATGAAGGCGGCGATCATCGGCAGGATGATGGAAAAGGACTATGGACAGTATTTGTTGCAAGGCTCATCCGGAAAGCCATTGAAACATCCAGGTACTGATCCATACTGGAAAGCGTTTTTCCTTGCTTTTAAAAAAGGATTGAAATAAGAAAGTTATGAATTAAAAGTATCATGATAAAATATGAGTTGAAAGGGCTTTATCTTGTGGTGGATCCGTGCATACCCGGCATATTGCCAAAGCTGGAACAGGCCATTAAGGGAGGGGTCGACATGGTGCAAATCTGGAATCACTGGCTGCCAGGGCATCAAAAGGAGGCGTTTATTCATACAGTGTGTGACATGGCACACCAGCATAACATTCCGGTATTAATTCACGAAGCCTGGGAATGGCTCAGCCGCACCCCCATAGATGGTGTGCACTTCGACCAAATCCCTGCTAATTGGCAGACGGTCAAAAAAGAAATCGATACATCACTGATAACCGGTTTAACCTGTGGTAATGATCTGGAAAAAGTCCGGCTGGCCGCAGAACAGCAATTTAGTTACATTTCCTTTTGCGCCCTGTTTCCTTCCGAATCAGCGGGAAGTTGTGAAATTGTTCTGCCTGAGACTATTCTCAAAGCCAGGCAGATCACTTCTATACCGATTTTTGCTTCCGGAGGTATCGACCATGGGAATCTGGACAAGGTTCTTCCGTTAGGTGTTGACGGGGTAGCGGTTATTTCAGGTATTCTTAAAGCACGTAACCCGTCTATCGCGGCTTACCAGTATCGACAGGTGTTGGCAGGGTTTGAAAATCAGTGAAAGCGTTATAACTATTGGAGCAAATGGGGACATTTTGGTGCCTTTTTTACCACTGATTTACAATAAAAGAAATTTATTTTGACAGTATATGAATCGGAAAATGAGTTTAGAATATGAAAGCATCATTGATTAACAAACTGGCATGTCCTTTTGACAAGCAGGAATTACAAATACAGGTATATAAAAATGGCCCTGAGAAAAGTATCATCGAGGGCATTCTAACATGCCGCACCTGTAAAAGGTACTATCCTATCGTGCATGGTATCCCCATCATGTCACCCGACGAATACCGGGAACAGGCGTTGGAACAACCCTTATTGCAAAGGTGGAAATACCAACTGGAAGGCAAATTTACTATAACGGATGATTTCAGAATGCTCCCCGAAAGTACAGGGTAGTAACCGCTGTTTTACCTATCCTTCCCCGAGATGTTTCTTATAGAATTTCCATACCTCACGGGCTACATCTCTTCCTAACTCCAGGCCTGCAATGTTATCAGACTGAATATGGTAACCTCCCAGAACCCGTGAGATACCCGCCATATCGGCAGTCTCTGTAAATGTGGGGAATTCAAGTATGACCTTTTCTCCAAGGTTTTCCGGTTCTGTAAGAGCACCGGCCACCAGTTCCACTTTTACTCCAAATTCGTCGTTACCTGTAAAAAGCCTGAGTGCCTCACCACAGGCACCACTTACGCAACTATGCCCTGATACATAGCTGGGAAAAGGGGGGCAAAGAAACGTTTCAGGGGAATAAGGTCTCCATTGTTGCCCTTTCATCGCTATCATTCCCTTTCCTGGCCCTCCCCAGGCCTCGATCACCTGGTCTTCAAAGTATTGATGAACCAATGCATAGGGCCTTGCATAATCATAATACATTTTTGAATCCCATGAGGCGATAAAAGCATCCATGGCGGTAACCTGATTAAAAAAGTACATCTTTACGTCCTGATCCAGTGTATGATGGTCCCTTATTGAGACATCCTGGGCAAATTTCAACCAGTGCCCGGCTTGTTGCACCGACTGGGGACCGTCCCGCATAAACTCCACCAGGGCCTTTTGTTTATCAGTTAAGGTGGCTTGCAGCGCTATTACTTCTTCCACCTCTTGCTGAAGTTGCTCCGAACCAATCATAGGCGGTGGTCCGGGCCTGAACTGATCGGCCGATTTTAAGGCTACCGGTTTCACTTTGTCCCAGAAAGGCGTCAGGCATCCCGGGGCAAATTTACCGCCCTCACCATCTGAAAAATACTTAGGTTGCCACCGGTTCGGATCTATGTTTTTATCTGCCGAGTTGACGGGCTCGTAGCCTACGTAATTGAAATAGGGTTGTTCGTTAGAACCAGCTTCTTCCCCATACTGATTGGCCCCGTCGCCCTTTCTTGCCGCTATTACGTCCCTGGCGGCGAGGTTGCCAATGCCTTCCGGCGTATTCGGATCCAATGATGTATTGGCCGGATCAAACCCCAATTCCACCATAAATCTTTCAAAAGATGCTTTGTCAGAATAGTAATATTCATTCAGGGCCCGGAATGCCGCATAGCTGATGGCAATTTCTTTATTTTTTACCGTATGTTCACTTTCCGGCCTTCTGGCTACGGTGGTCAGATAAACAGGGATCGCTTTTTTATCGTACCTGGACCAGGCATCAAAAACAGCAACGAAAATCAACCCCAGGTAACGGGAGGTGACAGTGGGTCTTGGCGTAAACCTTTCGGTATCATTGGCGGTGGCTTCAAGGGCCATTTTCCCCCATTTGTACGCTATATTAGCAGCCCCCTTTGGTTGTCCCGGTGAGAGGAAATTGCGCTCATTATGTTGGTTTTTCTCATTTTTACAGCCTATTGCCAGGAACATACCTATAATCAGGGGTACTAATATTCTATTCATTTTCTACTAACATTATGGAAATGGTACAAAAATTTTTATTAAACTAAGGAAAATCAAATGTTTATTCTAATGATACAAGTCATCTTTTTATTCAACTGCACATGCGCTAAAAATGCCTTTACAGCTCTTTACAGCTTATTAGGTTTCAG
Source organism: Agaribacillus sp. DX54 (assembly GCF_056858335.1). Classification (NCBI taxonomy): domain Bacteria; kingdom Pseudomonadati; phylum Bacteroidota; class Cytophagia; order Cytophagales; family Splendidivirgaceae; genus Agaribacillus; species Agaribacillus sp. DX54. The sequence goes on from NZ_JBXEQE010000031.1 coordinate 38,164, forward strand.
ACAACCAACTTATATCTGACTTTATAAAACACATTATCCTATGCTACACAAATCAGGTTTTTAGCCTGTTCAGGGTCGCTGCGATATCTCAGTAACTCATCTCGTCCATCTTCACTTTACCCTTGAAGGTCCAGAAAACAAATCCGGTATAGATGGCAACGAGCGGAGCCCCAATGGCAGCTATGGTAAGCATGATACCCAATGATTTCATTGACGAGCTGGCATTGTATATGGTCAGGCTGTTAGCCGGATCGGATGTCGAAATGATAATGGTGGGATACAACTCGAAAGCCACAATGATAAGGAGCATGGCTACAGTAATTGATGAGAAAACAAATGCATACCAGTACTTCCGTTTGGTCAGGAGCCTGGGAATATTGGCCATACTCAGGAAGGCTATGAGGGGAATAATGAAAAACACGGGATTTTCCTTAAAACGGTCGGACAGATGCGGAAAATAAATCAGTGTAAATATGGTAGTGATGCCGAAACTTACCAGAAAGAATATGATGGCCCTTTTTGCCTGCACGATCATACGGGCAAATAACCTGCCTTCGGTTTTCATTATCAGGTAAATGGCGCCATGCATCATGAACAACGCAAGCGTTGAAATGCCCACCATGATCGCGTAGGGGTTGATAAAACCCAGCCAGTTACCATCAAATTCCTTGTCCGGGCCGATGGCCATTCCTTGAAGAACATTTCCCAGCACAATTCCCAGAAGCATTGCCAGCATGGTGCTGGATACACAGTATGATATGTCCCATAGCTTTCTCCACCATTTCATGGGTTCTTTGCTTCTAAATTCTATCGAGACGGCCCTGAAGATGAGACATGCCAGAAACAACATAAATGGAATGTACATAGCCGAAAAAACAGATGCATAAACCACAGGAAATCCAGCGAACAAGGACCCTCCGCCAATCACCAGCCACACTTCGTTGCCGTCCCAGACAGGACCGACAGCATTCAGGGCTATTCTCCGGCTTTCTTCTTTTTTAAAAAACAAATGCCAAGCCCCCGCTCCAAGATCAAAGCCATCCAGTATAGCGTATCCTGTGAAAACCGCTCCTAAAACCAGGTACCACCAGGTAGGATAATCAATTCCCAAAAATGTATCCATGCTTTTTGTCTTTAGGGTTGAATGACTTTGGCTATTTCTTTTTGCAATGGCCGTTGATCTATCATGGCTCCTTCTCCGGGACCATGTTTGATCTTCTTGTTCAGCAGGTAAATGAACAAGGCCAGCAACAAGGTATAAATGACAGCGAATAGTATCAATGAAAACAACACCTGATTGGCAGTTACCACTTTAGAAAGTGCATCAGATGTCCGTAACAAGCCGTATACGACCCATGGTTGCCGTCCCATCTCCGCGGCATACCACCCCACCTGGTTGGCAATTTGGGGAAGTATAACGGCAAATACAAAAACCCAGAGCAGCCACTTTTGATCGAACAGCTTACCGCGCCACCATTGAAAGCTGGCATATAAGGTGAGTACTATTAATGCCATACCAATGGCAACCATGATGTGATAAAACTGAAATATGGCATTTAAAGCAGTGGGTCTTTCATCCTCCGGAAATGCATTCAGGCCAGTAACCGGGGTTTCCGGATCGTAGTGAAGCAGGAAAGACAGGCCGCCTGGAATCTTAATTCCGGTTACCTCCTGGTTTTTTTTATCTACCCAGCCAAAGAGATACATATCCGCTACCGCCAGACTGTCGAAATGCCCTTCAAGTGCAGCTAGTTTGGCCGGTTGGTTCTCAGCGACTCCTTCTGCCGACCTGTGCCCGGTAAATAATTGAGAAAGCGAAGAAAGGGTGGCTACCACCAGAGCAATGCTGAAGGCCTTTTTAGATACCTCGATGTGCCTTCCTTTCAACAGGTAATAAGCATGTACACTTAATATCAGAAATGCTCCGGCCAGAAAAGCCCCAATCCAGACATGGGTGAGCCTGTCCATGCTGGAAGGATTAAATACCATGGCCCAGAAATCAGTGATCTCAGCCCTTGACTCCATCCCTTCGCCTACAATATGATAGCCGGCAGGTGTTTGTTGCCACGAATTAGCCACGACAATCCAAACAGCGGAAAACATAGAGCCTAACCAAACGCCCAAGGTGGCGATGAAATGCACTTTAGGGCTAACCCTGTTCCATCCGAAAAGCAGGATACCCAGAAAACCGCTTTCCAAAGCAAAAGCAAAGATACCTTCTGCCGCCAGGGCACTGCCGAAAATATCTCCTACATACCTGGAATAAGTGGCCCAGTTGGTGCCAAACTCGAATTCCATAACAATGCCTGTGGCAACCCCAATGCCGAAAGTGAGGGCAAAAATTTTGGTCCAAAACCTGGCCAATCGTTCGTAATCGGGATCCTTGGTGCGCAAAAACATGCCTTCCATGAAGACCATCACTAATCCCAGTCCTATACTAAGTGGCGGGTAGATATAGTGAAATGCAACGGTAAACGCAAACTGTATGCGTGCCAATATTTCTACTTCCATTTTTCGCTGTCAGATTATAAGATTTTTCTATAAATTTCTATCTCCCAATCTCACTGCAATAGTACCATTTTTATTCCTATTCTATGTAACAAATGTTACCGAAAATGATAGAGAGAATAAGTTAATTGCACCATAATTTAAAACAAAACAATCTTGATAAAAATGGAAACAGCAGAGATGAATGTAACACAAATGCCGAAGATCGGTGATCCGGCACCTGACTTTGAAGCCATGACCACCAAAGGACCGGTCAAATTCAGTGAATTTGCCAAAGAAAAATGGATTATAATGTTTTCACATCCGGCGGATTTTACGCCGGTTTGCACCACTGAAATGAGTGGGTTTGCCCAGAGAAAGTCTGAATTTGAGGCGTTGAATACGGAGCTGATAGGATTGAGTATCGATAGCATTCATGCCCATTTGGGATGGGTAAACAATGTGAGAAAGAATACGGGGATATATTTTGATTTCCCCATCATTGCGGATTTGGATATGAAAGTATCCAAGTTATATGGCATGCTACAACCTAATGAAAGTGAAACGGCTGCCGTAAGAGCGGTATTTTTTATCGATCCATCTAAAAAGATAAGGCTGATCATGTATTATCCGTTGAATGTCGGCAGGAACATGGATGAGATACTGAGGGCTTTGGAAGCACTCCAAACCTCAGATGAACATGGAGTAGCTATGCCGCTGGACTGGAAGAAAGGGGACAAGGTAATTGTACCTCCTCCGAAAACGCTGGACGAAATGGAGGAAAGGCTGGCTGACGACTCTATTGAGCGAGTGGACTTTTATCTGGCTAAAAAGGAGATTTGAGTTGTATGGGATAGTGGATAGTAGATGGACCATCTGTGAGATGGTCCTCTTTTTACTTTTTCAAATTCTGAATATTTCATTTAAATTTTCTTTTTTTTAATCATTTAATATTTTATATCTGTTCATCTTATTCCCGGTCGTCCCTGACAATGTCAAACTTCCGGGTTTCGTTTTTTATAGGAATTCAGTCTTACCTTTCCGAAGGCTTTACATCTCTCACTGCTCACAATACAGTGCTTTCTTATACTTATAATTGGGGGAAATTTATTCTTACTTCAATCAAAGTTGAAGCGTGCCAGTTTTTTTACAACCGAATGAACTCAATAAAAAAATAGTGTTTTGAGTGATTAAAAAACCCGGTTATATTTGACAGCAATAATATCGGGATTATTTGGATTAATGGCAACAGTTAATGAATGAATCAAAACGATCTTTTAACAGCTATTTGACGAATTGGATGAAAGTTATGGTATGACTTTGTATCATGCTATGACCTGCTCAGAAAAAAATCCTTTTCTCCAAACAAAAAATTCCTTTAGCACAAGATCAACCCTTAATTCTATCGTATAGGTACTCAAAAGCCTGTAATGAAATCAAAAGCCTAAAACAAATGGAATTCGAAAAAGTAAAAATACCAGCCACTGATGGCTATGAACTTTCAGCTCACGTTTTTGAAAGTCCGGCGGAAACCAAGGGTAGTGTGGTCATAGGGTCGGCCACAGGCGCTAACAAAGGTTATTATAAAAGCATTGCCAAATATCTGAAGGAAAACGGTTATCATACGGTCACGTTTGACTAAAGGGGCATAGGGGAGTCACTGCATGGTGATATCAAGGCCTTTAAAGGGAGTATGCTTGACTGGGGCTCAAAGGATCTGGCTGGCGTCCTGCGATGGGTCGAAAAGGGGCGATGTGCCCGAATGGTTCGAACAGTGAGGGCAACAGATTGAGCAACAGCAACAATAAGAGCCCAGGCTACCGTTACTGTTGCCTCCACTATTGCTTATTTTTCCTGTATAGTAGGAAGGAAAGGAAATCCAAAAACATAAATATCCTACCCTCTTCGACGGGTTCATGTAGCCGGCCGGAGATAAAGCTAAGCAATATTGGAACGGGGAGGCAACAAGTATCGGGACAAGGATCCGGGATCGAAATACGGGTGGTAGTTATTGTGAGTTTGTTCATAATTTATCGTATATTTTGGGGATATTTAGGAGGGCATACAGGTCTGGTTTGTAGATTAACCTTAAATTTTACATATGAAAAGAAGAAACTTTACAAAACGTGCATCAGCTATAATGGCTGGGGGCTTATTAGCAGGTCCTTCATTGATGGGGGACTCCCGATATAAACGCTACATATCTCCCAATGATAAATTGCAAATAGGTGTAATAGGATGTAAAGGGATGGGTTGGTCAAATACCAGGTCGATGCTTAAGATGGACGACATCGACCTGGTAGCTATCAGTGATGTGGATAAGAATGTCATTAAGGAGCGTGTAGAGCATTACAAAGAGTTCAGGGAAAACAAACCTGAGATCTATGAAGACTACCGGAATTTGTTAAGTAATCCGGATATTGATGCGGTAATCATCGGCAGTCCTGACCATTGGCATTGCAAGATGATGGTCGATGCCGTACAAAGCGGCAAACATGTGTACGTTGAAAAACCCCTTGCCAATTCTATTGAAGAATGCAAGATCATGGTTGAGGCAGCTCAAAAAACGGGAAAGGTAGTACAGGTGGGGCAATGGCAACGCAGCGGTGTCCATTACAAAAAAGCACTGGAAATAGTTCAGTACGGCGTACTTGGTAAAATAAGGTTGGTGAAAGTATGGGCTTATCAGGGGTGGATGAAACCTGTACCTGTATTACCCGATTCACCGGTGCCCGAAGGTGTGAATTATGATTTCTGGTTAGGCCCTGCCCCTAAAAGAGCTTTCAATCAAAATCGTTTTCATTTTAATTTTCGCTGGTTCTGGGATTACGCAGGGGGACTGATGACTGATTGGGGTGTCCATGAAATCGACATCGCGTTATGGGTAATGAAGGCTGTTTCACCTGTTTCAGTCATGGCTACGGGCGGTAAGCTCGCCTATCCGGATGATGCCTCTGAAACTCCGGACACTTTGCAGGCTTTATTCCAGTACAATGACTTTAACATGTTGTGGGAACATGCGACGGGTATTGATAATGGCCCCTATGGAAGAAGAGAAGGCATTGCCTTTATAGGGAACAACGGCACACTGGTGGTTAACCGAGGTGGTTATGAGGTATTGGTTGAAAAGAAAGCCAGAGTTTATGGTAAAACCGAGGAAGGTAAAATGGCGCCAATCGAGGCCTTTGAAAGGCCCAAAGGTGCTAATTATCTGGATTACCATACGCAAAACTTTGTTGCTGCGATAAAAGCAAACGATCCTTCGATACTGAATACCCCAATAGCATCCGGTAGTCTGGCGGCCATCAATGCCCAGATGGGAAACATCGCCTATAAAACCGGCAGAAAGGTTTATTGGGACGAGGCCAATGGCAAATTCAAGAAAGATAAAAGTGCCAGTGCAATGGTGGGTGTCAAATATAATAATGGTTGGGAGCTTCCGCGTATTTGATTGGATGAATAACGTTATCTTGCATGTAAGGGAACAACTTCTGGGATAAAATTTCTAATAATTGTGATAATTTTCTATAATTGCATCCGCAGAAAAATCTTTCGTTAACTTTTTTAATTTCTGAGACTGTAAATGGATATTAAGATCGATAATTTAACTAAGAACTACGGTCCCCAAAAAGCAGTTGACAATATTTCCTTTGAGGTTAAAACTGGTGAAATCCTCGGTTTCCTCGGACCAAACGGTGCCGGAAAAACCACCACTATGAAGATGATTACCAATTACATTGCCGTAGATAATGGGGATATTACAATCGGAGGGGATTCGGTAAGATCAAACGGAGAAAGGTTGAGAAGACATATCGGCTATTTACCGGAACATAATCCTCTGTATTTGGATATGGCTGTTTTAGATTACCTGGAGTTTTCCGCCGCCCTGCAGGGTGTTCCGGCACACCAGATTCCTGGCAGAGTGAAGGAAATGGTAAAACTATGTGGTTTAAATGCTGAAAAACACAAAAAAATTGCCGAATTATCAAAAGGCTTCCGGCAAAGGGTAGGGCTGGCCCAGGCGATGATACACAACCCTGAAATCCTTATCCTTGACGAACCTACTACCGGCCTGGACCCCAACCAGATTGTCGAGATACGGAAACTGATCCGGGAGATTGGCAAACAAAAAACTGTTATTTTAAGTACACACATTCTGCCTGAGGTAGAGGCGACCTGTGACAGGATTTTAATCATTAACAATGGCAAAATCGTAGCAGACGGCACCGCCGACCATTTGAGGAAACAGGCGCAGGGCCAGGAATTGCTTGTAACCACCATAGAAGACGGGGACTCGGAAGTTATTGAAAAAGCATTGAAGATCCTGCCTTCTGTGGCTGCGGTGGAACGTTTGGAAGATAACCGTTTTGAAGTGCAGAGCAAAACCGAAATGTCGGCTAAAAGGGAAGTTTTCAATCTGTGTGTAAAAAACAATTGGGTTATCACAGAGCTAACCCCGGAGGAAACAAAGCTTGAAGACATCTTCCGGGATTTGACTACGAAATAGATTTTTGATTACAGGTTAAATTTTTATCCTTTCCTATTCAATCCCTTAAAACAAAATCAGATTAATCATGAAATCAATTTGGATCATTACCAAGAGAGAACTACAATCTTTTTTTGATTCGTTAATCGCGTACATTATATTAATCTTGTTTCTAGGCTTTAGCGGTTTTTTTACCTGGCTATATGGAACAGACATTTTTTTGGTTGGCCAGGCCAGCCTGCAAAGTTTTTTTAACATAGCTTTCTGGACACTTTTCTTTTTTATACCAGCCATCACCATGCGGATGCTGGCAGAGGAAAAAAAGACCGGAACCATCGAACTGTTACTCACCAAAGCGGTGTCAGACCGGCAGGTGATACTAGGCAAGTTTTTGGCGTGCTTGTTATTGGTAGTCATCGCACTGGCTTTTACTTTACCCTATTATTTTACCGTTGCCAGCATTGGGAATATCGACCATGGCGCTGTTTGGTGTGGCTACCTCGGGCTTTTGCTGATGAGTGCTGCGTACGTGAGTATCGGGCTGTTTACCAGTAGTATCACTAACAATCAGATTGTCGCGTTCCTGCTGGCCTTATTCATCGGACTATTCCTTCACCTCATCTTCAACGTTTTGGCAGGCAACTTTACAGGCTTCCTGGGACAGTTGTTTTATACATTGAGCTTGTCGGTTCATTTCGACTCCTTGTCCAGGGGTGTGATAGATACCAAAGATCTTGTCTATTTCGCCAGTATTGTGGTTATTGGCATTCTACTGGCAGAATTGAATCTGGCTAAACGAAATTTAACCAACAGTTAATTATGAGAACCAAAAAGTCATACTATAACTCTGTTATCTTAGTTATCGGGATACTTTTACTAATTAATATTTTGTCCAACGACTATTTTGTACGTCTGGATTTTACCGAAAATAAAAGATATACCCTTAGCCAGGCAACGGAAGATATCGTCGAAGACCTGCTGGAGCCGGTAACGGTGAAAGCCTATTTTTCAGAAAACCTGCCCCCTAACATAGCACAAACCAGGCTTGATTTTAAGGATTTGTTGCTGGAATATGCCAATATTTCCGGTGGCAACCTGGTCTACGAGTTCATTAACCCTAATGAAACACCTGAAAAAGAGCAGGAAGCCGCTCAGTCGGGGATTAATCCGGTGATGATCAACGTCAGGGAGAAGGACCAGATGAAACAACAAAAAGCGTTTATGGGCGCGGTCATAGAAATGGGTGAACAACAAGATGTTATCCCTTTTATGCAGCCCGGAGAAGCCATGGAATATGCGCTTACCTCCAGCATTAAAAAACTTTCTATCACCGACAAACCTTCCATAGGTTTAATCCAGGGACACGGTGAACCGTCTGTTTTTGATATGCAACAGGCAGGGCAGGAACTAAGCATACTCTATAATTTTGAAGACTTTACCTTAACGGATACAACAGATATCCCCGCCAACTTCAAAGCCGTAGCCCTGGTTGCTCCCAAAGACACTATACCTCCGGCACACCTGGCAAAGATCGATGATTATCTGGCCAACGGAGGTAAAGTGCTGGTAGCTCTTAATAAGGTAGACGGTAATCTGCAAAACGCCTTTGGGTCGGCAGTTTATACCGGATTGACGGCCTGGTTGCAGGGAAAAGGTATCACTGTGGAAAATCAGTTTGTTATTGATGCCAGTTGTGCTTCCATAGGTGTTCAACAACAACAAGGTCCGTTTAGGTTCCAGACGCAGATACAGTTCCCGTACTTACCGGTTATCAGTAATTTTTCGGACCACCCTATCACCAAGGGACTGGAAACAGTTATTTTGCCTTTTGCCAGTCCACTTACATTTTCAGGTGATTCGACAGTAAATTTTGTTCCATTGGCGTTCACATCCGATCAGTCGGGCACCAGTCCGGTACCCACTTATTTTGACATTCAAAAAGAATGGACGGAGTCAGACTTTCCGCAACAGCGGCTGATAGTTGCGGCAGCTTTGGAAGAAGTGGGTATGCCCAAATTAGTAGTGATCGGAGATGGAGATTTTGCCGTCAACACTCGTGAAGGAGGCCAGCCACAAGCCGTTCAACCAGATAATGCCAGTCTTTTTGCCAATAGTATTGACTGGTTGTCTGATGACACAGGACTCATAGACCTTCGTACCAAGGGAGTTACCTCGCGGCCCATTGACCAATTGGAGGAGGGGACACAGACAACGCTTAAATATGCGAATTTTCTTCTTCCGATATTGGCTGTTATCATCTATGGCATCGTCAGGTTTCAAAGACAGCGAAGTTTAAGAATTAAAAGAATGGAAATAAGTTATGAGTAAAATAAACAATAAAATATTGCTTGGTATACTGGTAGTATTACTCCTGGTATTTTTGGGTAAGCGTTTTTTAGGGAGTAGTGGAGAGCGAAATTTCAGGGCAACCCTGGTAGCCATAGATACTTCACAAGTAACCAAAATCGTTATTCAGCCGCGGGCTTCTACCGGTAATAACATTACTTTTACCAAAACCGGAACCAGTTGGGAGGTGGCCAGGGCTGATATAAAAGATGAGGCCGATCTCAATAACGTTAAAAATATGCTGGCCAATATGGTAAACATAAGCCCCAAAAGGCTGGTGGCAAAATCAGAGGATAAATGGACCCAATACGAGGTAAATGACTCACTGGGAACCAAAGTAATGGCCTATGCAGGAGATAAAGTATTAACGGACTTTATTTTGGGAAAATTCAATTTTCAACAGGCGTCCCGGTCGATGTCCAACTTTGTCCGCCTGAGCGACGAGGAGGATGTTTATTCAGTGGAAGGCTTCCTTTCTTCCTCTTTTAACCAGGAGTTTAATAATTTCCGTGACAGAACATTTGTGAAGGTGACTAAAGAAAATATCACCTCTGTTCGTTTCGAATACCCCGGCGATAGCAGTTTTGTGCTCAACCTTGTAGCTTCCAAATGGGAAATTGACGGGCTTCAGGCCGATTCAACAGCCGTGGAAAGCTATTTATCCGGGTTGCGGAATTTAACAAAAAATGAGTTTGCCGATGATTTCACCCCGCAGGGAAAAGTGGCTACCTATCGATTGTCCATAGCCGGTAATAACATGCAACCCATTACCGTTTCAGCCTTTCAGGAAGGCGAAGGCCATATATTAAACGCTACCCTGAATGAAGGCGCCTATTTCCGGGAAGGAAGTCTGAATATTTATGATAAACTGTTTGTCAGTAAAACAAGCCTTCTTCCGGCCGGTGATCAGTAGTATTGCAAAATACCTGAGTACCCCTGCAGCATTGTCCGAATTAAAACCGGCGTGATTTACAGCGTCAAACAGGTAGGTTTGCTTATTGCATAGTTTTACCTACCTTTGCGGCTAATTTAAAAAGCAGATGCAAACATTTGAGGAGTTGGGATTGTCGGGTGAGTTGATAGAGAGCCTTTCGAAGTCTTCCATCCTAAAACCTACAGAAATACAACGTTTGGTTATACCTGTTTTATTACAGAAGCAAACGGATTTAATAGGATTAGCGCAAACAGGTACCGGCAAAACCGCAGCATTTGGCCTTCCGATGCTGGATTTGATTTTTACCGATGAACCTTTTACCCAAGGTGTTATACTGGCACCTACACGGGAACTGGCGCAGCAAATAGCCAGGAGCTTAAAAGATTTTGCTGCTTTGCGAAAAGATATTAATATCGAGGTGGTATACGGGGGTGCGCCCATCGTCAATCAAATCAAATCCATCAAGAAAACACCACCACATATTTTGGTTGCTACGCCGGGCAGGTTAAGAGACCTGTTAAAAAGGAAAGTGGTCCTTTTAGAAGCTGTACAAACATTCGTTTTGGATGAAGCAGACGAAATGCTCAACATGGGCTTCAAGGAAGAAATCTACGAGATATTGTCATACTCCGATCAGGAACGAAACATTTGGTTGTTTTCAGCCACCATGGCTGCTGATATCAGGGCTATCATTAAGGATTTCATGCACGAGCCGGTAGAGTTCTCTGTAAATTCCTCCCAAAAAATTAACCAGGACATCGACCATCAGGTGTGTGTCGTAAAATCAGTCGATAAACAAGCTGCGCTGGAGCGCTTTATTGATTTACTGCCCAACCTGTATGGAGTGGTGTTCTGCCGTACCAAAAGGGATACACAAAAACTGGCTGACAGCCTGAACAAATCCGGATACCGGGCCGACGCCCTGCATGGCGACCTGAATCAGAATCAGAGAGATACGGTCATGAAAAAGTTCCGTAACCGCCAAACCAGCTTACTCATTGCGACCGACGTGGCGGCCAGGGGCATTGATGTAGAGGACCTGACCCATGTATTTCACTTTGCGCTTCCCGATGACATGGCTTTTTACACCCATCGGAGTGGCCGCACAGCCAGGGCTGGCAAAAAGGGTTTGTCATTGTCTATTATGACTGCCGCAGAGGAAAGAAAACTAAGGGTATATGCAAAAAAGCTGAAATTTGATCTCAATAAAATCGAGGTACCGAGCCTGTCAGAGGTCAAGAAACAAAGGGTATTGGCGTGGCATGACAAATTAGAGAAAACAGAAACCTCACCGGCACTGGATGATCAGCTAAAAGCGTTATCTGTTCAGATTATGAATCAAATGGGCCCTGAGGTATTTCTGGAGAAAGTAGTAAGTCTCGAGCTCAATAAACTCAGCAACCTGGAGGAAAAATCATTTGGAACCGCTAGTACCCATAGAACCGGCAAATCCAACAAGAAAAATAAGTTTGACAAAAAAAGTGATGCCGGTGATTTAAATGGCTATCGGTTTTTTGTCAACATAGGCAAAATGGACCAAGCCAATAAAGCTGAGCTTTTGGAATTTCTTTGTGACGTAGGCAAGGTGGAAAAACGCCACATTACCAATATTGCCATGGAAAAACGCTGTTCATACTTTGATGTGGACCCATCAAAAGCCAGCACTTTCGCACAAAGGTTTAAGAATTTGCAAATTGACGGCAGAGAACTCAGAGTGAACCGGGATCAACAGAAAGACCAGAAACGAAAACGCAAAAAATGAGCTCTGCCGGTTGGTTTTCATTGATTAAAGTAATTCTGAAACATGGCCATTTTGCTATTCCAGCTTACGATTACCAAAAGGCAAGGCAGAAAGAACTGGAAAAACCGGACTCATATACCCCTGTCGGTGCCATTCGGAAAGAAGCCGGTTTTAGACATAGCAATCAATTTTGTCTTTACCATCCTAGGACCTTTAACGGCATTTGCCAGCTACTACAAAACTCAGAGGATTTTGAGAACTTTGGCTATCCTGTCGACCTTTAAACCAAATCGATAAAGATGTCTGTTGCGCCTGTAAGATACCCAACCGATGGTAGATTTTTGATTCATAATCCCTAATTTTACTTTTCGAAACCCATGTGAATTTAGCACCTTCTTTTATGCCAAAATATCGCCTTTTAACCTTAGAGGAGTTGCAGGAACTGGAAAAGGAATTTGTAGAATACCTGGTTTTGAATGGTATCACTGCCGATGATTGGGAAAAGATTAAAAAGGAAAACCCTTCCAGTGCCCGGCACATCATTGAATTGTTCAGCGATGTGGTTTTTGAAAGTATTATGAGGAAAGTTAAATACCTTGAGCTAAGAACTGCCCATGAGGTGAAAGTTTTTCAGTGCCTGGAAAGTAAATTGGTGTTGGTGGCTATGCAATCGACTGTTGATCCGGATATCGATTTTACGAATACAGCGTATATCAAAAATGCCATGAATAACCCCCCTCCGGGGCTAAAGGTTTACACCTCCGAAAAAACCTATGGCAAAGTCAGGGAAATTGAGATTTTTGAAATGATCAGGGCCGGGGCCCTGATTACCGGGGATCAGTTATTTAAATCACTCTGTCTGGCGTTACCATCCCAATAACAAGCCACTATCCACCCAAACCGGTTTGATTTTAAATGGGACTCCGTTACCTTTAATAAGGCTTTAGAGTGATAATGCCACAATTGGTAACAGTCAGTAAATGGTGTAAGTTCACGCAGTTCAGCCAAAGACCTCTTTCAGAATCCTGTCCTTCAAATTTTTGCTGAATGGTATGTTTGAATTATTGATAATTAGTGTATTGCCTTGAAGTGATTCAACCTTTAATTTATTGATAATGTAGGATTTGTGTACACGCATAAACCTTGAATCCGGTAATGTTTTTTCCAGCCTTTTTAATGAATTCAGGCTGATGATCTTTCCCTGTACGGTGTAAAATGTCACATACTCCCGAAGCCCCTGAATGAAATAAATATCTTCCAGTAAAACCCGGTAAATCTTTCTGTCGGCTTTTACTACTATATGATCTGAGGCATCGTATTGAGCTGATTTTTCATTGATGGCAGCTTTACTTTTCAATGCCAGTAGTCCCCTGGCTTTGGCAACGGATTGATAAAACCGGTCGAATTGAATAGGTTTCAATAAATAATCGACAACATCCAGTTTATAGCCTTCCAGGGCATAATCCGCGTAAGCGGTCGTAAGTATAATCATAGGCCTGGTTTTGAGGGCGTTAATAAACTCCAGCCCTGTTAACTCGGGCATTTGGATATCGAGGAAAATCAGATCCACGGCCTGATCATGTAAAAAATCGAGGGCTTTAATGGGGTTGGCAAAAGTGCCAAGTAATTTTAAATGAGCCAACTGCCCTATATATTCTTTCATCAGAATCCGGGCCGGGTATTCATCATCTATTACTACGCAGTTGATTGTCATCAGGTATGAACGATTAGATGAACATGAAATGATTTTTCCTCTTCTTCAGGGAATTTAAGTCATCTGTTGGGAACTAATTAGTGCTTAAATACATTGCATTAAAGTCAATGGCTTATGATAATGAAAGGATTATATTTAATTGGTTAACAAAAGCGGGCTTCAGGGTTCCGCTTTTGTATTTTGGCACTTTGGCAGCCATTGAAATGGTTGGGCCGGTTAATGGGCTTCAGGTAACACATAGTTGAAGTTTCTGGCCCCCTGACCAATAAATGGAAGAATACTGGCAACATCAGCCTCACTCAGGTTTTCCTTCCATCTTCCCACTTTTTTGGCATGGTCTTTCCGGGAGTAAGGCTTTGAGCATTCGGCTTCTACAAATTTTTCATTATTTTCGTCCTGGATCCGGTTTGCCCATTGCATTACAGGAGCCTTATATTGCTGAAAATCAATGTTTGCCAGCTTACAGACGCTTTTGGCAGTGGCTAATGGATCGTATACCATATCTTCAAAAGTATTGATGATAACCCTGTCCATAACCTGCTCATAGCCATTGGTGTTAATGAAATTCCAGTGGTAGGCACATTTTTCCAGCAATGGCCTCGACATCCGCGCTTTCCAGTCCCCGGGCCTTGGGTGATGGCCCCAGTTGTTGGCAATGCCAACACGCAATGAACTGATAGCATCGAGCGGATGCCTTACCTGCCAGAAGAGCAGATGGTTTTCGGGAAATAGCTGATAAAATTTTTTCAGATCGAAAGAAAGTCCGTCAAAAAAATCATTTTCATCATCCTGCACCGGCACCTTTATGGCAACTGGTGTGGAATAATCGATGGTTTCTAAAGCAGAAAACCGTGGCTCACTATAATAGGTATAGTGGGGGAGGTAATCAAAAAACTCCCCAAATATGGAGGTGCCACTACGCCCACACCCCAGAATACATATATGCTTACTCAAAATGGCAGTTTAAAGGTTTTATATAAAATATAAAGATAAAAAATTATTTTCAGCCAAAAAATAAGCATCCGTGAGTGCCACGGATGCTATTTCACGAAATACAAAACCAAAATGCATTTGCATTTCCAAACCTGGATTGCGAATACTTAAAAAACGGAAATTTTTTCCGGCAAGTTCTCACAAAATCATAACATTTATGTCGACAGGCGACAAATGGTATAAAGTTCAGATCTTTTTAGCTTTATTAGGAGCCATAGCATGGCCCCAAGCCCTACGATGACTGAGAGGGTTTTGTAATAGTGCAAAATCCATGTATTAATAATCCGTCCCCGGTATATTAAGTCTTCATTAATATTTTTCACCGTGGGTTGATGCTAAAATAATTATTGGGGATATTTAACTATACAAAGCGCTTGTTTTAAATAAACTTTATGTTATGATGTACCTGCTTAGATTTTGTATGGTTTTTACAATTTTAGGAACCATGAACGGGCCGGAAAAGCCCGCCGATCCCTCAATGCAGGCTATGAATGAACTGGTAATTGCATTTGGTTCCTGTAACCATGAATATGAGGAACAACCCATGTGGGCAGCCATGTTGAAACAGGAGCCTGATTTATGGATATGGCTTGGGGACAATATCTACGGTGATACCGATAATATGGATACCCTGAAATATAAATACCAGCAACAACTCTCCAATCCGGGTTATAAACATTTCAGAAATAGTGTGGAGATCATAGGTATTTGGGATGACCATGATTACGGTATAAATGATGGTGGGGCAGGTTACCGGCAAAAAACCGAAAGCCAGCAACATTTCCTGGATTTTATCGGTGAGCCTGACCATACGCTGAGAAGGAAACAGGCTGGCATTTATACGTCCTACATGAAGGAGGTTGGCGATTTGCAGGTGAAGATTATTTTGCTGGATACCAGGTATCACCGTGATACATTGTTTAAGAAAAAACGCGCTTACCTGCCCAATGAAGAAGGGGACATCCTTGGCGGGCAGCAATGGCAATGGCTGGAAAAGCAATTGAAAACCAGTAAGGCAGATGTTAATATCATTGCCAGCAGCATTCAGGTAATTCCGGAGCAACACGCCTATGAAAAATGGGCTAATTTCCCTAATGCCCGGCAAAGGTTATTTAATTTGGTGGCAGAAAGCAAAGCCCGAGGCGTATTGTTTCTGAGTGGTGACCGCCACATTGCTGAATTTTCTAAAATCGAACTCTCCTCACCCAATTACCCCTTATACGACCTTACATCGAGTGGCCTGACTCATACCTGGCGCCGTGCATCCAGGGAACGAAATAAGTACAGAACCGGACCCTTGCTCGTCGAGCTCAACTATGGTCTGCTGCATATCCGGAAGGTACAGGGCAAAACAACCGTTGAAGCCTCTGTAAGGGGGTTAAACGATAATCTTTATTTCAAAGAATTGATTTCGTTCCCAACGCCTTAATTAACTCCGGTTTACCCCATTGGTATAGGGGGCAGCAATTGACTGTTTCCTAATGTCCGTAAAATTCAATATTTTTATCTTTTTGCCGGAGAGGCTGGGAATGCCATCTTCCGAAAGATTAAAAATATATAACCTCCAAAAAACGTTGGATTATGTCCATTCAATCGATACAAGACTTAGAAGGTATGACCCTTGCCGGTAAGGTGGTTGGGGAAACATTGAATAAAATGTTGACCTTTGCCAAACCCGGGATGTCTACTAAAACCCTTGACGACTTTGGCTACGAAATCCTGAAGTCCTACGGGGCCAATCCGGCTCCCCAAAAAGAATATGGTTTTCCGGGATGGAATTGCATTAGCGTTAATCATGAGGTGGCTCATGGAATACCCTCGAACCGCGTCATACTTCAGGAGGGAGACCTTGTGAATGTGGATGTCTCGGCAGAGGTAAACGGCTATTATGGAGATAATGGCGCATCCTTTGTGTTGGGCAGGGACACCAGGCAATTAACCCCCCTCGTCAACTCTTCCAAGGAAATACTTTACACGGCTATCAGCAAAATAAGGGGCGGCGTCAAAATCGCAGCCATTGGTGCCCTCATTGAAAATGAAGCCAAGAAGAGAGGCTTCACCACCATTAAAAACCTGGTTGGCCATGGTATCGGTATGACATTACACGATCATCCCCACGAGATTCCCTGCTTCGCAGACCGCACCAACAAATACAGATTCAGAAAAGATACTGTTATCGCCCTTGAAACCTTTATTTCCACCAAAGCCCGGATGGTCAGGCAGGCCAGTGACGGGTGGACCTTCAAAACCCCCGATGGGAGCTTCGTGGCACAGCATGAACATACGCTGATTGTTACGGACAAAGACCCCGTCATACTCACCGCAAATAATGGAGTTTGAGTGTGGGTGTGGGTTTGAGTTTGAGGGGGGTGGTGGAAGGTGTCTTTTATTTGTGGAGATAGGTGGGTGGTTTTAGTCGTTGGGCCGGGGTTTTAGCTTTTCAGGTACGAAATTCATGCTGATGGAGTTTACACAATGACGGAGGTTTTTAGGGGTCAGGTATTCGCCTTTGAAAACGT
This sequence comes from Agaribacillus sp. DX54, assembly GCF_056858335.1. Taxonomy (NCBI): domain Bacteria; kingdom Pseudomonadati; phylum Bacteroidota; class Cytophagia; order Cytophagales; family Splendidivirgaceae; genus Agaribacillus; species Agaribacillus sp. DX54. Next base: position 55,384 of record NZ_JBXEQE010000031.1, read on the forward strand.
GTCCGAGATGGGCGTCGCAATTAGCGCAAAGGATTTCCGTACGCTGCCCGTCGGCATCAGGCGCACGCCGTACAGCACCCTCAATTTCACCATCAAAGCTTGGCCAGCCACAGTGGGAAGGAAATTTGTGCTCGGAATAATAAAGGGGTGCATTGCAGCGCTTGCATGTATAGGTGCCACCCGGTTCAAAATGTTTTTCATATTTACCGGTGAATGCCCTTTCGGTACCTTTATGAATGAGTACCCTTTCTTCTTCGGGGGTTAAATGATTAAATGCTTGTTTTGTTTTCATTGTGTTGTAAATTATGTTCCAGTCATAGTATGACTTGGAGTCATACTATGACTTTCACGGGAATATTGTATTCCTATCAATGTAATACTATCCTACTTTCTTCCGGAATACTTTGAACCGGACAGGCATATTGAAATCTTACTTAATAATCACACCACTCGCTACAAAAGCAATTTCTCTTTTGGGGCTCGTGATGGCATCAATTTCCTCCTGGGTTTTCCCGGCATCTTTGGCATAATGTTTTAAAGTCTCTACGTCTGTCTCGATCTGTTTTGCGTATCCTTCTATAATGGTCTCTTTTCCTTCCATACCCTCTTTGGGGACAAAAAATCCATAATCTTTAAAAGTCACCCTTATTTCGCTGTCATCGGCCAAATTCACTTTCATCCAGCAACCTTTCACCTGGCAGGTAGCGCGTATTTTGCTGGAAAATTTCACCTTGACCGAATCTTTACCTTCCAACGCAGCCAATAACTCTTCGGCTTGTACAGCTCCTTCCCCGGTGATTTTTTCACCGTAGAAATTCATACCGCTGGCTTCGGCAACCGGCTCTTCGGCAGGTTCTGTACCGGCTCCTTCCCCGGTTTTCTGTGTTTGCTGTTGACAGGCGACCATAACAGCAAAGCACGCCAGCAATTGCATAATATCTTTCATCGGGTTTTTCATAAGTGTTCTGTTTTAGTGTAAAGTATTTTGAGAAGTATTTTAGGCACAAATTTAATCAAACCCTCACATAATTTATAAAAATCAAACCGTAGTCATGATTATTCAATGCAAAAACTCAATCAAACAAAGCGGCGAAGTCGCTATATCCTGTCTCATTGAGTGCTTCTTTAGGAATAAACCTGAGCGCTGCCGAGTTAATACAATAACGTAATCCAGTCGGTTTTGGGCCATCGGGAAATACGTGACCCAAATGACTGTCGCCATATTTACTTCTCACCTCGGTCCGGGCGTAACCCAGATGATAATCGGTTCTTTCTGTAATATATTGCCCATCGATAGGCTGCGTAAAGCTGGGCCAGCCAGTGCCTGAACGGTACTTGTCTTTTGAACTGAACAAGGGTTCACCGGAAACAATATCCACATAAATCCCCTCTTTTTTATGATCCCAGAATTCGTTGGAGAACGGACGTTCGGTCGCTTCATTTTGAGTTACATCATATTGCAATGCCGTAAGCCGTTTTTTAAGCTCCTCCTCCGTAGGTTTGCCGTAGACTTTTGAAGACTTTGGTTTACCTGATGCTTTTACCTTGTATTCCAGATCGTCACCCCAAACTTTTTTGATGAACTGGTCCCTTCCGGAACCGCGTCGGTAACGTTGGTAATTGTCAGGGCTTTTTAAATAATAATCCTGGTGGTATTCTTCTGCATCATAAAATTCCGTAAACGGAGTGATGGCAGTAACTATGGGTTTATCAAACCTGCCCGATCCTGCCAGTTTGCTTTTTGAAGCCTCGGCCCGGGCTTTCTGATCCTGATCATGGTAAAAGATTTCCGACCGGTACTGCGAACCTCTGTCCACAAACTGACCGCCCGCATCGGTGGGATTGATCTGTCTCCAAAAAAACTCCAACAAATCATTATAAGATATTTTTTTGGGATCATAAAATATTTGCACTGCTTCGGTATGACCAGTACTTCCCGAAGAAACCTCCCGGTAAGTCGGGTTTGGCTTTTTGCCCCCTGCATACCCGGAAATAACGGCGGAGACTCCCGGTAATTTTTCGAAAGGTTTCTCCATACACCAAAAGCAACCCCCTGCAAAAGTGGCAATTTTTTGATCTTTGTCCTGTAAAATAACTGTGCCGGCTGTTTCCGTCTTTTGCGGTTCATCTTTAGCCACAGAAACCATGTAGACCAAACCCACCAGCAACAAGGCACTTCCTGTTAAAATTAATTGCTTTTTCATCATATTTAACTTCATGTTTTTTGGTCAATACGGGTTAATAAAGTTAATAAATGTTAAATGATAATCAATCAGCCTTTTATGTAAAAGACGCGACAATTCCGCAGTTATGTTTTTAAAACAATGATTGCTGTCAAATGTTCCCTCCGGGGGTTAATCATACAGGTATTCAAAAGCGCTCGCGTATTTACCATTTTTTTCGACATAATCAATCATTTGCCTGTAAAACGGATCGTTGCCCAGGGTAGCGGAGTCACCGATGATCACAAGGGTGGATTTGGCGCGGGTCATGGCAACGTTCATGCGCCTGTACTCTTTCAAAAAACCAATTTCGGATTTGTTATTTGACCTCACGAGGCTGATATAAATCACGTCCCTTTCCTGTCCCTGAAATGCATCTACTGTGTTAATCCTGATATTCTCAAGCACCGCATCCAGGCAATTTTCTTCGCGCAGCATTTCATCGAGCAATTTAATCTGGGCTTTATAGGGCGCGATGATGCCTGCATTCAACCCCGATTCAGGTGGGTGTTGACATAAATGTTTGATCAGGAGTTGCGCCTCCTCTTTATTATAAGTAGACAGTGTGCTTTTATCCTGGCTTTCTCTGAAGCCGCATCCGGCGGTATCGATAAACTCAAATAAGACTTCATCAGGCCTGGCCAATACTTCCTCTGCCGTTTTTAGCTTGTTTTGATAAAAATATTGGCTTGAAAAACCCATGATTTGCGGAGCCATACGATATTGGACCTCCAGCATGGTGTCTGTTCGGGTATTGGAGATGGCTTTTTCAAATAACGAGACCTCCAGCCCGTTTTTGGCGGCATTAAGCGATTTGACGGTTGGAGGAAGCTGACAGTGATCCCCGGCCATGATTACCCTTTGCCCTTTAATCACAGGAATCCAGCAAGCAGGTTCGAGTGCCTGTGAACATTCGTCGATAAAAACGGTCTTAAAAGCTTTGTCTTTTAAAAATGCCTGATTGGCTCCGGTGACTGTACATGCAATAACCTGCGCCGACTCCAGCAGATGGTTGATGATATAAGACTCTATATCCCTACTATAGGCTTTTAACATGCTGGCTTCCTTTAAAATGCGGTCACGTTGCCGGCGCTCCTGTTTGCCAAAATTCCGTTTATACTTATAACCGATTTTTCTAAGCTCCTCTGCCTTCCTGCGGCTTTCCTTCAAATCTTTGAATTGTGGGTGCCGGGAGATTTTTACATCCAGACTGTTTTCTATGACATTTTCAGTTAGCCTCGCCGGATGCCCCAAACGCAAAGTGCCAACCTCTTCTTCAATCAGTTTTTCTACCAGTAAGTCCACTGCTGCATTGCTGGGGGCACACACGAGTACCTGCTTTTCAGTGGTGACAGTGGCTTTGATAGCCTGTACTAAAGTGGTCGTCTTACCGGTTCCCGGCGGTCCGTGAATAATCGCGAGATCCCGTGCGTTAATGACCTTTGTTAAAGCTTCATTTTGTTTTTTGTTGAGGGAAGGGGTGTCATAGTCGTATCCGTTTTGAAAAGTTGCCTCCTGTGCCCCATACAAAATCTCTCTCAATGCCGCTATACGCCCTCTTTCCGCGCCAGCCACAATTTCCAATGCCAGGTTCATCTCTTTATAAGACACCTCATCAAATAGCAGATTAACCCCGAGCTTTCCATCATCCAGCCAGTCGGGCACCTCACTATCATGCAATACTACCCGCATTTTTTCCTTGTTCAGGTAGCTGATCACTCCTGAAATCTGCCTTTCACGTCCCGCTTCCCCTTTAAAAACACTTACCACCGACCCCACCTGGAAATTAGAGGGGTGCTGTTCACCAGTGGTTCTTTGCAACGATAAGGTAACACGTTCACCGGTACTGATAAATTGCCCCGATTTAATAACCGGATACCATGTAATACCGCCCTCTTTTCTGTCCTCAATGGTATTGATCTGTATCTTCTCCCTGTATTGCCGATAGTCTTCCTCCTGCTCAATTTTGAGCAATTCCTGTAGTTCAATCAAGGCATTCTGTGCTGCTGTGGGCATGAGCGTAAAAGTTTAGCGACTCGATTTCAGATCTCATTTATTTGAGAAACCTTCATTCTCACCCCAACTTTACCCGACCTGATCTCAAACCATACAAAAGCACAAGAAATCACCAAAGCAATCACAAAATATGCCATTACCATGACTGTACCATACGGCACAACCGAATCCAGTAAAAACCACCCACCCTGATAAAAGATTAAAAACAGCCCTGTTATGGCTTTGATGAGTTCTACCCACCAGGCGTGGATGCTACGGTCCATTAATGTGCTGTAAGAGAATATGCAAAAAATCAGAAAAAGCCCGTAAATCAATACCCCGGGAAAACCTATCGCCGCAAAGTTGTTGAACAGGTACATCATCAGGGTGAAAGTAGCCAAAAACTGGATCCATGACCAGATGTGCAGCCATTTGGAGGATTTGGGATTGTATTTTTCGTAGGCGTAAACATCTACGATACTTTCCAGGGGATATTTTTCCTGTACGTCAGGGGGTCTCCAACCGGTGGGCATGAACCATATCTTGAGTTTGGCGGCCAGGGAGTCGGTGTGCCAGGCATCTTTCATCAACTGCCATAAATGATAAAAATTGATAATGACCGGATTCCAGGTTCTGCCGGGCCTCTTTACGCCGTAAACCGGTGGCACTTCATCGAGCTCTTCCTGAAAAGTGCCGAACAGTTTATCCCAGATGATAAACACCTGTGAAAGATTCTTGTCGAGGTAAATGTCGTTGATGGCATGATGCACCCGGTGGTGGGAGGGGGTCACAATGATTTTTTCCAGGAAGCCCATTTTGCCGATCAGGCGTGTATGATACCAGTATTGTGCGAACAAGTGGAGAGGGGCCAGCACCGCCACTACCTCTGCCGGAATGCCCATTAAGGCGGTAGGGATCATTAAAAAGGCAAAAATGGTGAAAAAATTGGAGATGGATTGGCGCAAAGCACAGGCCAGATTGAATTCTTCGCTGCTATGGTGAATGATGTGGTGATTCCAGAAATAATTGACTTGGTGGGCCAGCCGGTGATTCCAGTAACCGGCAAAATCAAGTCCGAGAAACGCCAGTACATAGACGAGCCAGGTAGCTTCAATATGGAACAAGGCAAGATGTTCAACCATCCATTCGTATGAGACAATAACAAAGGTAAGCCCAAGTACATCCTTGATGGCATTGGTAAGCCCTGAACCTAAGCTGGAAAGCGTATCCATGCTGTGGATTACCTTTTTTCCTTTCAGCCATGCAGCGATTCTTTCGATCACAAGCAGCGACATAAAAAAAGGAATGGCATAATTTAATACCTCAGCGTATCTTTCCATGGAGTATAAAACTTTGATTTATGACAACATAAATATAACACAAAAAAATTGTTATGCATGCAGCGTATATAGTTAATTTCGTTTCAAAGCTATATCTGCCGGTTTTTGATGGTATTTTAGGCATCTAAGTTTTAACAATAGCTATATTTGTTTAATTTTAGCCGGGCTGTAACTTACTTTTAAATCTATGGAAATTACTCTTTTTGAGGCTCGCAAACTGATTTTAGCCAGCCAGGGGCTGCTTAACAAAAAACCTTTTGGCAAGGGCAAGAGGGCTGTGCTCAAGGTGCTGGATCGCCTGGGTTATGTGCAAATAGATGCTATTTCAGTAATTGAGCGGGCACACCATCATACTTTGTGGAACCGGGCAGGTAATTACAAGCCCGGGTTATTGTATGCTATGTTGGGTAGGGATCGCACGGTTTTGGAGTACTGGAGCCATGCGGCAGCTTTTTTACCGATGAAACATTACCGTTTTTGCCTTCATACCATGCATCACATAAAATCCGCCGGCCATCATTGGTATGCTGTAGATACTCAAGTGAAAACCTATGTCTATGACCGGATTGTAGGTGAAGGCGCATTGTATGCCAGGGATTTTGGTGGTAATGGAAAATTATCCGGTAAGATGTGGGATTTGAAACCGGCAAAACAAGCCCTGCACGAGCTGTTTATGGAAGGGAAGTTGCTGGTCAGTGCCCGTGATAACTTCCATCGCAGGTATGACCTCCCCGAGAGGGTTTTACCTTCCGGTATCGATACCTCCCTGCCTGCACCGAGAGAGCAGGCAGCGTATTACCTGTTATCTGCCATCAAAGCGCAAGGTCTGGTTTCACTCGGTGCTATTCATTATCTGCGCAATTGGATTAAACCCCTGATCCAACGGTACTTGCCGGAATTCATTGAGGAAGGTAAAATATTGCAAGTAACTATTCACAAAGCTTCGGGCAAAGTGTTTTACACCACTCCTGATCGAATTGAGCAAATGCCAAAGCGTGTGAATAAAGCGGTATACCTGCTCTCTCCCTTCGATAATGCCATCATCCAGCGGAAAAGACTGGCTTACTTTTTTAACTTTGATTACCAGACCGAAATATACCTGCCTGCCCACAAAAGGGTTTACGGCTACTTTGCCCTGCCAATTTTGTGGGGCACCGAATTTATCGGCCGGCTGGACCCCAAGGCCGTGCGAAAAACCGGTGTTTTGATCATTAACAACCTGCAAATTGAGCCACGTGTCAGGATCAATGACCAGTTGCTTTGGGCTTTGAAAAATGCATTGCATGATTTTGCCTTATTCAATGGCTGCGAAAGCTTTCAAATATCAAAAAGTGAGCCCGCTTTTCTCACAGCGTGGTTAAGTAAGCCATCGGATATTGGGGCACCCTGATAAAAACAGCCCGGGATTAAATGTACTTGAACGGGAGACCATTATCTGAACCCGCAATTGTCGTACATCCTACATTTCAGTTGAAATCAACGTATTGGTTTTTCACTTGTCGAGGTAATTCCTTTATTTACAATATTATTATCGGAGGTTAAAGGATTCGAAGCAATCATGGGGCAGAAAAGGTCAAACGACAAGATTTTAAATGAGATAAAGCAATTAAAAGAAGAACTGAAATTGTTGAAAAATCTGCTGCCATCAAAATCAGATTTGGCGAAGGCAAAGGGAGCGTCAGAAACAAGGCCTGAATTAATTGGAAACCAGCCCAATCCTTTTGATCAATTCACCATCATTCAATATTTTGTTCCTGAAACAGGCCATCAGCGTATTTCATTGTTTATTGTGGATGAAAAGGGTGATCAGCGGATGTTTTGGGATCATCTGAAAGAAGGAAAACAGAAACTGCTCCTCAAAGATCATGCCCTGCGCCCCGGTATTTATTTCTGCAGTTTAGTGGTGGAAGGAAATATTGTAGAAACCCGCAAAATGGAGGTAACACGCCAAACCACGCGTTAAGATAATAAAATTAATAACCTTTTTCATTAAAAAAATGAATAGAGATCATGAAAACTATTCATTTTTAACCCGGCAATTAATTGATTTTATTTGCCATGTGGTATTTTTTTTCAGAGATTTAAATAGAAAATCCCGAATTCGAAATAGTCTTTTTCTTTTTAAGATCCGTATGAATACATGATCAAACAGAGCAACAAACTATCACCACCGGATTAAACGTGACAATTTACACCAAAGACCAAAAGTATGAAAGTTGATTTTTATCAGGTAGATGTTTTCACTATTGCCTTGTTTAAAGGGAATCCGGCTGGTGTGGTGCTTAATGCCGATGGATTGACAGAGACCGAAATGCAGGCAATCTCCCGGGAGGTAAACAACTCGGAAACAGCATTTGTATTTAAACCCGATGATGAAAGCCATGACCTCCGGCTCCGATACTTCACCCCCAATGTAGAAGTGCCGGGGTGCGGTCACGCAACCCTGGCGGCCTGTTATGTCTGGGCCAGGCGTCAGGGATTCAAAAAACGTGACATCAAGGTTAAACTTTCCGGCGGGATTTTGCCGGTTGAACTGGTAGGCAATAGTATAAACAGAAGAATTTTCTTAACCCAATCCCCCCCTAAATTTGAGCATACCCTCGTCGGAAACAGGAAAGCAAAGGTGTTGAATGCATTCCGGCTGCAGGTTCAGGACCTGATGAAGGCCCCGGTGCAAATTGTAGATACCGGTGATCCTAAAATCCTTGTACCCCTTAAAGACAAGAACATTCTCAACAACCTGACACCGGATTTTGATAAATTAATCGAAATAAGTATTGAAACCGGGTGTAATGGCTTTCATGTTTTTAACCTGGATAGTCAAAATGGAACCATCAGAACGAATGCCAGAACTTTTGCCCCGGCTGTAGGTGTGAATGAGGCCCCGATTACCGGTAGCGGCAACGGACCATTAGGGGCCTATTTGGTGAGATATCAATTGGTGAATCATGATAACCGTTGTTTAGAGTTTGTCTCCAAGCAAGGTGAAGATATGAATCGGGGCGGTTTTGCCTACGTAACGGTAAAGATACAAAATGGAAACCCGGTATCTGTAAAAGTGGGAGGGGATCTGCGGGTGGTTTTTAATACCACCATCGAACTTTAGAAAACCAGGAGGTCAGGCAACTTCCCACTATCCCTATATTAGTTGGCTGCTTATGATCCTGATAGTCGATAGGCGTAATTCAAAAATCAGGATTATTAAATACAGCAAAACTAATTATTTACATAGAAAAGTTAACATTTATTTACATAATAACTTGCTGTAAATCAGAGACATATAAAAATAGTTATAGTTTTTAACAATTTTTTCACATAAAACACTTGCGCTATATTGTTTTGTCTACTAAATTAGTATGATCCTTGTAAGCAATTTAGCTAATCATTTCAATCCATATTGGCGATTGCTTCTGACAGTTCTTGTCAACCAAAGTAATACCATTTCTGAAAGAATGTGGTTTTTACAGACCATAAGGTATGATACCGGCTAACTTATGAAAGGTGTTTGCTGCCATATATAATATGCATCACGCTTTCAACAGCAGTTTAATTTTATAGATAACCTTTGCTGCATATCCCGGCCTTAGTTTAAGGTATGGTAAATATGTTATTAAAAGTTAAAAGATTGGGAAACGAAAAATCTATATTATCTTTCATTGTCATTTTGCCATTCATCTTTGGTTTGTTGCTGACCATACCATCACCTGCCTGGCAGGTGGTAGCTTTGGCAGACTCTACAATAAGGATAAACACTCAGCTTTTGACAGACAGCCTTCCCAATCTTCCGTCAACAGTCACGCTACATGACCTGAAAAACTCCATTGATAGTCTGCAATCCTGGCAATCCCGGCTAAGTAGCTATCTGTTGAATACTGATAGCCTTACTCCTGGCCAATTGCAGCAAGTAATAACGCTGAAGGCCAACGGTGATAGTTTGCTTAACAATTTGGAGACCAGGCAAAACCACGTTGAAACCAAAATAAACCAACTTGAAAATAAGGCGATAAATTTACAGGATTCTATCTACGAGGCCCTCCAACAGAAAATCGGACAACTTCGTGCCAGTGGTAAACTTACCCCGGAAGCAGACAGTCTGCGGCAAAAGCTGAACCATTTACAAATGACCAGGAGATTGAATCATGAAATGGGGCAATTAGAAATTCCGGATGAAGTGATTTCACAGGACCAGGTCGGTGAGATGGACCAGTTAATTAATCAATTAAAGCATGATAAGATATCATCAGAGTTTATTAGTGACATCGATCAAAAACTTTCCGGGCTAAAAGGCGCCTTACAACAAAAAGAACAGCTCGCTGCTGTAAATACGGAAATAGCTGCAATGAAATCGGCTTTTAAAGAAGATTTTGAACAGTTCAGTCAAAAAATTAATCCTGACTGGCTCAAAAGACAACAGGATCAACTGCAGCAGTGGCAGCAATATACCGACGGGATAAAGGACTATGGAAACGAGGTTGTTAATACGCCAAAAACACTTGAGCAACGGGCCAGAGAACTGGAAGAAATACAGGCTTTTGAAGGTCAGAAAAACGCCTTCAGTCCTTACCAACAGCAAATTGAAGAACTAGGTAAAGAAGATTATGTCAAAGAGCAGGCTATGCAAAAAGCCAAGACCATGGCCAGGGACCATTTTGCTGGTCAGCAGGAAAAACTCAAGGCTGCTCAAAGTAAGCTGACCAGGCTCAAGCAGCGTATGGGCAAATCAGGTGGGAGTGGCCTGAATGGGGAAAAACTCAAAAAACAAAACCCCATGAAGGACAAAACCCTGGGTGAGCGCCTGGTGCTGGGTGGCAATTTTCAGTTGCACCCCGGTGAGGAGGTCTCCCTGGACATCTCTCCGACTCTGGCTTACCGGTGGACCAAAATGCTCAGATTGGGACTGGGCGGCACCTATCGCACCACCTTCGACGAAAAAGAACGCTTCTTTTTGTCGGATGAAAACGAAGTGTTTGGCTATCGGGGTTTTGCTGAGCATGAGGTTTACAAAGGCTTTTTTGCCCATGTAGAATATGAAAGGCTGCAAAGCGGCAACAGGTCGGCACAAAAAAGTGCCATTGGAGATGAAAATGGCGATGCCTGGCAAAACAGTGCCCTGGCAGGCCTGGGTAAGAGCTACAAGATACGCAATAAAATTAAGGGCCATGTGATGTTGTTATACAACTTTCTCTACGATGAGCACAGTCTGTATGACAATCCCTGGAACGTGCGATTCGGGTTTGAACTAATGGAACAGGGTTCGAAAAAAAATAAAAGTGGAAAAATCGAAAAGCAAAAAGAATAAAAGCGGACAAGGAATAAATTAACAAGTTATGAAACCAACATAAAATCGATACAATGATGAAAACACAATCTTAACTGGCATCGGGATAACATGCTTTGGCCAATTAAAGCATCAGGTTCAGCGGTTATGACCGCCATTACCTATGCATAAGGTCACCGATCATGATTTTTCCCCGCCAGCCACCAACAGGAACATAGCGAACTAAGCAATCGCTTTAAAAGTGATTGCTATAAGACCGGAATGTGTTTCGGCAAAACGCTTGGATACGCGTGTTTCCAGAACATATATCCGGGCTGGGAATTTTTAAAACAAAAATTCCCAAACAGTCGAGGTATGCCCTGACACGGGCAGATAGGTTCACCACCTGCCTTCACTTCATGGATCAATCCATAGAAGAATAGAAAAAGTATATTCACACCGTTAGATTTGGACAATTTATCAGAAAGGAAAAAATAACGATAGAAAACAAAATACAAACGACATGAAAAAGATAATTATACTAGTTGCGATCGCGTGTCTGATAACAGGCCATCTTCACGCACAGCATATGTTGGCCGATAGCGCCTGGACTACTACAAGCACCGAACAAGTGATCAAGACCGGGCTCAACAGCGATCTCACCGACGGTGTTGAAAACATCACCATCAGCTACGATGCAGGCAATTTGGCTTTTACCAATCACAGTGACCCGCAAAAGTCATTTACCATAGGGGTGAAATATGATAAGACAGAGTTGGGGGTGGTGTATTTTGAGCCGGAGAGGGTGATTTATTCGAGGGTAACGGTGCAGTTGGAGCGTAAGGAGGTCGTAGTGGAGAAGGTGGATCAGTCGATGATTTGCTACGGGTATGTGGAGATTACAATTGATTAACCAATCATTTAAAGCATTTAAGATTTTTATTATGAAAAAGTATTTGATATTACTTATAGGGCTCATTGGAGTACAGTATTTGGTGAAAAGTCAAGATAACCCTCTTCATATCGAGATTGTTCCACCTTCTCCAAACGCTGCTTCTTTAGGAAAATACGGCGAGATACCGGTAAACTATTATACAGGCACCCCAAATATTAACATTCCCCTTTATGATATTCCTGCCGGTGAGTTTACGGTTCCAATTTCTATAAGCTACCACGCATCCGGAATAAAAGTTGAAGAAATGGCTTCTTGGGTAGGGCTTGGTTGGTCATTAAATGCTGGTGGAGTAATTACTAGGACAATGAGAGGTTTACCAGATGAAAGACGATTTTCAGGTATTTTAGAACACGGATACTCTGTTGATGATATCATAACAGCGAACAGTAACGATAAATTGAACTATTTTGATCAAATCACCAATAACCAATTGGATTTTGAGCCAGACATGTTTTACTTCAATTTCAATGGCCGTTCCGGAAGATTCTTCCTGGAGAAAGAAAATGAACAAATCATTGGTTATAGTATACCTTATCAAGATATATCAATTGTTTATAATTCTGATCAAACATGGACTATAATCGATGAAAAAGGTTTTAAATACACTTTTGGTGAAGGAAATGCACAAGACATAACCATCAATGATCGTCAGGGAACAAGGGTAAGCAGTATTTTGACATTTAATTCAGCATGGTATTTGACCAAAATTATTTCACCTAACAATGACTCGGTAATGTTTACTTATGAAAACTATACAATTAATTACTGTCAAAAGAGTTATGAAACAAGCTTTTTTTTAAACAGTAATGCTTCAGGAAGTGGTTGTTCTTCCGACAGGTCTCAAAAAAGTTACAGTGATGTTAGTGTTGAAGGTGCGAGAATCAAAAATATAGTATTTAATCAAGGTACCGTCAATTTTATAGTTGAAGATCAAGAGCGATTAGATATCATGGGTGATAGCGCACTTCATGCTATTGAGATACGTGATCTGAAGGGTGATTTAAAGAAACGCTTTGAGTTAAGCTATGAATATTTTACGAGTTTTGGGGCTCTCTCAAACGACTATTGTTTGGGTAACCAGGACTCTAGAAAATATCGTCTGAAACTAACAGGTGTTCAAGAAAAGATTGACAGCAATAATCTTAAACCACCCTATTCCTTTATCTACAACAGCAAGAATCTACCTGAAAGATTGTCTAATGCCCAAGACCACTGGGGGTTTTACAATGGCAAGGTCAACAATTCAAGCCTGGTACCTAAATACCTCTATTTGAATCCAAATATGGGTAGTCAAATCACCTTGCCCGGTGCTAATAGAATGGCCAGTGATGGTCACATGCAAGCTGCAATTATAGAACAAATAAAATACCCTACCGGAGGAACCACAGATTTTGAATTTGAGCCACATCAGGCACTTGTTCCCGCAACATTTCTTTGGCAAACTGAACAAACAGTAGATGGTGACTCTCTTTATGCGAATGTTAGAGCAGCCGATGCAGCTGATACAAGGGTAGTTTTCGCTGACTTCACCATCGATGCACCTCCGGAGTTGGTTCAGCCAGGTAGGGTTCCTGGACTTATGATGGAAATTACAATCAGCGGTTTGCAAGGGTGCAATTTTGGAGATCGTAGTGGGCCTAGTGCATGTGGGATTTTTATTGATATTTTTAAGGAAAATGGGGAAATAGCTTGGTCCGCAGGACGAGAAATTGGATCTACTTATATAACAAACCAATTTTTAGAGAATGGTAATTACCAATTGACATTGGAGATATTTGATGGTTTAAACCCATTGGCAAATCATTTTGTCGTAAATGTGAGCGGACCAAAAAGTATCCCAGTTTTTAGCGGGTCAAATTCACATTTAACAAAAAGGAACATAACCGTCGGAGGTTTAAGAATTCATAGGATTACATCACAAGATCCTGGATCTTTGCCCACAATTACCCGGTTTACTTACAAGGACAAATCCGACCCGGAAAAATCAAGTGGGGTAGTGATTACCGAGCCAGTCTATGGATATGACTATCGCAGTGCGGTCAATTGCTATGATTTCGTAAGAACGGCACGAAGCAATGTAATACTTGGGACAACCCAAGGAGGACATGTTGGATATGAACAGGTACAAGTTTACTATGGTGAAAACGGAGAAAGCGGTAAAAGTAGCTTCCAATATACTACTGCAAATGAATATCCGGATAGGATTCGTCCAACATTTCCATTTCCTCCTGCTGAGAGTTTTGATTGGAAGCGCGGGCTACTAGTGAACCAGATAGACTTAAAAAAATCTGCTGGTGACTATGAAAGAATACGCAAGGTAATTAATGACTATGAAATTAAAAATGTTAACACGTGGAATAAGAGAAAAAGGGGATTAAAAGTAGGATGTCAAATATCTTCTCGTGGTGGTTGTACGGATATGGTTTTTGAAGAATATGGAGTGTCCACGGGATGGCACTATTTGGACAAAGTATATGATGTAAGATATGATCAGAACAATACAACTGATAGTATTTTTACAGAAAGGCAGTTTTTTTATGACAGAAGGGAGTTTCATGTTATGCCTACCTCTGAAACCAAATCGACTAGTCATGGACAAACCGTTGAAACCCGCTTCAAATACCCTCTTGATTATGAATTTGCGGGAGTAGCAGTCGATTCAATGGTGAAACGCCATATTTTGGCTCCTGTAATTGAGGAATCAAAGTGGGTTGATGGGGAATTAGTTTCCGGGGTGGCAACAGAATACAAAATTGAAGATAAAATAGTTGTACCTGAAAATGTTTATTTAATCGAAACTAGTGGCGGTTTAACAGGATTAAATGAATCGACGAATGGTGAAAACTTCGACATTAATTATAAAGAAAGAGCAAACTATCTATACGATAAAAATGGCAACCTGATTCAAATAAGAGAAACCAACAATATGCCCACCAGCTATGTTTGGGGTTATAACAACACATTTCCTGTTGCGCAAGCTATTGGTGTGGAAGTAGCATTACTGGAAAGTTCAGTGGCTGATGCTGTTAATAGTTTGGCTACGTACTCAAATGGTTTAGACGATTTGGAAATTTTGTTAGCAGATATTAATGGGTTAGATACCGAAAATAAAAGAAATAACTGGCGTAATTTTAATTTAGCCCTTAATAGTTCACTAGAAGAGGGCCAAATTACCACCTACACCTACGACCCCCTGGTTGGCATAACTTCCCAGACCGATCCCAATGGTATAACCACCTATTACGAATATGATGCCCTAGGCCGCCTGCAACACATCCGGGACCATGAAGACAACATTGTGCAGCATTATGAATACCGTTATCACAGCGAAGCACAGGGAGGAGGGCAGTAACGTGGAGAAGAACTATCTGAATAATATCAAAAATAATTGGGTTATGAAAAAAGTTAAAGATTTATTCATAAACAGATGGGCTTATCTGATAGGAATATGCCTTCAGCTCAGTTTCTCTACTTGCTATGCGCAGGGAGAAGGTTTGGTGCCAGATGCAGTAGAACATGCGGCATTGGTTGATCTATACAATAACCTGGATGGACCCAATTGGACTAATAAGACGAATTGGTTGCAGGGAACTACCAACACTGATTTTGAAAATTGGTGGGGAGTAAGTACATCCAATGGTGATGTGACTGGTATAAGTTTGCCACTCAATAACTTAATGGGAAGCATCCCATCAACAATGGGCAACCTTACCGCGTTAGTCAACCTCAATTTACACACAAATCAAATCACAGGAACAATACCGACTGAAGTGGGGGATTTGATTAACCTTTCTGCCCTGCATTTGCATAATAACCAACTCATCGGTAATATTCCAACCTCCTTAGGTAACCTATCTAATTTGACTGTATTAGAACTTAATTTTAATAGCTTAAGTGGAGATATTCCTGCCAGTTTGGGTAATCTGAACAATTTAGAACGACTTTATCTGTACAGCAATCAACTGACAGGTAGTATTCCTGCTACGCTTGGAAACCTGGTTAACTTAAAGCATCTAATTGTTTCTTCTAATCAACTATCCGGTAGTATTCCGGCGACCTTAGGGAATCTTACCAACCTTGTTAACTTAAATTTACGGAGCAACCAGTTAACGGGAAATATCCCTACAGAATTGGGGGGATTGAGCAATTTGTCTACCATGTATTTATTCCATAATCGACTTTCCGGGGACATTCCATCTTCACTAAGTAACCTGTCAAATTTAACTATACTAGACTTACATTATAATAATCTTAGTGGAAGTATACCCTCTAACTTAGGTAACTTAAATAATTTGCGGGGACTTTACCTATACAATAATCAATTGACGGGGGCTATTCCTTCCTCACTCGGAAACCTGATTAACCTAAAGCACCTGATAGCTTCCACCAATCAACTATCAGGTAGCATTCCTTCATCTTTAGGTAACCTCGTTAACCTGATTTCCTTAAACCTTCATACTAACCAACTAACAGGAAGCATTCCTGTGGAATTGGGCAATCTGGCCAATCTTTCTACGCTATATTTGTATACAAATCAATTAAGCGGATCAATACCAAGCTCTTTGGGTAATTTGACCGGATTGATCTATCTTCATTTAAACAGTAATGCGCTAAGCGGTACTATACCTTCATCTATAGGAAACTTAAGTAATTTAATTCGCCTCAGGCTTTCCTGGAATAACCTTTCGGGTGAAATCCCCGCGTCTATAGGAAACCTGGCGAATCTCAAAGAATTGCTTTTATTTAATAATCAGCTTGGTGGATCAATACCATCAACAGTGGGGCAGCTATCCAATTTGGGGATATTGCATTTGCAGAAAAATTCTTTAGCGGGCAACATTCCGGATGAAATTGGTAACATGAACTCATTGTATTCTTTGTATTTGACTAGTAATAATCTATCCGGAACCATTCCAAATGCAATTGGCAACCTAACCGGATTACAATTTCTTCACCTCGATGATAATTCCTTTGGTGGTACTATCCCCAATTCCATCGGAAACCTAAATAATTTGCGGCGTTTGAGGCTGCATTTTAACAATTTATCTGGAGAAATACCTGAATCGATAGGTAATCTGACCAGTCTGCAAGAATTGCTTTTATATAATAACCAGCTTATTGGGTCTTTACCACCAACAATAGGCCGACTGTCAAATTTAGGGGTATTGCATTTGCAGACAAATTCTTTAACAGGCGGTATTCCATATGAAATTGGTAACTTGAATTTGCTGTATTCTTTGAATTTAAGTGGGAACCAACTGTCTGGAGCCATTCCGAATACAATCGGTAACTTATCTGAATTATTGTATCTTTATCTTGAAAATAATTTGTTAACTGGTAATATTCCCGCATCTATAGGAAACCTGAATAGTTTGATTTTCCTCCGGCTCCAATTCAATAACTTATCCGGTGAAATACCAGTGTCCGCAAGTAATCTAACCAATCTAACTCAATTGTTTTTGTATAATAACAATTTCGCTTCCTTTCCAAGCTTTGCAGGTAATACAAATGCTTCAAATCTGACTGTTAACATTAAAAACAATAAAATCGTATTTGAAGGTCTTGAAAGTAATTTTACAGCAGTGGATCAGCCCATTTTTGGTGCATTGATTTATGCCCCGCAAAGTACTGTTGGCACCTCTCAAACGATCGGTTTTCAAATTGGTAATCCGGTTACTTTAACCTTCCAAAGCATCGCTGTTAATAACCAATATCAGTGGCAAAAATTTAACGGAACCATTTGGCAGGATGTGTTTGGTGCAACTACCAATAATTATACCATAGCCAACACAACCGCAGGAGATATCGGTACGCAGTATCGTTGTAAGATCACCAATACCCTGGCCACGCAACTGACATTGTATACTGAATCCTACACCTTGGCGGAAGCGTTACCACCCATACCGAATCAGGCCTTGAACTACATCATCTCCAACACCATTACCGAAAAAGGTGTCACCGAAGACAATGCTATCAACAACCTCGCCGTAGAACAACTGGACAGGACCGTGGACTACTTCGACGGCCTGGGCCGCCCTATCCAGTCGGTTATCGTTCAGGGCTCACCCCGTAAAAATGATGTGGTGCAGCACCGCGAGTATGATGCATTTGGCAGGGAGAACAAGGAGTATTTACCATACACAGCATATATGCATGAAGGTAACATCAAAAATAATGGTTCTTTTAAGGAAGACCCGCTGGGTGACTTATATACCTTTTACTATCCTGGCAATAACAGTGATCCTGTTAAAGATGTTGCCCGGGAATTCCATAAATATGCCCTAAAAGTTTTTGAACCCTCGCCCTTAAATCGTCTCATAGAGCAGGGTGCTGTGGGCAACCCCTGGCAGCCTAATCTTTTCACTGGTAAAGGCAAGACCCTCAAATTCCGCTATCATACCAACATCGCCAATCAGGTGCGGCTGTGGGAGTTAACAGCAGGCAAGCTACCCACGAGCACCACGCACTATGCCCCTAACGAATTGATGCTCAATGAAACCGAGGACGAACATGGTGCTGAGACCCATGAGTTCGTCGACAAGCTGGGCAGGACGGTGCTGAAAGAAGTAGAAAACGTGATCAGCAATACCCAGGTAGAATGGCTGCAGACCTACTATGTCTATGATGAGTTCAACAACCTGCGTTATGTTTTCCCTCCCAAAGCTACCAGGCTGTTGGGTGATGGCAACTTTACCCCATCCGGTCCTGATGATCCCATTTTGAAAAACCTGGTCTTCCAGTACCACTATGATGGCAGGCAACGCATGATTATGAAAAAGGTGCCTGGCGCTGAGCCGGTGTACATGGTCTACGATCAGTTTGACAGGCTGGTGTTTACCCAGGATGGCAACCAGTTTCAAGACAGCGAGTGGAGCTTTACCAAATATGACCCCCTGAACCGGCCAGTGCTGACCGGCACCATGACCCTGGCCAATAGCTGGGGCACAGACAGGATGGCCTACCGAGATGGTGTGGAGGCTGGACTGGATACTTACTACACCAACCACTTACCCAATGATGCCAACTACCGTTATGAGTCCTACAGCGCTTCTGATACCTGGGGTTACACCGACCGCAGCTACCCGCCACTGACCTTGGGCGCCCATGAGATCCTGACCGTTACCTTCTATGATAACTATGACTTTATCGCTGATGGCCGGTTGGGGACCACAACGGTGAATTATGGCTTTGAACCTGAATTGGGGTTGTTGAACATGGGTACTTTTACCAGGGTCAAAGGCCAGGTGACCGGCTCCCGCACCCAGGTGTTGGGAGAAAATAAATACTTAAATACAGTCATCTACTACGATGAGCGCTACCGGGTGGTCCAGACGGTCACAGACAATTACACCGGCGGCTTTGACAGGGTGACTACTGAATACGACTTCGCAGGACGGGCGCTGCGCACGCAGCAGACCCACCGGCGGGGTACGGGCAGCTTTGAGGACCTGGTGGTGAACCAAAGCTTTACCTATGACCATGCCAGCCGGCTATTGAATACTTACCACCGTATCAATAGCCAGGACTCGGTCCTTCTGACCGCCAACCGCTACAATGAAATCGGTGAGCTGGTGGAGAAAAACCTGCACAGCGCGCTGATGACCAATCCACAATTCAAACAGTCGGTGGACTACCGCTATAACATCCGGGGATGGCTGACCAGGATCAATAACAGTGCGCTGACAACGGGCGGCATCAATACCGGGGACCAGGCGCCGGATTATTTCGGCATGGCGCTGTATTATAACCTGAAAGTCCCCGGTTTAAACTATGACATGACCGGCACCGGGCAGGATCCCATGAACAGCCCTTTGCCCTATTTTGAGCAGCTATTGCAGGGACTGCCGTTAAAGCCGGTTATTTCCTACCAACTACCGGATATTTTTAACCGAAATCCTGCTGCTTTCAAACACCCGGTACCTGCGAAAATACAAAATGGCCATAAGGCTGGCTGGGGCCATAAGTTTGGCGTAGATTACCGGGGGGTAAATTCCGGGAAGGTCAACCCAGGAAAGATCAAGGCTAAAATGGCCAAAGACAAAAAACCCGGCATTGGCTTCTACAGCCCGCGGCAGTTGCCGGATAAAACCGGCAGGGTGTCGCATCATAACTGCAGCAGCCAGCAAAGTACTTCTCCGGTAGCCGTAGCCTCTGGCGAAGGACTCAGCACTTCACCTGTTATCTGCTTACAAGAACAGAATGTTTCATCCGGTGATGATGATGAGTCCGAAAGTTGGGCAGTACACCTCACCCCTGAAGTATTCCTGGATGTTGACCCCGCTACGCTGACAGCCTCCCTGGACGGCACCATTTGGGTCACCGGGGATTTTATCACCGGGGTGGCCTCAAAAGATAAGCCTTTGGGAAAGAAGGCTGGGAAGAACACATCCCTTCTCAGTGAGGAACTGTGGCTGGAGGCTGAGTGTGGCACAAGGGGTCCGAACTGGACCATGGCCAGTGATGCCTCGGCCTCTAACAACAACTACATGGTCATGCAGACAGGTACCGCCCAACTGACCACCCCGCCTTCCGCAGTCGCCGACCATTTAAGTTATACTTTCGACATCACCACTGCCGGAGATTATAAAGTCTGGGGCAGGGCTTTTACCACTAGTGCCAACGACGACTCGTTTTGGGTAAGGATGGATGGTGCAAGCTGGATCAAGTGGAATGCCATCCCTACCGGTAGCTGGTTGTGGGATGATGTCCATGACTCAGATAACTCGGGGGTGGCAGTCACTTTCAACCTCACCGCAGGCAGCCACACCCTGGATATTGCCTTCCGGGAGCCAGGGGCTAAAATTGATAAACTGTATATTTCTTCTACCGGGGTAGCCCCCACAGATACAGGCCAAGCAGCCACTAACTGTGTGGCCACTGCTCCGCCGGCTGACCCCACAGGGCTTGTCACCCTCCGCACTTCATTCGACTACATCACCTTTAGCTGGGATGCCAATGCACAGATTGTGGATGACTACGCCGTTGAAAGGTCTGAAGATAACATCAATTTCACCGCAGTGGGCACTGTCGCAGGAAATGCCCTTTCCTTCCAGGACCATACCGTACAGGCAGGCACCGGCTATTACTACCGCATCAAAGCCAACAACAGCCTGGGCAACTCAGGCTTTTCAACCTCCCTGAATGCATCATCCCTAGCTGACCCCGGGATCATTAAAGACCAGTTGCTCCTCTACCTGGACGCCCGCAACCCTGCCAGCTACCCCGGGTCGGGCAATACCTGGTATGATTTAAGCACTGGCGCCAACGATGCCACCCTCAACGCCTATTCTTTTGATGGCACCGATTTGAGTTTTACCTACAACGGCACCCAGTTGATCACTGGCGAAAACCTGCCCATTGCCCAAAACCAGGCTTTCAGTGTAGGCTTTTGGATCAACCCATCGGACAACTCAAGGCCTAATATGGTGCGGAGCAGCTTTAATGTGGGAGCATTCATTTTCGGGGTGCGCAGTGGTTTTCCAGGTTCCATTCAGGCAGGTATCGACAACCTCGATGAGAATGCCATGATCGCCCGGACAGATTTGCCGGCAGGACTGCTGGCCAATAACCAGGACCAGTATTTTGTATACACCTATGAAAACAACATCGCCTCGCTGTATAAGAACGGACAACACTTCATCAGCAAAGACACCGGCCCGATGACGGCGGCATGGGGCAAGTTTATCCTAAGTTATGCCCTGGGCCGGTTTAATGTTGCCCAGGTCTACGGGCGGGCCCTGACAGCGGATGAGGTGTGGCACAACTATTACATGGGTTATGGTCATACAAGCAGCACGGTAACTGTGCCCGCCACCTCTACGGATGTTGTGGCCACGGCTTTATCGGTCAGCCAGGTATCCCTTACCTGGAGCGATGTAGCCACCGATGAGGTGTACTACCTGGTGGAGCGGTCAACGGACGGGACCAACTTCACCCCGTTGAAATACCTGCCGGCCGGTGCCACTGCCCATGAAGATGTGGGCCTGAATGCAGCCACCGCTTACACCTACCGGGTGACAGCCGTAAATGCGGCGGGTAGTTCTGCCCCTTCAGCGAACCAAACCGCTACCACTGATCCACTGCCGGTGATCAACATTGTCAGCGATGGCCTGGAGTTGTACCTGGATGCAGGTCATGTGTCCAGCTACAATGGAGCAGGCACAGGCACGGTGTGGAATGATATCAGCGGCAAGAACCACCATGCCACCCTGGATGAAGGAGTTGCTGTTTTATCCGGGCACCTGCGTTTTAACAACCGGGGATTCTCAGCACCGGTACCTGCCTTGACAGCAGGCATAACCAACTTTTCAGTGGGCTTCTGGATGCGGCCTACCCAGGCAGGGTATCGCAACAACAACCTGCAGGCGAGCGGCGCTGAATTTGGTAACGGGGCCTTTTTCAGCCGCAATGATGCGGTCAATTTCAGGTATGTGACGGGGGTGACCGCCACCAACATGTTTGACAGTTACAGTGTCTACATTTTGGATGAATGGGCCTATTTTGTGTTTACCTATGATAACGGTACTGCTCGCATGTATAAAAACGGGGTGGAGTTCAGTAACAGCCCGAAGGTGCAGGACCCGGTAACGGTAGACTTTGAAAACCTGATGTTGAAACAGGGGTATGGTGATTTTGACCTGTTACAGGTGTATTCCAAAACACTGACTGCCCAGGAGGTTTTTCAGAACTATGAAATCCACAAAAACCGCTACTTTGTGCCCACCCAGGTACCTGCAGCACCCACAGACCTGGCTGTCAATACCCTCGGATCCTATGAAATCAAAATCACCTGGACAGACAATGCAGACAACGAGGACAAATTTGTCGTTGAGATGGCTAGTGATATCAACGGCCCTTTTACGGTGCTCGACGAGGTGATTGTCAATGTCAATAACTATACCCATGATAACCTGACCCCCAACCAGATAGTTTACTTCCGGGTGAAGGCAGAGAACAGTCTGGGCAGTTCAGGTTACAGTAATGTACTTACGGCCAAAACTTTATCTACCAAGGTCACCCCACCTTTGCCGCCCACAGGCCTGAGTGCCAGTGTGCAGTCCTACAACAGGATCAGGCTGAACTGGAACGATGTGGCCAACCATGAGGATGAATACCAGGTAGAAAGTTCCACGGATGGCACTAACTACAGTGTTTTAGCTGTCTTGCCGTTTAATACCAGCTCCTATGAGGACACAGGCCTTGAACCCAACACCACCTATCACTACCGGGTAGCAGCACTTAATTCCAGGGGAAGTTCGGGGTACAGCAACACGGTCAGTGGCATCACCACCTCTTTGCCGGATTTCTCCGTGGTCACCAGCGGCCTGGAATTGTACCTGGATGCGACTCTGACGATGAGTTATGACGGCAGTGGCCCTGACTGGTATGATTTGAGCGGCAAGGGCAATGATGCCACCCTGGATGCGGGTGTGGTCAAACAAAACGGCAGGTTGCACTTTACCGATCAGGGTTTTGAGGCGCCACTGCCGGGACTGCCGGCGGGCACCACCCACTTTTCAGTAGGCTTCTGGCTGCGGCCTGATGCACAGGGATATACCTACAACAATGTCAGTTCTGTCAACGCGGCCCATCTGGTAGGCGCCTACTATGCTACCAATGAAAGCGGGACCAGGATGGTGACCGGTGTGCTGGAGAACCGTTTCGGGCCTTACAATATTTATCAATTGGGTAAGTGGGTATACATCGTTTATACTTATGATAATGGTGTGGGCCGGTTGTACAGGAACAGCGCTTTGCGTGATGGTCCTGCCAACCAGGGGCCGGTGCAAGTAGATTTTCAGAAGATGATCTATACCAAGGGCCATGGGGACTTTGAAGTGCTGCAGGTGTATAACAGGACGCTGAGCGAGGCCGAGGTATTGCAGAACTACAATGCGGACAAAGACCGCTACCGCAGTACTGTAGCTATACCGGCGGTCCCTTCCGGGTTAGCGGCGAGTGTGGCTTCAAAATCACAGATTAACCTGGCCTGGACCGACAATGCGACTGATGAGGGGAATTATGTGGTAGAGTTTTCAACAGACGGTGGGGTGAGCTATCGGCCCCTGGTGAGTTTACCTTCTGCGGCGGCTGCCTATGAACATGCAGGTTTGTCTCCCGGGCAGACGGTTTACTACCGGGTGCAGGCCACCAACTCAACGGGTAATTCAGCTTACAGCAATGTAGTAAATGCGGCCACATTGCTGGAAGAACCTGCCGGGTTAAGTGGCACCCCGTACTTGTCTACCCGTATAGATTTGTCCTGGGTAGATAACGCTGAAAACGAAACGGGCTATCAGATAGAAAGAAAGGGGGTAACCGAAGGTACCTACACCCTGGTCCATACCACTGCGGCAGATGTGAGCACTTATAGTGATGCAGCCCTTCCTACTGAGACGACCTACAACTACCGGGTCAGGGCCGTAAACGGGGCCAACTATTCGGTATATACCCCTGAGATAACCGTGACCACCGGCCTTACCCCGCCGACAGGGCTTTCGGCCTCCGGCGTATCAGCCTTTGAGATGGACCTCACCTGGCAGGACAACACTTCGGCCGAGAGTGGTTATGTGTTGGAGCGGTCGCTGTCCAGCAGCAGCGGTTTCGAACAGGTGGCCAGCCTGGGGGCGAATGTGACTGCCTTCAGGGATGAAGGCCTGGTGCCTGAGACCACTTATTTCTACCGGCTGCAGGCTGTAGATGCCAAAGGTCATTCGGATTACAGTAATGTGGCCGGTGCTTCCACCTTGCCGCTGTTATTTTCCAATCCTGACCTGGCATACAAGGCTAAGCCTTATTACAACGGCAACATCTCAGCCATCACCTGGCAGACCTACAATTCCGGGCAAGAGCAGGGCTACACCTATACCTACGATCAGGTAAACCGTATCAAGAGCGCCAGCTATGTGTATGCTACCGGTACAAACACCTGGAACATGAATGAGGCAGGGTTCAGTGTGGGCAATATCATGTATGACCGGAATGGCAACATCCAAAGCCTGAAAAGGCAGGCAAAGAACCTGTATGGGGTCTATGTGCTGGATGATCTGGACTACAGCTATGAAGATGCGGAAGTGTCCAACCGCCTGCAGGCTGTCATAGATAGTTCAGGTGTAGGGGAGGGTTTTAAGGACGTCAATACTTCGGCTATTGATTACAGTTATGATGCCAACGGCAATTTGACCAGTGATGCCAACAAAGACATCGCTAGTATCGAATACAACCTCCTGAACCTGCCCAGACGGATTGTGTTTGCCGATGGTAATGAGATATTGTACACCTACGATGCGGCGGGTACTAAGCTCAGAAAGGAGGTACGGGAAGATGTGGATGGCACGGTGGTGAAGACCGTCACCGACTACACCTCTGGGGTGCAGTACACCATCAACGATTACCAGGGAGCGGGGGAGACCACCAGCCGTGACTTTGTGATGACGCCTGAGGGCAGGGCCACCACAGAGGACGCAGAGGCTGTGAGTACCGCCTATAATTACGAATATAACCTCACGGACCATTTAGGGAATGTCAGGGTGACCTTCACGACCAGGGAGGAGCAGCCCGATGAGTATGTGGCTACTTTTGAAACAAATGAGCAGCCGGTCGAAGCGCTGGATTTTCAGAACTATGGTGATGCTACGATTATCAGCAATACCTTGTATAATCATACCGCAGGCGTTGGATCGGATCAGTCTGTCAGGTTAAGTGGTGCGCCAGGTGAGATCATCGGGTTGGCTAAATCGTTAGCCGTAGTGCCGGGGGATGTGGTCCACATTGAGGCTTATGCCAAGTATTGGTCTCCGACTGCCAATGCTACCAACCTGGGTGGTATCTTAGGTGCTGTAGCTGATGCTTTCGGGGTAGCCAATCCGGCCACACCCGATGCCCAGGCGGCCTATAATGCGTTAAGTGATCTGTTTAGTATAGGCCCGTTTCTGGACGCTTCGGACTGGGAGGATCCGGCTGCTCCCAAGTCCTTTATCAACTATATTTTATTTGATCAGGGTTATGAGCCTTATTTCTATGAAATCGACCAGATCGATATTACTGCAAATGAAGATGGGACGGACATTCCCCATGATTACCTTACATTAACTGCAAATGTCACTAAACCTGGTTATATTTACATTTATCTGTCCAATGAGAATGATAAGTTGGTGGATACGTTCTTTGATGATTTTAAGATAACCCATACCAAGTCACCTATAATATCAGCGGATGACTATT
>NZ_JBXEQE010000032.1:0-79230 GCF_056858335.1 Agaribacillus sp. DX54
TATTTTATAAACGAAAACCTCCGTATCTCTTTGTGTCTTAGTGCCGTGGTGAAAAATGGTGAACCGCGGAGGCACCAAGACACTAAGAAATTTGTACAAAGCCCACGAGCCGCTTGTGCCTTTCGACGCCAGAGGAGCTCAACCGAGCCACTTGCCCTATCCGATAGCCTTTATGATGAGAGGATGCGATGATTTCATAATCCAGGCCCCAAAGGTGTATCCCCCCAACTAATTGTCCATTTTCCATTGTCAACTGTCAATTACCAATTGCGTTTAGGTGTTAAAAAAATTGTACTTATCTGTTGCCATTTGTCTTAGAATACGGGCTGCAGTCTTACCAAACCTGAACAGACAGACAATCAGAAACTACAATCCATTACCAATCCTTAAAGTATTTCCTGATAAACTCGACTGATATTCGAGCAGAGGTCGTGTTGCAGGTCCTTTTATGGGAAAACCCTCGAAGTTAAACCTGGATGTGCAGCAGGGATCGACCAGAAACAACCCGGACTGATCTACCTCTACATCCGCACATGAGTTCCGGGGCTGGTATGAGCAGTTTCTTTCAAAAGCCCTGTAGACTGAATTGCTTTCCCGGTAGATAATGATTCCCCGAACCCCCGCATCGATGGTAACGAACCCGCCCAGTGTTTTTAAAGGTAGAAATTCAAAATTATTCAGATTAATAATTTCGTCTACAATAACAAAGGGAATTTGATTACTATCATCATCAGAGTCGTTACAACCGCCCGTGACTGTCGTCAGTAGCCCAAAAGTCAATAACCTGATCAGCCTGTTCATCATCGGGTGATCTTAAATCAGGTAAACATTAAATTGCCTCAAAAACCTGACATCATTTTCGAAAAATAACCGCAAATCGTTAATGCCGTACTTGAGCATGGTGATCCTTTCTATGCCCATACCAAAAGCATAACCTGTATATACTTCAGCGTCGATTCCGCAGTTTTCCAAAACGTTCGGATCCACCATGCCACATCCTAATATTTCTACCCAACCGGTTCCCTTGCAAACTTTGCATCCCTTTCCTTTACATATAAAACATGTAATATCCATTTCAGCGCTGGGCTCGGTGAATGGAAAATATGAGGGGCGAAACCTGATCTGTGTTTCTTTTCCAAACATTTCCCTGGCGAAGTGAAACAAGGTCTGTTTCAGATCCATGAACCCGACGTTGGTGTCGATATATAAAACTTCGACCTGATGAAAAAAACAATGAGCTCTTGCAGATATAGCTTCATTTCTGTATACCCGGCCAGGCATAATCGATCTGATGGGCGGTTTTTGCGATTCCATCAGTCTGATTTGCACATTGGAGGTGTGCGTTCTCAATACCTTGTCGGGATTTTTCTCAATGAAAAAAGTATCCTGCATGTCCCGGGCAGGGTGGTTTTCCTCAAAATTAAGGGCGGTAAAATTATGCCAGTCGTCTTCCACCTCAGGGCCGTCGACCACGTTGAAACCAATTCGCTCGAATATTTCAACGATTCTTTTGCGCACAATCGTCAACGGGTGTAAAGAACCCATGTGCGTTGTAGCCGGTGGCAGGGTTAAATCAAGATCAACTGCCTTGTTGTTGGAAGAGGTCGCCGTATTTACATCCGCAATTAAAGCCTGAAATTTTTGTTGGGCACTATTTTTAAGATCATTTAAAGCAACGCCCATGTGCTTTTTTTCTTCAACAGCCACATGCTTCAAATCAGCAAAAAGATCCCCTATCACGCTTTTCCGGCTGATATACTTCATTCGGAACTCCTCAAGTTCTTCCTGGGTTTTTGCTTCAAATTTTGCAATTTGTTCTTTTAGCTCCCGGACCTTTTCTATCATGCGTAATTCTGTCAATATTGTTAGCTGTACTAAGATACAAATTGATCGCTAATCACAACTAACATCACTGCGTTCATTAAAATAAATCCTCTTAAATAATCATGCCGGCACCTACAGTCTCATTCGTAAATTCGTCAATCAATACCAGGCTACCGGAGGCCCTGTTTTTTCGATAGCTGTCAAAAAACAGGGGACTGGTGGTTCTAACCAATATTCTGCCTATATCATTTAATCCTATTTCTTTATCATCTTCAATTTTGTGAAGCGTATTAATATCGACCTTGTATCGAACATCTTTAATGATACACCGCATTTCCTTACTGGTATGTTTCAACGCATATTTTCCGGTAGGGTTTAGGGGTTTTTCATTTAACCAGCAAAGCATCATATCGATATCCTGACCGACCTGCGATTGATTATTTGGTTTGACGATTATGTCGCCTCTGCTGATGTCCAAATCATCTTCCAGGGTTATTACCACCGACATCGGAGGGAAAGCCTCCTCCAGTTTTCCATCCATAGTTTCAATAGACTTGATTTTCGAAGTAAAACCTGATGGAAATGTCATTATGTCGTCACCGGGTTTGAAGATACCTCCTTCGATTCTTCCGGCATATCCCCTGAAATCATGATATTTGTCCGATTGGGGTCTGATGACACGTTGTACAGGAAATCTGCTGTCTACCAAATTGAAATCACTGGCAATATGCACATTCTCCATGACATACAATAGTGTGCCTCCCTTATACCAATCCATTTCTACAGATCTGTCTACCACATTATCGCCTTTTAAGGCACTTATAGGTATATAATGGATGTCCTTTATATCCAGCTTGGAGCTAAAAGCTTCAAAGTCATCTTTGATTTTGTTGAATACCTCTTCCTTATAATCTACCAGATCCATTTTGTTGACACACAATACCAGGTGTTTGATTTGTAATAAAGAGGCTATGAAGGCATGCCTGCAGGTTTGCTCGACAATACCATTTCTTGCATCTACCAATACAATGGCAAGGTTGGCTGTCGATGCGCCGGTGACCATGTTTCTTGTATATTGAATATGTCCCGGCGTATCGGCAATGATGAATTTTCTTTTTGGCGTGGCAAAATACCTGTAGGCAACGTCAATGGTTATGCCCTGCTCTCTTTCCGCCCTTAAGCCATCGGTTAACAATGCCAGATTCACATGTTCATCACCACTTTGGGCACTGGTTCTTTCGATGGCTTCCATCTGATCCTCAAAAATTGCCTTACTGTCATGTAACAACCGGCCGATTAAAGTGCTTTTGCCATCGTCCACGCTACCAGCCGTGGTGAATCGCAGCAGATCCATGTTTAAATATTCCTGAGATGTTTGAAAGGTGTTCATTCAATAATAAATTCAATATTTCTAAAAGTATCCCTGCTTTTTTCGATCTTCCATAGCCGCCTCTGACCTTCGGTCATCAGCCCTGGCACCCCTCTCTGTTATCCTGGCCGAAGCCACTTCCTGAATGATATCTTCCAGCGTGCCGGCATCAGATTCCACGGCCCCGGTACAGGTCATATCCCCAACCGTTCTGAAACGTACGGTTTTTTCTTCATAAACTTCCCCCTCCAGCAAGGTGATAAACGCAGACTGAGCCAGCAATACATCATTTCTATTGACGATGGTCCTTTTATGCGAAAAGTAAATAGAAGGAATACGCAACTTTTCCGAAGCAATATATTGCCAAACATCCATTTCTGTCCAGTTACTCAATGGAAACACCCTGAAGTGTTCGCCCATATGTTTTTTACCATTAAATATATTCCAAAGTTCCGGACGCTGGTTTTTGGGATCCCATTGCCCGAATTCATCACGATGAGAAAAAAAACGTTCTTTCGCCCTGGCCTTCTCCTCATCCCGCCTGGCTCCGCCAAAAGCGGCATCGAACCGGAACTCCTCTATGGCATCTAACAAGGTTATGGTTTGCAACCCGTTTCTGCTGGGATTGAGCCCCTTTTCTTCCACTGCCCTGCCGCTTTTAATAGAGTCCTCCACATACCGTACAATTAGTTTTGCGCCGACATCTTCCACTAGTTTATCCCTGAAAGTAATGGTTTCTTCAAAATTGTGACCGGTATCGATATGCATTAAAGGGAAAGGAATTTTAGCGGGCCAAAATGCCTTTTGTGCCAATCTTACCATCACTATTGAATCCTTGCCTCCGGAAAACAAAAGCACCGGCTTTTCAAACTGCGCAGCCACCTCCCGCATAATGAATATCGCCTCAGATTCTAACTGCTCTAAATGTGTTAAATTATACCTGCTCATTTATTCAAAATGATTATAAATTCTAAATTCTGGGAATGAAAAAGTCGATCATTTCCTGAAGACAATCTTCAAGATTTTTTAACTCGGTATTGATTGTCAGGGAAGGGGCAGCCGGGTTTTCAAAAGGGGCATCTATGCCAGTGAAATTTTTGATTTCACCTTTTCGCGCTTTTGCGTAAAGCCCCTTTACGTCCCTTGTTTCACAAACACCGATCGGGCACTCGACAAATACTTCATGGTAAATATCGTCTCCTATGATCCTTCTGGACATTGCTCTGATTGATTCGGTAGGGCTAATGAAAGAACAAATGGTAATCACACCACAGTTGGCAAATAACCTGGCTACTTCCGCTACCCGGCGAATGTTTTCCTCTCTGTCTTCCTCCGTAAAGCCAAGATCTGCATTCAGGCCCGTTCTCAAATTATCCCCGTCCAGTATTTGGGTTAGCTTGCCGTTCTCATGGAGGTACTTTTCAAACGATTTGGCGAGCGTACTCTTTCCAGACCCGGAAAGACCTACCATCCAGATTACTATTCCCTTTTGATCCAAAAGTTTTTCCTTGTCTTTTTTACCCAGGATCTGATCAAATATGGGATGAATGTTTTCCAAATCGTTAACAATTAGTGGATTTAATTTTAAGGCACAAAAATAGTATTAAAATAAATATATAATAAATCTTTCTTAATTTATTATAATTTTGACAATCATTAATGAAAGACTGAATGGCGCATAAAATCGATATGGAAGTAATCAGGCAAATTGCCTGGCAAGCCGGGAAAGAAATTCTTAGCATCTACAATGATGCGGATTTTTCGAAGGTAGTAGATTTCAAAAATGATAATTCCCCATTGACCCTGGCTGACAAGGCATCTCATGAAGTGATCGAGAAGGGTTTGAAGGAAACTTACCCCGAACTGCCGGTTATTTCGGAAGAAGGCCGTGAAATTACCTATGAGGAAAGAAAGGATTGGCCTTATTTCTGGTTGGTCGACCCTTTGGACGGAACCAAGGAATTTATGAATAGAAATGGTGAGTTTACCGTGAATATTGCCCTGATAAAAAACAGGAAACCTGTATTAGGGATTGTTTATGCTCCGGTTACCAATGCATTGTATGAGGGGCTGGTAGGTGAATATGCCAGGAAAATACAAAACGGCCAAATTCAGCATTTACATGTGAACAACAAAAATGACAATAGAACTGCGGTTCGTAGCAAATCCCACCCCTCGAAGGAGGAGGAAGAAGTACTCAAGCGTTATGGGGTAGTAGATAGCATTGCCGTAGGTAGTTCCCTGAAGTTTTGTATGGTAGCGGAAGGAAAAGCCGATATTTATTACCGTCATGGACCTACGATGGAATGGGATACAGCGGCCGGTCAGGCGGTGCTGGAAGCAGCCGGCGGCAGGGTCTGCAAGAATACAGGGGATGAGATTTTTACTTACAACAAAGAGTGTTTATTGAATGGCAGCTTTTTATGCCTGGGCTGAAAGCCTGGTTGTCATTCAATAGGCGTTTTCATCACCCCTGAAAAGCAATGAAATCGTCAGAAAAATGATTTTAAAATCGAAAACCAACGACCAGTTTTCAATGTAGAATCTGTCCAGCTTCACGCGGTTTTTCATCAGGTTGAGAGATTTTGTTTCACCACGGAATCCTTTGGCCTGAGCAAGCCCCGTGATACCTGGTTTTACAAAGTGACGAGCCATGAATTTTTCAATTACTTTGGAATATTCCTCTGTGTGCTTCAACATATGCGGCCGTGGCCCCACCACTGACATATGGCCTAACAGCACATTAAAAAACTGAGGAAGTTCATCGAGGCTTGTCTTCCTCAAAAAGGATCCGATCTTGGTAATTCGGTCATCGTTTTTTGTTGCCTGCCTGGCATCGGTACCATGGTTAACATACATGGTTCTGAATTTATAGCAATAGAAACTCCTGTTATCCTTACCGGTTCTTTTTTGTTTGAAAAATACAGGACCTTTTGAGTCCAGTCTTACCAGCAAAGCGAGTAGCGGAAACAACCAGCTAAATACCAGTATAATCACCAGTAACGAAAATATGATGTCAAACATTCGCTTGGTAACGATGTTTTTTCTATCATCCAGGGGTGTGTTGGAAACATTTAAAACCGGTATATAGTCGTACCTTTCGAGGCTGATTGACTTTGAGGAAAATCCTCTGAAATCGGTGAGCAACTTCACCTTTACCAGATGCTTGTCACCAAAATCGATCAGATCTTTAATCAGGGAGTATTGTACATAGGGCAGGCAGCAATAAATATCATCCACCTTGTTGGCCTTTACATATTCTTCAATGTCCCTGTATGTTCCAAGGATTCTGTCCCCTATCTTTTTGTTATCAAAAAATCCAAGAAATTTAAATCCGAATTCGGGATGTAGTCTGAAGAACCTGTGCAGCTCTTCTGCCAGTTCGCCGTGCCCTACAATGACCACCCTGCGGAAGTTGAACCCTTGCTTCCTGTACATTCTCAGCAAATAAAAGAATGCTGACTTCCAGAAAAACAGCGAAATACTGAAAATTAAATAAGTAGTAAAAAACTGTTCCCTGGAATAGAGCTCCTGTGCCTTGAAAATAAACCAAAATCCTGATACAACCAGTAAATGGAGGGTGATAAGCGTTAAATGGCTTCTTAGTATCGTAGCCATCCTGGAAATCCTGGAAATCTTGTAAGGTCTTGAAATAATGGCCAGTACAATCCAGATGACATTAAATAACAAGAGTGAATAAAAGTAGGGATCACTTAAGAGTCCGCCACTTTCATTAAACCTGCCATAACTTTGGGGCCCCGGATTAAATGACCCGAATTTGATAAGATATGAAAAGAGAAATGAAATATTTAAAATAAAAATATCCCCTAAGGCATGTATGTGTTTTATGTATTTCGAGTATCCTGTTGGCAAAGCTTTAAAAATTAACTGGTTTTAAAATTTTTGCAAATATATATGTTGTAAATATTAATTAATCAATAATGATTGCAAATTTGATCATGCAAAGTAAAAATTTTAAGTAAGTTTCTAATTTAATGTTACATAGGTTGTCAATTTGTCAATTCTATTGTTAGCATGGATTAACTTGGCTAACGGGTTTCCAAATTTCTTTGTGGTTATTTTCAATTTCATGGTAACTCTGACTTATTTATATCCTAAAGGTCAATGGGTAATCCGCTCAAACTTCCGGAATAAATCCATATTTATCATGTATATATGCAATCTTATATCGATTCCATGTCCACTACGACCTTGTTTTTCTTTTTGTTTCACAATGCTTTTTAGTTTTCAGAAGTACAGTTAGCAGCAACCTTTTGGGAATCAGTAAATTCTGTTTATTATCTTTTTTTATTTTACAATTGTTATAATTCTATCAAAAATATTACTTGGGCCTTTGAAAGAATAAAACATTGATTTCCTAACACGAATCATCCGTATAATTACTCTGGCTATCAAGTGCTTAAGTTTAGCAATGTTTTAGCCTTCCTGAAAAGACGCACTTAAAAAAAATTATCACAAAATTGTCAACTCTATTACAACCAGCCAGGTAGTTACCCTACCCCTTTGCCCAAGTTTTTTGATTTTTTTTGAAATTTTAATCAGAAAGCCGGTTAGTATCTTGATTTATGTTATTGAATGGTTATGTAAGCCTGCCTACATACTGGCCGGATAAAGTGTGATATATTTATCAGTAATTTGGAATTAAAGGAATAGTTTAGGAATTTAAATTCTCGATCGGGATCCCTAAAACTTGTCTTATCAATATGAAGAACAACGATAACTTTGAAGATTTAAAAGAACCGGTTGCTGTGGCTGACTATGATGCGCTTCAGGATAAAACACCGGCACACGCGCTTGTTGAAAATGTGGACCTTGTAATCATCAAATACGGAGGTGAATTCTCCGTTTTATATGGCAGGTGTTTGCACAGGGGGGCACTACTCAGCGATGGAAAGGTGGTTGGGCATAACTTAATCTGTGGTTTACATCAATGGGATTACCGGATCGATACCGGTATCTCGGAATACAATAATGATGAATTTCTGAATAAATTCAGGGCAGCGAAAAAAGGGCATCGAATCTATGTGGATGCCAGCGAGATAAGGGCTTATCAAGAAAAATATCCGCAACCCTTTAATAGATCTCAATATCTGGGCAACTATGCTGACACGCATCCTGAGTCTACAGAACCCTACACTTTATACATTAAAGCGCTTGCCCAAAACGGGTTAAAAAACTACGGTCACCACGGCCCTACGGCTGCCATGGGAGTTGACAGGGATACATTACCGAAATGGGAGAATATTCAGTTTTTACCGGCACAGTTGTCACGCCGGCCACTGCTGGATCATGAAGAAGTCAGCACACATGTGGTGATTGGTCCCCGGTCCAAAAAACCATTGGTACTGGATATACCGTTATTTGTCTCAGATATGTCTTTCGGTGCATTGTCAAGGGAAGCTAAAATTGCTCTTGCCCAAGGTGCGGAGATGGCTGGCACTGGCATTTGTTCGGGAGAGGGAGGGACGCTTCCTGATGAGCAGGTGAGTAACCCGAAGTATTTTTATGAACTCGCCTCAGCACAATTCGGCTATGGCATTGACAAAATAAAAAAAGTGCAGGCTTTTCATTTTAAAGGAGGGCAAGGAGCCAAAACAGGCACGGGAGGCCATCTGCCCGGGCACAAGGTATCAGAAGAAATAGCTCAGGTTCGTGGGTTGAAAAAAGGTGAACCAGCCATCAGTCCGGCTACTTTTCCCGATTTTCATGGGGTCGATGATTTTAGAAACTTTGCCAACGAGGTCAGGGAAGCTACCGGAGGGATTCCCGTTGGGTTTAAAATTGCTGCCAGCA
The DNA here is from genome assembly GCF_056858335.1 of Agaribacillus sp. DX54. Lineage (NCBI taxonomy): Bacteria > Pseudomonadati > Bacteroidota > Cytophagia > Cytophagales > Splendidivirgaceae > Agaribacillus > Agaribacillus sp. DX54. The sequence goes on from NZ_JBXEQE010000032.1 coordinate 9,008, forward strand.
GGATTGAGGAGGATATTCAATTTGCCCTTGACGTGGGAGTTGACTATATTATTTTGGATGGAAGAGGGGGTGGAACCGGTGCTGCGCCTACTGTTTTGAGAAATAATATTAATGTACCCACGATTCCAGCCCTGGCCAGGGCGAGAAAATTTCTGGATGAACAAAATAGTAAAGGTGTAACCTTGATTATAACCGGTGGTTTGCGGATTGCCGAAGATTTTGCGAAGGCTTTGATGCTGGGGGCCGATGCCATTGCCATATCTAACGCTGCCATACAGGCCATAGGCTGCCTGGGAATGCGTGCCTGTCATACCAACAATTGCCCGGTGGGTATTGCTACGCAGAAGGAGAGCCTCAGGGCAAGGCTGGAGATACAAAATTCAGCCAAACAGCTCTTTAATTTTTTTACGGCTACCAATGATCTGATTAAAGTTATCGCCAGGGCTTGTGGTCATGAAGATATTTCAGCGTTTAATGGCCAGGATTTATCTACTTTTGATTACGATATCCATAAGCTCACAGGTATTCGATATGCGGGTGTAAACCCTTGACAAATTCACCATATATTTTTACTTTCATTTAATTTGAACCTTATGAATGAACCAGATACAACCTTAAAATGGTATAAAGTACTGAACCATGTAGAGGAACTCCCCGAAGGCCGGGTGACTACGGTAACTGCCGGGCATCAGGGCATTTGTCTTACGCATTTTGAAGGCAAAATTTGTGCATTGGACAATAAGTGTCCCCACCAGGGAGGTCCGTTAGGAGAGGGGAGTATTGAAAATGGCTTGCTGAGATGTCCCTGGCATGGGTGGGATTATCACCCCTGTACCGGAAAGGCACCCGGTTATGATGATGGGGTCGCCACTTTTCCGGTTGAAGTAAAAGATGGAGCCATCTACGTAGGTATCCGGCAGGAATTGCCCCATGAGCCTACGGTATCGGATATCATGGTTGAAACGATGATTAACTGGGGCGTAAATACTGTTTTTGGTATGGTAGGGCACTCTAACCTCGGGTTAGCAGATGCTATGCGCAGACAGGAAGGAAAAGGTAAGCTGAGGTTTTTTGGTATCAGGCATGAGGGTGCAGGTGCTTTTGCCGCCTCGGCTTATGGCAAGTTGACCGGTAAACCCGCGGCGTGTTTTGCCATTGCCGGCCCGGGGTCTACCAATATGTTTACTGGTTTGTGGGATGCAAAAGTTGACAGGGCACCCATACTGGCACTTACCGGCCAGGTAGCTACTCAGGTGGTAGGCACCGGCAATTTCCAGGAGGTGGATCTGGTGAGGGCGTTCAATACCGTGGCCGAGTTTAACCATCGTGTGCTTAGTACCAGCAAGCATAGTGAATTAATGTCCCTGGCTGTGAAGCATGCTATTTTAAAGCGTGATGTTTCCCACATAACCTTTCCGGATGAAATCCAGGAAATGGCTCCCCCAAAAGGGGACACTGCTCAAACCCCTGAAAACCGTATTACCCCCTTACAAATTTCACCCCCCATAGAAAGTCTGGATAAGGCGGTGGCCATGTTAAAAAACGCCAAAAGGCCGGTTATTATAGTCGGTCATGGCGCCAGGTTTAGCATGGATGCAATCATTGCTTTTGCAGAAAGCATTAATTGCCCTGTGATGACTACCTTCAAGGGAAAGGGGCAGATTTCAGACCATCATCCCCTGGGTTGTGGTGTGCTGGGAAGGAGCGGCACACCGATAGCTTCCTGGTTTATGAATGAATCGGATCTGCTTGTGGTGTTTGGGGCCTCGTTTTCCAATCATACGGGTATTACTGATCATAAGCCAACCATACAGGTAGATTTCGACCCTTTGGCACTAAGTAAATTCCATAAAATCGACTGTCAGATTTGGGGTGAAATTTCGGTGACCGTTGAATTGATCTCAAAGCGTGTGGAAGGAGCCATGAATACCATTGATCAAAGGCCGGACATAGAAGAGCGATGGAAGATTTGGAAGGCTGAAAAACAAAGGAGATTGGAAGATGATCATGGCAAGGGGGTAAGCTCTATCGCTGTATTTGACGCTATGAATCAATTCATGCCGGAAAATGCTGTCATGTGTGTAGATGTCGGGAACAATGCCTATTCCTTCGGCAGATATTATGAAAGCAAGCAGAACACCTTTTTGATGTCAGGCTACCTGGGGTCGATCGGGTTTGCTTTTCCAGCCGCAATGGGTGCCTGGGCTGCGGCAGGTCATGAAAGACCCATAATCGCGGTGGCAGGCGATGGTGGGTTTTGCCAGTATCTGGGGGACCTGACTACCGCCGTAAAATATGAGATGGATATTAAAGTGATTCTTCTCAATAATTTTGAGCTGGGGAAAATTTCAAAAGAGCAGCGGGCCGGCGAACTTGACGTTTGGGCTACCAGTTTACATAACCCTAATTTTGCGCAGTATGCCGAGGGCTGTGGTGCCCTGGGTATCAGGGTCACGCATCAGGAATACCTGCCCGATGCTATGAAAAAAATTCTTGATCACAATGGTCCTGCGCTGTTGGAAGTCATTTCCGATGTTGACCTGATTTAAAAAATATGCTTGTCTCTTTAACCATCATTGTTGCTTTGGCAGCGTTATTCAGCTACCTGAATCATAAGTTTCTGAAGTTGCCGTTAACCATTGGATTATTGATTCTTTCTATCATCTTAGCCTTATTTTTCGCGGCGCTAAGGGAAGTGAGTCCCATAGTATTTGATCAGGCCTGTGAAGTGGTGCTTAACATCAATTTCAGGGATATTCTGATGAATATCATGTTAAGCTTTTTACTTTTCGCGGGAGCCATGCATGTTGACCTGAAGGCACTTGAAAAGGAAAAATGGGCTGTGATGCTTTTTGCGACATTGGGCGTGCTGATTTCCACGTTCATCGTCGGTGGCTTGGGTTTTCTGGTATTCCGGTTGTTAGGCTTGCATCTTCCTTTGATACATTGCTTATTGTTCGGTGCCTTAATTTCTCCCACCGACCCTATTGCCGTATTGGCCATCTTAAAAGAGGCCCACACCAGCAAAAGTCTTGAATTAAAAATCTCAGGAGAGTCGTTATTTAACGATGGTGTAGGTGTTGTTGTCTTTTTAAGCATCGCCATGGTAGCGACCATGGGTGTGGAACACTTTGAGGTTTCTGAAATTTTTCACCTGTTTGCCCTGGAGGCCCTTGGAGGAATAGCTTATGGGGTGGTGTTAGGTTATCTTGGTTACCTGTTGCTTAAATCTATTGACGATGCACCTAAAATTGAGGTTTTAATTACCATTTCAATTGCCATGGGTGGATACGCACTCGCCGATATATTAGGGGTTTCGGGGCCGCTGGCCATGGTAGCCGCAGGATTGCTCATCGGGCATCAATTGAGCTCCGGCAAATTTTCCAAAAACTCAAAAAAGCACATGGACCTCTTTTGGGAAATGCTCGATGATATATTGAATGCTGTCCTTTTCGTTTTAATTGGCCTGGAGATTATGATTCTTTCGTTTGAATTACGCTATTTTCTAGCCGGTCTTGCAGCAGTGATCATTGTCCTTGCAGCACGGTTTTCGTCGGTTGGTTTGTCCTATGCCTTGCTGAGAAATCATGATGCATCAAAAATCAAAACTATTGGCATTTTAACATGGGGTGGACTAAGGGGGGGGATCTCCGTCGCCCTGGCATTATCCCTGGAACCTTCTATGTCCAGGGAAATTATTGTTTTCATAACCTATATGGTGGTTGTTACTTCCGTCCTGGTCCAAGGGTTAACTATAAAATCGGTTGTTCGAAAGTTAAGCACTTAAAAAAAATGGCTATGTCAAATGAAGCATTTCAAAGTTGGGTACCGCATAAAAAGGCTAATCTTAAAACCAAAGCGTTACATACGGTCAGGATTGAACTGCACCGGGCTATACAAATAGTTGGTGCCACCGGTCGTTCCTATTCACCCCCCTCCATTGAAGATGCATATGGTAGCCTGCATTGGCATGGAGATTCCGGTATCATGATGAGCCAGGTAGTGGGAACGGATCAACGGATATACGCAGGACTGAGTTTCTCAAAATTTGTTCTGGGCATTTATCATGAAGATGGGTCGGAGATCGATAGCCTGCATTTGAATGGATACCGGTTTGCAGAAGCTGTAGCATGGTTTAGAAAAGTGTTAAACAATGCAGGACTCGATGGAAATGTACTTTCCCTGGACTTACCGTATGAAATTCCTGAATATGGTACCCAATCCGATCAGGAATTCAGGTTTAAGCATAAAAAGGTTTTTAGTGAATTCTCCAAATTGTATGAAAATGCAGCTTTAGTGCTGGGATATTATCAGCGTAACAACAGCAAAAACGCCACTGAAATGAAATGCTGGCCCCATCATTTTGATCTGGCAATCCAATTGATTTATGACGTGGACGGGGAACCTGGTCAAAAAAACTATATAGGTTTAGGATTTTCACCCGGGGATGACACTTACAAAAGACCGTATTATTATATCAATTTGTGGCCATATCCGGACATAAAAGAACAAGACTTACCATCATTCCAAGGGGGTAGCTGGAATACTAAGGGCTGGTTTGGCGCAGCGTTGGATATTAAATCTATTAAAAAGACAAACGAAACGGTCCGGCAAACACAACTGGTCAAAGATTTTTATGACATTACCCTCAAGGCAATCTTTAAACTCATCAATAAGGAAACATAGCCCTATAAAATTGTATTTATACAAGATTTTTAACTTTAAGATACAGCATTCAAAAAGAGACCTAATCCTATTTTTTTTCAATGAGGTTTTTTGCCTTGACGCGGAGCTGAAAATAACAGGTTGTCTGAACAAAATTCCTGTCATTAATATCGGGCTATTTAAACATCTAAATACCAGTGACTTAACGGCAAGTTAATCCTGTTTGGAAAGGAAGGTGGCCATCATTGGGTCTTCAGGAAGATGCTTCACTGCTATGAAGGAAACCTAACTATCTGAATTATTCGACGGATATTTTTTTCTTTTTATAAATTTTCTCTTATAATATATAATTATTTCTCTCTTTTATGAGAAGTAATTTGACTTTTTTGAAGAGTTACATCCAAAAAACCATTAGTATGATGCACCACTTTTACATCAGGACTATACTTGTCTTTTTTGTCGTGGGTTTTTTGAGTGTGAAAAATGTTTCCGGCCAGAAAATTTCAGATCAGTCAAAGGTGCACCAAAAAACCAATATGACAAGGCTCCATGCCCTGAAAGCAGCGTATGCGAAAAAAAGCCTTGAGAAAAGACAGCAGGCAGAGCAACTAGCGAAAAGGTATGGCTGGGAAATCAGAAAAACCGATATCCATGGCAATTTTATGGAATTGCAGGAGATCTCGGCGCTGGGAAAACCAAAATATTATATAACCCATGGTAGCAGGCCTTTCAACCTGGATGCTGCCAATACCACCGGGACAAGTTCTTTATGGACCGGAGGCGCCTTAGGCCTGGACTTAAACGGAGAGGGCATGCGCGTGGGAGCATGGGATGGTGGAGCGGTCCGGTTAACGCATCAGGAATTTGATTCAAATGATTTTCAGTCTGACAATGCCGTTACCATTTCCAATCATGCAACGCATGTGGCTGGTACTATGGTGGGGCTCGGCGCTAATTCACCGGCAAAAGGCATGGCCAGCAAGGCCTCATTGCTGGCTTATGATTGGAACAACGACGAAACTGAAATGGCAGCGGAAGCAGCCAATGGCTTGTTGGTCTCCAATCATTCTTACGGATGGAGTCCTTTGTTTTTGGCTGCCTGGGAATTTGGCTATTATGACACACAAGCAGCTTCCTGGGATGCTATACAATACAACGCACCTTATTATTTGGTGGTAAAATCCGCCGGTAATGATCGAAATGGCTATAATACTTCCAAACGGGGGTATGATTTAGTCAATGGTGCATCCGCTTCAAAAAATACCCTGGTCGTAGCCGCTGTAGAAAATGTTACCGGTTACCATCAACCCTCGGATGTGATCATGTCCGGATTTTCCTCGTGGGGGCCGACAGACGATGGAAGAATCAAACCCGACATATCCGCTAAAGGTGTCAGGGTGTTTTCCTCGTATGGAACAGGTGACAACCATTATTCCATCCTATCGGGCACTTCAATGGCTGCCCCGAATACGGCTGGCTCTTTGATACTTTTGCAACAACATTATAATAATCTGAATGGTATCTTTGTGAGGGCTTCGACTTTAAAAGCTGTGGTCATTAACACCGCCGAAGAAGCAGGCGATGCACCTGGCCCGGATTACAAATTCGGATGGGGCCTGTTAAACATCGAGAAAGCAGCATTGTTGATCTCCAATAAGAATACGTCTGCTATCATTGAAGAATCTGTGCTCCACAATGGCGATTCCCTGATCCTGACAGTTACCTCCGATGGCCTTGTCCCTTTAAAAGCCAGCCTCGTTTGGACCGACCCGGCAGGAACTCCCGGACCGGTTAACATCGTGGATAATCCATTGCCTATGCTTGTAAATGACCTCGACATGCGCATTACCAAAAATACTGACACATTTGAACCATGGGTACTCGAGCCGGCTGATCCCTCACATGGTGCCATTACCGGTGACAACAGGGTGGACAATGTCGAAGGAATAACCATAGATTCGCCCGATCCTGGTGCGTATACCATCATTGTAACACATAAAGGGTCATTAAAAAATGGAAGTCAGGAATTCTCCTTAGTGGTCAATGGCATCACTGCAGGCCCTCCACCAGTTTGTGAGGTAACTGTTCCGGGTGATTTGCTATCGGAAAATATGACCGACAGCACTGCCACAATTTCCTGGAATGATACAACCCCTGTTAATTCTTTTGATTATCGCTACCGGGTAACAGGTGATTCTACCTGGACAACTGCCAATACCACCGACACCAGGGCACAGCTCGGAGAACTGGGCGCTAATACCCATTACGAATTTCAGGTCCGGTCAAACTGTGACAGTGCCAGTTCCCAATATTCCACATCTTCTTATTTTACAACCCTTCAGCCTCTGGTCCCATGTCTTCCGGCCTCGTCAACAAGTGTCCCGGCCCCGGCCATTACCAATAGCGGTGCTATACTTACATGGACCGTAGTAAGTGAATCGACCGGCTACAATTACAGATTCCGACCTACCGGGACAACCCATTGGATTAACGGAAAAACCAAGGCCAATTCTGTCACACTTTCGGGATTAGTAGAAAATACCAGCTACGAATATCAGGTACAAACAACATGTGTTAACAGCAAATCAGTGTACACTGTATCTTCCTCTTTTACGACCACCGGATCAGCAAGAGTTGACCCCACCCGTTGCGATGCCGTACCTGCCAACCTTACCGCTTCAACCACCAGTAAAACTGCCGATGTAAGCTGGAATCCTGTAGAGGGCGTTATTGAGTACCAATACCGTTACCGGCCCGTTACCGGAGGGCGCTGGGTACGTGGAAATGTCTCGACCCATTCGGTATCATTAACTGGCTTGAAACCTGGCACCAGTTACAATTTTCATATAAGGGCACGTTGTGGAGATTTTAGCCCAATTACCAGGTTGGCTTTTTCTACTTTAAATAACGTAAATGATCAGGTTAACCACTTTACACCCATCAAAAGTGACCTCACATTTGGTGAGGAGGTTATGCTTTATCCCAACCCGGCATCTGACAGGCTACACATTGAAATACACGAATTCTTCGATGGGGCACAGGTGTTGATTTACGATGTGAAAGGCGTAAAGTCAATGGAAGGCAAAACAATTACCGGTGACGACGAAATAAACATCACCACCTTGTCACCTGGCATGTATTACGTCCGGATTATTACACAATATCAATCAATTGCCAGGCAGTTTATTAAAAAATAGGCATTTGGACATCAGAAATACACTTCTTGTCGAATTTTATAAAAAACCGGCGTATATTCAATCCATTTTCGTATTTTATCGGCTTAAATTTTTTGAATATTTAAAAGCTATCCCATATTTAATTTAAACTATTGATTATGAAAAGTCTCGATGTGCTGGATTGGATTGTGATAGGCGCTTATTTTTTGGTATTACTGGCAGTGGCGGTCTGGGTAATCATGCAAAAACAAAAAAATACGGAAGATTACTTTTTAGCGGGCAGGAACATCGGATGGTTCGTTGTCGGGGCGTCGATTTTCGCCTCGAACATTGGTTCAGAGCATGTGGTCGGACTTGCAGGCGCCGGCGCCGGAGATAAAATGCCTATGCTGATCTATGAATTACATGCCTGGCTGGTGTTAATGCTGGGTTGGGTATTCTTGCCATTTTATGCAAGAAGCGGTGTATTTACGATGCCGGAATTTCTTGAAAAGCGTTTTAATGCGAAGGCCAGATGGATACTTTCTGTGTTTTCGCTGGTTGCCTATATTTTGACAAAGGTTTCAGTAACCATTTACGCCGGTGGTGTGGTGGTCTCATCGTTGCTCGGTATTAACTTTTGGGTAGGGGCCTTGTCTACGGTTGTTTTGACCGGAATCTATACGGTGCTGGGTGGCATGAGAGCCGTGGTCTATACAGAAACCCTGCAAACCATCGTATTGGTGCTGGGTGCAGCTACCCTGACCTTCTTAGGTTTACAAGCCGTGGGTGGTTGGAGCGGACTGAAATCGACCCTGGGTGCCGAATACTTTAACATGTGGCGCCCCCCCTCAGATCCTGATTTTCCCTGGCCCAGCCTGTTTTTTACAAGTACTATAGTTGGCATATGGTATTGGTGTACCGACCAATACATTGTGCAACGCGTATTAACCGCCAAAAGTATCAAAGAGGGGCGCAGAGGAACTATTTGGGGTGCTTTTTTGAAACTTTTGCCTGTGTTTATATTCCTGATTCCAGGCGTAGTGGCGCTGGCTTTAAAACAGCGCGGCCAGTTGGAATGGGACTCACCTGATCAGGCTTTTCCGGTGTTGATGAGTAATCTGTTACCCTCAGGAATGAGGGGACTGGTGGCGGCGGGTTTGTTGGCCGCCTTAATGAGTTCACTGGCGTCGGTATTCAATTCCTGCTCCACACTATTTACAGTAGACATTTATAAAAAACTAAAACCACAAACGCCAGAAAAGGATTTATTGCGTATTGGCAGAATGGCTACTTTTGTAGTAGTAATTCTTGGCATTTTATGGATTCCTATCATGGCTAATATCTCGGGTGTTTTATATGAATACCTTCAAAAAGTGCAATCCTATATTTCTCCCCCTATCGCTGCGGTATTCCTATTAGGCATTTTTTACAAAAGGATCAACGCCAGAGGCGCGTTGGCAACGCTAATTGCCGGGTTTGCGATCGGGGCTTTGCGTATGATACTCGAGCTTGCCAAAGACAGGCTGCCTGAAGGAAGTTTGTTTTATCACCTGGGTGCTATGAATTTTCTAACATTCGGGGCTTACTTTTTTCTGATCTGCGTTATTATTGCCATTACGGTGAGTTTAACCGCCCCCGCCGAGCCCTCGGAAAAGCTACGTGGCCTGACTTTTGCCACCTTGACCCATGAACAAAAAAGCGCTAATAAAAACAGCTATAACTGGGTCGATATCATTACCTCTTTAGTGGTGCTGGCTATGGTTATTTACGTGATGGTATCCTTTAGTGGGCGGTAGTTGATTGACAATTAACAGTTGACAGTTGATAATTGGCAACTTGGAGGGGCTGGATGGTTGGGATGATGGGGGGGAATTGTTTGGTGGGGGCGATCGGAAGGATGGTGTATTGGGGTAAACCCCATCTCTTACTGATCAAAAAAGCTTTTGCGCTTGTAATATTTCAGATCGCTTAGTAAAGCGGACTTGATTCGGACGGTAAAGGCATAAGAGGTAAATCTGCCGAAGGGTGTCCAGTTGAAAACCATCATCCAGCAATTGAGGTCACGTGTGACGTCGAGCCTGGTTTGTGTAAACTCCCTGTTCTCCACATCATATCCTGAGGAAAAGCCAATGTCCCATTTGGGGGTTAGCTTCAGATTGCCGTTGAATCTGATACCCTGATTAACTACGGCATCCTGGAAGCCGGTTTTCCGGTAATTTAAAGTGTAGGTAATCCTTAAATCCCAGGGAACATCGAAATCCACATATAATCCGGGGTCACCATTGATATAACTGACATCTTCCGGCCTTGCCGACTCCAACTGGTCGTCCGGGTTTTCATTGGGATCGAGGCCACGATCATTGTCCCTGCCTGTACCATTGGATTTTGGGTTCAGACTGGTACCCAGGGATAAGCGTGCTGATGTTATTTGTCCCAGCCCCCGGCCATTTTTCCATGCAAATTCGTTTATCCTGCGCTGGCGGACGTTTGTCGAACCATCATTATTCACTGTTATTGGTTCGAGCAGTTGGTAAACATAGGGATCAATGGTCGCGTTGGTTGCGAGGTCTACTTTTTTATTGAATAATTTTGTTCTTAAGTTCAAATTAATATTCGAAAGGTTGAAAGAGTCGGCAACTATGTTGTAACTGGCCGATAGTCCAAAATTATCAATTAATGAAACTTTGGTAGGTTTTCCGGTGGTATCATTCTTAGGAATTGTCTTCATTTCCAGGTTATTGGCGATTGACAGGCTTATGGAGCCTGATTCACCGGCCTGAGGAGCACCGAAAACAAAACGGTCAAACCTTGAAATCAGCCTTTCCGTTCCCAAAGAGTCTACTTGTACGTTTTTGTAAAAATCAAATTTTTCATCCGAAAAATCAGGCCTGTAGCTAAAACTCAACGATGGCCTGACCGTATGCCGGATCGCCTGCACCCTTTTGCCTTCCTTAAATTGAAAGGTACCGTAAATATTGGTATTTAAGCTCATACCGCCACTATATGAATAAGCGCGGGAAAATCTGTCAATTGTGTCGACCCGTACAGTGTTTTCTCCCTCGATAAAAGTGTAATCCAACCTTCTGGGATACCACAACTCTTCGTAATTGAACGTAGGGCTCAAGGTGAAATGCTGAAATAGCTTGAAAGTAGTGGAAACGGGTATAATATGTCTGCCGCCTATTTGGGCCCTGTCCAGTAATAAATCGGCATTTTCAAAATTAAAACCGATGATGGAGTCATTCAGCGGATTTTCATTTGCGAGCTCAAAACCTGATGGATTTCCGATCCGGTTATTGGAAATCTGAACCGTGGAGTTAAACCGGTAGGAGAAGTTGATCTTTTCATACCATTTACCACCACTACTTCCTCTTTTTTTGAATGGGTTTATCCGGCTCATGTTCAGACTGAAATCAGGCAAGGTCATGTTTACCACTTCTGTCGAGGCATTTTGATTATGTCGGGCACTAAGGGCGATGTTTATTGGTGTCCCGGTGAAAGTTTTGGAATAAGTGATGTTAGACGAAAACTGGGCAGTTGTATTCCTTTCCACGGATTGCACCACATTGTCATTGTACGACGATGTACCGGCATTCACATTGGCAGAAAACCGGCTGTTTCCTCTAGGGGTTGGAGAATGACTCCAACGAATCCAGAAAGTGTTTAATGCCACCGAATCTTCCTCGTCACCACTGACAATTTTTTCATAAGAAAAATTAAAATTGCCGTTGTATCTGTATCTTTTTCTGTAAGTGGAAGTTACACTGGCCCCCAACCCACCTTTGCTGTAAATGGATCCTACCAGATTCAAGTCGATGTAATCGTTGATGGACCAGTAATACCCCCCATCCCTCAAAAAGAAACCCCTTCTTTGTTCCTCCCCGTAAGTTGGAATCTGGATGCCGGAGGCTTTTTCATTTGGAGAAGGAAACATGCCAAAAGGAATAAATAAAGGCGTGGGAACATTCCCGATATATAATTGCGCCGGGCCTGTCAGGATTTTTTTCTTGGGCACTACCTTGATTCTCTTGGATTTAATGTAAGTGCCTGCTACGGGTGTTTCACAGGGACAAAACCGCCCATCCTGGATAAACAAGTCATCATATTGGTTTTTTTTCACTTTATCCCCCAGTAGAAAACCTTCCCCCTGTTCTGTTATTACATTATAAATAATGGCTTTTTCTGATTTAAAATTGTATCTTATGCTATCGGTGGTATATTCGGCAGCTCCCTGCCTGAAAACCGGCCGGTTGATCAATTTGCCGGTTGAGTCGACACCTGGCTTAGCCAAAACAGACTCATTAATAAAATCTATGGCAATATAATCTCCGGACAATTCTATATCACCATACGTTATTTTAGCGTTTTTATATAGATGAATGGTTTGTGTGATAACATCCAGGCTGGTAGAATCGGAAGAAATATATTTGATTTTTGTGCTTAAATCACCGGTTTCTTCCTGTTGGTTTGTTAGGGAGTCACTTTGAACCGTAGTGGTATCTATTGTTTGTACGGGAGGTTGTATATTGACCGAATCGGCGGGTTTTTCCTGACCGCTCTGACTGTACGAAATATGGGCAATGAGCAAAAAAAGCCCAATAAATGCGTAATTTAATTTGTACAACAGTTTTTTCGGTTTTAGAGAAAATTTTAGAATTTTGTGTAAAGTTACCTGATAAAGATTTAACAAACGTAATATCGTGAGAAATAAAATTGTCGTACTTTCATTGGGAGCGTTGTTAATTTTTGGGTCATTTAATGTCTTTAACACGTTCGAATACAGGGTTAAAAAAATCGTGATAGATGCCGGCCACGGTGGCAAAAACTGGGGTACCACCGGCAAAGTCTCCAAGGAAAAGAACATTTCACTGGCTATATCCAAAAAACTGGGCAAAATACTTAGCGAAAAAATGAGTGGTGTGGAAATCATTTTAACCCGTAACAATGATACTTTTATTGGTTTGGACGAACGTGCTGAAATAGCAAACAAAAACAGTGCCGACCTTTTTGTATCCATACACTGTAATTCATCCGGCAAAAATAAATCCCCGCATGTAAAAGGAACCGAGACCTGGGTGATGGGTATGAACAAACTATCTTCCAACCTGGATGTGGCAAAAAGAGAGAATTCGGTCATCCTTCTGGAAGATAATTATGATGAAAAATATGAAGGCTATGACCCGGAATCTCCGGCATCCAACATCTTGTTTTCACTTTACCAGAACGCTTATCTTGAAAACAGTTTAAAACTGGCAGAAAAGATCGAATACCAGTTTGAAAACCGCGTAGGCAAAAACAGTCGGGGGGTAAAGCAGGGACCATTTTTGGTACTACATAAATCATATATGCCAAGCGTGCTGGTGGAAGTGGGATTTTTAACCAATCCTCAGGAGGAAAAGGAATTAAATGATGACTTAAAGCAAACCTACATCGCTTCGGCCATATACCGTGCCATCAGAGATTACAAGCAGGAGGTGGAATCCTTGAGCAAATAAATTTTTTTTGTGAAGTTAATAGTTTAATTTTCCGGAGGTTTAGTTAGCTAAAATACTTTTAAGTGAAAATATCAAGAGAATTCAAAGTTGGATTATTAGCTGTAGTTGCCGGTTCCATCTTATATATTGGATTTAATTTTTTAAAAGGAATAGATTTATTTTCAAATACCAATAAGTACTACGCTTACTACAGTAATATCGACGGACTGGCGGTATCGAATCCGGTTACATTCAATGGGGTGAATGTGGGAAGAGTAAGTGATATAAACATTATTCAGCAACAAAATAATATTGTAGAGGTTGAACTGGAAATTCAGCAAAAGCTGATCATCGGTGAGTCGACCCAGGCAGAATTGACCACAGATTTGCTGGGTAGTAAGTCCGTGGTGTTAAAAGTGAAAACCAATGATGTGCCCCTGGAGGCTGGTGGTACAATTGAAGGCGTCATAGAGCAAGGTCTCATGGAAACCATCCTTGATAGCACTGATCCTCTGAAATCAACCATGGTCAATGTAAACGAGGTATTAAGAAGCTTTTCAGAATCAAAAATAAAGCTTGATTCGGTACTCATAAGCTTTACCAGAACTTCGCAGAAAGTCAACGGCATGCTGGATCAAAATAGAAGGAATATTTTAAAAATAACCAGCGATTTGTCGGATTTAACCGAAATTTTGATTGATGAACAGGACGGGCTGAAACCATTGCTGGCCAATGTCAATACCATTACCGATTCGTTGAAAGTACTTGAATTATCCCGTACTGTGGATAGCCTGAGTAAAACTTTAAACGCGCTGGAAAGTACCATAGACAAGATGAGCAATGGTGATGGTTCCATGGCAAAATTCATCAATGATGATTCATTGTATACCAACCTGAATCACACCGCTGAGTCGCTGGATCAGTTATTGGTCGACCTGAAGGAAAACCCAAAAAGATATGTGAATTTCTCCTTATTCGGGAGAAAAGATAAATGAGCAAGATCAAATGGCCATAGATTTGGAATTTAACAAAAATGAAGATGCTTACAAACAGCTATGTTATCAATTAAAAACCAGACTTGACAAAGTAAAACTAGGCGGAGGGGAAAAAAAGATCGCGAAACATCACGAAAAAGGCAAGCTGACGGCACGGGAAAGAATTGCCTATTTAACCGATGAGGGTTCGGATTTTTTAGAAATAGGGGCATTTGCCGCAGATGGTATGTATGAGGGTTTTGGGGGCTGTCCATCGGCGGGCGTAGTGACTGGCATTGGATGGGTCGAAGGAAGGCAATGCGTAATTGTAGCCAATGATGCCACTGTAAAAGCCGGCGCATGGTTTCCCCTGACGGCTAAAAAGAATCTGAGGGCGCAGGAAATTTCCATAGAAAACAGGCTCCCTATTATTTATCTGGTGGATAGTGCCGGTGTGTTTTTACCTATGCAGGATGAGATATTTCCGGATAAAGAACATTTCGGCCGCCAGTTTAGAAATAATGCCAGGATGTCTTCAATGGGTATTATCCAGATGGCTGCCATTATGGGGAGCTGCGTGGCAGGAGGGGCATACCTGCCTATTATGTCTGATGAGGCCATGATAGTCGATAAGACCGGTTCCATCTTTTTGGCCGGCTCATACCTTGTAAGAGCAGCCATCGGAGAAAATATTGATAATGAAACACTTGGAGGTGCCACTACCCATTGTGAGATTTCAGGTGTCACAGATAACAAATATGACACTGATGAAGATTGTCTGGATGCCATCAGGGGCATTTTCGACAAAATAGGTGATTTTGAAAAAGCTGGTTTTAACCGTGCAGAGCCTGCACCCCCTAAAAAAGATGTCAACGAAATCTACGGAATTTTTCCCAAAGACAGGGTTAAACCTTACGATACCCTGGAAATAATTGAGCGGTTGGTGGACAACTCCGAATTTGATCAGTACAAGGCACGCTATGGCCAAACTATTGTGTGTGGCTCAGCCAGAATCGACGGCTGGGCTGTTGGCATTGTGGCCAATCAAAGAAAGATTGTTAAATCCGGGAAGGGAGAGATGCAGATGGGTGGGGTGATCTATTCTGATTCTGCCGACAAGGCCGCCAGGTTTATTATGAATTGTAACCAAAGAAAAATGCCTTTAGTATTTTTACAGGACGTAAGCGGTTTTATGGTAGGTAGTAAGGCAGAACACGGCGGAATCATTAAAGATGGTGCCAAAATGGTAAATGCCATGGCTAATTCAACGGTACCTAAATTTACGATCATCATGGGGAACTCCTACGGAGCCGGAAATTACGCAATGTGTGGCAAAGCTTATGACCCCAGGTTGATCTATGCCTGGCCTACTTCCCAGATAGCTGTCATGAGTGGGGCGGCAGCGGCCAATACACTGCTCCAAATCAAGGTGGCTGCCTCGAAGGCAAAAGGTGAACAACTTACCGACAAAGAAAAGCAGGAACATCTGAAAGAGATCACAGACAGGTACAATCAACAGCTAAGCCCCTATTATGCTGCCAGCCGGTTATGGGTAGATGGCATCATTGATCCCCTGGAAACCAGAAAGGTGATATCCACCGGAATTGCGGCGGCCAATCATGCTCCTGTCGATAAATTTAATGCAGGCATTATTCAAACCTAGCACCAGTGTTTTTTAATCAATATTAATAAGCAATTTATATGTAATTGGATAGGAAATGGATAAAAAGGAGTTCAAAGCGCTGGTTTCCCTGCTGGATGATGAAGATACTGAGATCGTTGCTCATGTAGAACAAAAGATCATCTCTTTAGGCGGTGAAATTATTCCTTATCTCGAGGAGGAATGGGAGAATAACTTTAATACAGATACACAAAGAAGAATTGAGGACCTCATTCATACGTTACAATTTGATTTGTTAAGGGCAAAGCTATCCGCCTGGAAGCATGCTAAAAACAGGGATTTGCTGGAGGGAATGGCCCTGGTAGCCTCCTTTCAGTATCCGGATATAGTTGTAAGTGAACTGAGAAAGGAACTGGAGCAGATCTATTATGAAGCATGGCTGCAATTCAAGCCTGAAGTGCACCCTTTTGACCAGATTAAAATTTTAAATAGCGTACTGTTCGGCAAGTTGAAATTCGGGGCGAATAACAAAAACTTTCATTCTCCGGGTAATTCGATGATCAATGTTGTTCTTCAAACCAAAAAAGGGAACCCCCTGACCTTGTGTGTTATTTACATGCTGGTTGCCCAAAAGCTCAAGTTGCCGGTTTATGGTGTTAATTTGCCAAACCTGTTTATTCTTACGTATAAAACCAAAGAGATGCAATTCTACATTAACGCATTTAACCGGGGCCTGATTTTTACGAGGGATGATATCGATAAGTACATTTCTGAACTTTACCTCACACAAAAAGACTCATATTACGAACCTTGCTCCGACCTGGATATTATCAGAAGGGTCTTAAAAAACCTGGCCTTTGCTTTTGAAAAAATCGGTGATCATTATAAAAGTGAAGAAATTAAAATTTTAATTACTGGCCTGGGTAATTCCGAATAACACTTATTTATCTTACAGGTACTCAAACAGTTATTTCAGCATTCCAAATGAGCCTTTATGCCTGATGATCATCGTCGACTGGCCTTGTCTATTACTTTCTGTGTATTTTTTTATTCGATTTCAGGAGCTGTATTAGTATAAAACCATAGCAGGCTGCCACTATCCCGGTTTTGCAATGCCGGGCCGATGATGGAATATCTTCAAAACGGTAAAATCCCTGCTATGGTGATTCATTCCTCCGTTATACAACACAAAGTGTCAATCCCTTGATTTTAAGTGTAATAACCTCCTGCTTTCATAATTGCCAATTAGTTATTGCATGTTAGAAAAGGCCTGTTTTTAAAGCGTTATTATGGCCTGGTTTTCGGATATTTGAAGAATTTTAGTATTTAACCTCTCTTATTTTTCGGTTAACTAGGATTTTTCGAATAGTTATAAAATGGTTTATAGGAATTGGGGAAAAATTTTTATTGGAGGATTGATATTGCTTTTGCATCAATTCAGTTTTACTGCGTTGGCACAAGTCAGGAAAAAAGGCGGCCTGGACCCAATGAAAGCGTTTTCTCAATACTCTTATGACTTTTGGAATATAGAGAACGGATTACCTGACAATGTGGTTAAGGATATTGTAAAGACCGGTAACGGCTATATCTGGATTGCCACATTTGATGGATTAGCGAGGTATGATGGCATCAAATATGATTATTTTGACAGGGACAATGTGCCTTTTTTGGCAAACAACCAGGAAACCCTGTCTCTCTTCGAAGATCGTCATAAAAACCTTTGGATAGGGACCAATGGCTCAGGATTTCTTAAATATGTGGATGGTCAATTCGATACCTTAGCGGTAACGGAGCCATTCAGGACAGCTTCTGTGACGGCTTTCGCCCAGACCGGTGATGGTACGGTTTGGGTGGGAAGTGACATCGGCCTGGGAAAAATAGTCAATAACGAGTTTTATACCATCGAAGACTTTCCCAGCCTCAAAAACCTAACTGTCAACGACTTATTTGTCGATTCCCGGGGTGATCTCTGGATTGCCACCAAAATGGCCGGCCTGATTAAGAAATCAGAAAATTACATCGAACACTTTACCACCAAACATGGATTGATCAGTAACGCCATCAGGACCATCTACGAAGATTCGAAGAACCATCTTTGGGTAGGTTCGGATATCGGGATAATGAAGATTTATGAACACGAATTTGTTAACCTTACCCAACGATACGGACTGCTTTCGGACAACACCAATCAATTTTTAGAGGATGGCCACGGCAATATTTTTATTGCCACAGACAATGGGTTGCTTCGGTTTTATGAGGGGGTTTTTTCCACATATGATGAACCTAAGGGACTTCCCAACAATATTGTCACTGCGTTGATGGATGATGGTGAGCAGGGAATATGGCTGGGCACCTTCAGGGGAGGAGTAGTCAGAATAAAAAATGGCAGCTTTTATAACTATGGTACTGAAGAGGGGCTGTGCTATAACGTTGTAAATACCATATTTCAGGATGGTGAAACTTATTGGATCGGTACTGAAAACGGGGTCTCAGCGTTTAGAGATGGAAAATTCCGCAATTATTTTTTTCCGGAAAATACCCTGCAGAATACAGTGAAGGATTTTTTGAAAGATTCGCAGGGAAATTTATGGGTTGCCACCTATGATGGATTATATCAATATGATGGCACATGGAATCAACGATATAACACACAAAACGGCCTCTCCGACAATGCTGCGAGATGTTTGTTGCTGGACCGGAAGGGCCGTCTCTGGGTTGGTACCTCTGACGGGATTAATATCATTAATGATGGTAAAATTGAAATTTTAAACAACGACAATGGTTTGCTGAATGCTCACATCCTGGCACTGATGCAGGAGCCAGGCGGAGATATATGGGTCGGAACTAACGGGGGTGGTCTGAGCTTGTATCAAAATGGCAAGATTACCAATTTTACGAAGGAGAACGGGCTGCTGGCCAATGTTGTATTTAATATTTATCAGGATCAAAAAGGAATCCTTTGGCTGGCAACGAGTAAAGGTATTTGCAGCTATGATGGCAAAGAATTCACCTTTTATCATGGAATAAATGAAATCATTAAAAAGTCGGTTTTCCAGGTTTTGGAAGATGACCGGCAAAAGATGTGGTTCACCACAGCCAAAGGGATTTTTGTCATTAATAAATTTGACCTGCTCAATGCCGGCCATAGCAAAGCTTCTATCATCGACAAAGTGAAATTATATGATAAATCATATGGTTTGAGAACCAATAGTATTACCGGTAGCTCGCGGGCTTTTGTCGATGACAAGGGAAAATTCTGGCTACCGACATTAAAAGGTGTTGCAGTGATTGATCCGAACAATATCCCTGTCAATGTCATTCCACCCAAGGTATCTATAGAGAAACTGGTAATCGATGGTCTGGAAACTTCGTTACAAAATGTTGTAACCATCGATCCCGGAGAAAGAAACATAGAGTTTCACTATACGGGGCTTAACTACACAGCTTCTGAAAAGATAAAATTTAAATACAAGCTCGAAAATCTGGACAAATACTGGGTGAATGCCGGTCAACGGCGTGTGGCTTATTATAACAATATTCCCCCCGGCTTCTATACATTCAAGGTAAAGGCTGCCAATGACGATGGCATTTGGAATGAAAAATATGCCAGTGTGGAAATTGTACAGGAGACCTATTTTTATAAAACCACTTGGTTTTATGGCGTGGTAGCCTTGTTGGTGCTGGCCCTGGGTGTTTTAGGGTATTCCCTCAAAATCCGCAATTTCCGGATCATGAATCAGGAGCTATCGAAGCAGGTAGAGGAACGTACCTCGGATTTAAAGAAGCAAAAAGAGGCGTTGCAAAAAATTAATTCAAGTAAGGATAAGCTGTTGTCAATTATTTCGCATGATTTGAAGGGACCGCTGAATTCAATTAAGCAGATGCTCAACCTGCTGAGTTCAGGTAACCTGTCAGCCGATGAGTTAAAATACCTGATCGGTAATATTACCCAGGATGTGGGTGTTTCGGTTAACCTCCTCGATAACCTGTTGAACTGGGCCAGGTCACAGATGCAGGGGATTAAAGTGACAACGGTTAAAGTCGATATCTGTGAAATTGCCTGTGAAACTTTCAAACTTTTTAATTATAATTTTAACAAGAAGGGAATAAAGCAAATAAATAATGTGCCACCCGGAGAGTTTGCCTACGCGGATTGTGACATGGTGAAGCTGGTCATCAGGAACCTCGTTGCCAATGCTTTGAAGTTTACCCCCGAGGGAGGCACCATATCAGTAACTTCGCAGCGTAACGGCCAGTTTGTCGAAGTGGCAGTAACTGACACGGGTATAGGCATCTCAGAAGATGAGATAGAAAATCTTTTCAAGGTCAAAGAGGCCTTTACCAAAATCGATAAATCCAAAGAGGTCGGCACCGGGCTCGGCTTGATTTTATCTAAGGAGTTCATTGAAAAGAACGGTGGAAAGATTTGGGCTGAGAGTAAAAAGGGTGAGGGGAGTGCTTTTAAGTTTACGTTGAGGGGTCAGGGGAGAGGTGTCAGGACACCTCTCCCCTGACCCCTGATCCCTCAATTCATCTTAATTACACAGCCCGTAGCCCTCGTCTTAGCGTTGCGAACAGCTTTGCCACCTAACGCAGCCACAATAGCATCACTGATATAAGCGTTGGTCACATCCTGGGGTACCTGGGGGTTATCGTCAATCGCACCATGATAAACTATCTGAAATGAATTTCCTTTTTTAGCAAGCAAAAAGGCCTCCGGGGTTTTTGTAGCGCCGAATTGTTTGCAGACTAGCTGGTTTTTATCTGCGAGATATGGAAAGGGAAACTTTTTATCCCTGGCCTTTTGAGCCATTTTTTCAATACTGTCGTCTTTGCTTTTTTCAGGATTGTTAGGATTGATCAGGAGGATTTGAAAACCCTGTCCCGCAAAACGTTTGTGGAGGTCGAGAATTCTTTGTTCGTATAACTTCGAATAAGGGCAATAGTTGCTGGTAAATATCACCGCAATCACCTTTTTGTTATTAAAATCGCTCAGTGACACCTCGTTTTTGTTGACCGCATTGATTAATTTAAAATCTTTAACCCCACCCTGCTGGGAAAATACCGGAAGATTGCAGCTAAAAAATAGCAATGTTATAATAATTACTTTGTTCTGCATATATATTTTTTTTTAAAGATAATGAATTATTTATCTAATATAATTCAGGGTGTAAGATATCAAAAGACATAAAATAAAACCAATCTGAAAATTGTATTATCTAATGATTGAATACCACATAGTGCCTGTCAATTTTTTGGAATTTTAACTGATAATTTTGAAACCTGTTTTCGTCAAATACGATGGAACAACTGATATTACCTTCATCATTTTTATCAAACGGTTCAATAAACAGGTGTTGCCTAAAGGTCAGCTTTTTTCTTCCGTGTATTTTGTAAAGCACCTCTTTTGCACTCCATAAAATACTTAACAGCTCGAGATCATTACTTGCAAATTCCCTTTCCGTGGCGTTTAAAAATTTCCCGGCCACTTTTAATATTTTGCCTCTTGGCTGTTCGATATCTATGCCTACCGGTTTTTCAGTATGTATAATTGCCGTGGCAAATGGAAAGGAATGGGAAATTGAAATGTGGGAAGAATGATTTTTGAGAAAAGGCTTATTGAATTGATCTTTCGTTATGCCGTTGAACATTAACTGCTGTCTTTGAAGCAAATACTTTACTGCTAACCGGCTTGAAAACCATTCCAGTTTTTTGCTGGCATGACTGATTAGCGCTAAGTCTTGCCTGTCATGTACATCCAACGATACCTGCCGCATAAAATCACCGATCGTTTCATCGGTTTTCCAAACTACCCAACTGGATTTGGCATTAATTTGCTCGTACTTGATTACCGGCATAAAG
Organism: Agaribacillus sp. DX54; assembly: GCF_056858335.1. Lineage (NCBI taxonomy): Bacteria > Pseudomonadati > Bacteroidota > Cytophagia > Cytophagales > Splendidivirgaceae > Agaribacillus > Agaribacillus sp. DX54. The sequence goes on from NZ_JBXEQE010000032.1 coordinate 30,762, forward strand.
ACAATCTATTTACCGTTGATAAATAGTAATTTGCTGAAATAGTTATAAATTTAGGGCAAATTAGGCCATATATGATTAATGTCAAAAATTAGCGTCTCCAAATTAAAAAACTTCACTGGCCACAGGGATTGCATCTACACACTGGAGCGGTCTTCCGACCCTTCCCTTTTTTTTTCAGGTGCAGGTGATGGTTTAGTGGCAAAATGGAACCTGCAGCAGGGTGAAGACGGCCAGTTGATAGCCCAACTGCCCAACTCAGTATATGCACTCCATTTTTATCGACCCGAAAATCAACTGATCATCGGTCAGAATTTTGAGGGCATACATCAGATTGATTTAAATGCCAACCAGGAAATCAGGTCTTTGAAGCTCAATGATAAAGCCATATTTGATATCCAATCGCATAAACAGTTACTGTTTGCAGGGACCGGTAATGGTACTATCTTCATTGTTGATGTGAAGTCATGGCAAATTGCCAAACAGGTACGTCATACGGAAAAAAGTGCCAGGTCCATTGCTGTCGCTCCACCGCTCGATGAGGTGGCCGTAGCGTTTAGTGATAATAAGATGAGGATTTATGATTTAAACACTTTTGCGCTGAAACATACCCTGGAGGCTCATAATAATTCCGTGTTTACTATAAAATATTCGCCCGATTTCCGTTATTTATTAAGTGGCAGTCGGGATGCACATCTCAAAATCTGGGATTCAAGTAAAAAATATGAGCTGGCCGATGACATTGTTGCCCATATGTACGCAATCAATAATATTGACTTTAGCCCGGACGAAAAATATTTCGTAACTTGTAGTATGGACAAATCCATCAAGGTATGGGACGCCAGGTCCTTTAAGCTGCTAAAGGTAATTGATAAGTCCCGACATGCCGGACATGGAACCTCGATAAACAAGCTGTTATGGTCAGATTACAACAATCTGCTGCTCGCTGCCAGTGACGATCGGTCCATTTCCGTTTGGGACATTAATATAAATCTGTAAAATATGAAAATTACTCCTTTAGAGATACGACAGAAAAGCTTTGAAAAGGGTTTCAGAGGTTATGATAAGGATGAAGTGAATGCCTATTTGCTTTCATTGTCGCAGGAATGGGAAAAGTTGCAGGATGAGTTGAGGGAGCTAAGACTGGCGCTTAAGAATGCTGAAAGGGAGGTAGAAAAACTAAGACAGGTAGAATCGTCTTTATACAAAACACTCAAAACAGCCGAAGATACGGGCGCAAATTTAATAGATCAGGCCAACAAGGCGGCGGAACTTCATCTCAAAGAATCTCAGATGAAAGCCGAAGGCATACTGAGTGACTCTAAAAATCAAGCTAAAAATATCATTGAGGAGGCAGAAATGAAAGCCAGAATGGTCGTGGAGGAAATGGAAAGTGAAGTGAAAAACCTCCAGCAATCATATAAAATTATGGAAAATCATTATGATAATCTGCTTAATGATTTAAAGAATCTGGCCAGTGGCACAATCGAAAGAGTAGAAAAAGGAAAAACACTGCAAAGTAAACATGGTGTGGATAGTATTGTCAAAAAGGCCTTCAAATATTCAAAAGAAACATTAGATCCTCCGGGCAAAAAGAAGTCCTGGGATGCCAGGAAAGAGGTGCCCGAGATCAAACTGGAGGTTCAGAACGAGAAACCTAAATCCACCGACAAACCTGCTTCCTTTTTTGACCAAATAGAATAATTTTCATGGACATAGTTTCATTGGAAGGCCTGGAGTTTTTCGCCTATCATGGTTATTATCGCGAAGAACAAAAGGTCGGAAACAAATATGCTGTCGATATAAAAGTAATCGCTGACTTTCATCAGGCAGCCAAAGACGATTCTCTTGCTGAAACCGTTAACTACGAATTATTATACAAAGTAATTGAGGCGGAAATGAAAATTCGTTCGCGGCTTTTGGAAAATATCGGAGAAAGAATCGCTCATGCCGTATTTGATACATTTGAACAGATAGAAAAAATTGAAGTGAGCGTATCCAAGTTTAACCCACCCATCGGAGGGGTTTGTACTCGTGCAAAAATCACTATCAAAAGAGATAGAATACGTGGAAAGGCCCATTAGGTACTACATTAGTTTGGCTGATTTTCAGGGTTGTGGAAATTAAACCCCTGTGCATCGGCCCCGGAGTAGTAATCCATCTCCAATCCTACCAGGTACATTACATGTTTTTTTTCGATGTAAACCATAATTCCATCGATTTCATAACTGTCATCACTGGGTTTTTGCTTGTCAAAACCCAACAAATAGGAGATTCCGCCACAGCCACCGCTGGCTTTGATGCCAATCCTAAGGCCGTATTCTCCGGGAATGTTTTTGTTTTTCATAATGGCTTTTATCTCTTTAAGCGCCTTCTCTGTAATGGTTAGCGGCAGCATACGTTATAATATTTGTACCAACACCAAAAATACTTAAATTAGATCACTCTAATCATTGGTTTAACTTTAATTTAGATTATTTGTTTCAACTTTAACTTATATGGATGCACTTATAGACTTTGGGAAAATTCTTTTACCCGCAGGTACGGTACTTTATGCTATGTTTTTGGTAGTAAAATCATTTCTTACCAAGGAACTGGAAAAAAAACTGATCGATATAAAAATCAAAAACACAGAAACCGTGCTCCCGATCCGGTTACAGGCGTATGAGAGAATTTGCCTGTTTCTGGAAAGGATTTCCCCGAATAACCTGGTTGTCAGGCTGAGCAATGCCTCACTATCTGCTGCCCAATTTCAACAGGTACTGATCGCCGAGATCAGACAGGAGTTCAATCACAACCTGTCACAGCAGGTATACCTGAGTGATGAGGCCTGGGAAATGGTAAAAAACGCTATGGAGGATATAGTTTCAGTAGTAAACGTCGCAGCTCAACAGGTAAAAAGTGATGACAAAAGCGTAGATCTTGCTAAAAGAGTTTTTGAATTGATGATGGAAAAAAATAACGATCCTATCGCTGTTGCGTTAAAAAAGGTAAAAGATGAAATAAGAACATCCTTTTGATTTTACCAGGCAGTTTGCCCTCCGGTGATGCGCCCTCGCATAGAAGTCACTTCTTAACATGAGAGATGTTATGGAAAGCTGACTTTGTTCAATAGCAGTTTTGATCAGGTGATGAGACTTTTGGGGTAAATTAATTGTTGTTAAATGAAATCGGATTATGGATAAATAATCAGGAAAGTATGACACAATATCAGCAGCATTCGAAGTTTAAAAGTGCTAAGGCAAGGGCAGAACGTATTTTGCGTAACCCTGAAAAGTTGAAAAATTTGATATCCATGACGTTGGAGAAGCTTAATAAAATGGATAAAAACAAATTGACCGTTGGGGATTTTTTCAGAAGGGTTAAGGTTTTCATCCGGATGATTAAGGCCTACGTGCGGGGAGAATACCGGGCAATTCCCTGGAAAATGGTGGTGATGCTGGTGGCAGGACTGGTTTACTTTGTGATGCCCCTGGATATTTTGCCGGATTTTATCCCGGTTACAGGTTTTCTGGACGACATTACTGTGATCATTTGGATTTTTAACAACTTTAAAAAGGAAATCGATGCCTTTGAAACCTGGGAGAAGAAGCCCATTTGATCTTCCGTATTGAACAAATACGGTCATGTACTTGTTATAGCCTCTTAATGAGGTTATTTTTTTGTGTTTAGTTATGATTATTGACAAGGAATTAATAGAAAAAGCGATGAGTTACGATGCCTACCTGGCATTGATAGACAAACTACTGCTGGAAGGTAAGTCAACCACAGGTGATCAGAATGAAAGCCTGGTGAGCTATACCCGGTTGAATCAGCAACGTGCTAAAAAATGGGACAAGATTGTCAGCATAGAAGCGCCTTTGTCCCTGGCCTTGAAAAAGGTGCCTTATGAGTTGATTTGGTTGGTTTTGACAGAAGGATGGTGTGGAGATGCTGCCCAGACCTTGCCGGTGATCAACAAGATGGCGAACCTTTCTGATAAAATTGAACTGAAACTGCTTTTGCGGGATCGACATCTCCGGCTTATGGATGCCTATTTGACAAACGGAGCCCGGGCCATCCCGAAACTGATATTTCTGAAAAAAGAAAACTTACAGGAACTGGCCGTTTGGGGCCCACGGCCTTCTCCGGCCCAACATATACTATCTGATTACAAAAATAATGGGTCCGACCCCAATATTGACATTTATCAGCAAATACATCTCTGGTATTCCAGAGATAAAGCCCAAACTTTGCAAACAGAGTTTTTATCTTTGGTAAAGGACTTGTCTTAGACAGCGATACTAAGGAGTACCTTGCGTGGATATACAACAATCTATATTTTTTTCAAAAGATTACCTGAAAGTGCAAAACAACAAAATAGCCTTAGTCGCGGGTGCCACTGGTTTAATAGGTAAACTTCTGTTAAAAAAACTGGCTTCAGATAGCTATTACCAGGAAATTATTACCGTCACCCGCAGGGAACTTACCGGAGATCAGCCTGAAAAGGTTCGCAATATAGTGGTTGACTTTGATAATCCCGGATCATTTTCCCTTCCAAAAGTCGATGATGTATTTTGTTGTTTGGGAACAACCATGAGGAAAGCAGGTTCCAGGGAGGCATTTTATAAGGTAGACTTTACATACCCAGTCACTTTGGCTGAATTAACCAAAAACCTCGGAGCCAGCAAGTATTTGATAGTAACTGCATTAGGGGCAGACAAGGATTCAAAAATATACTATAACCGGGTGAAAGGTGAGGTGGAAGATGCATTGGCAAAAATCGGTTTTACATCTTTGTTTATTCTCCGGCCTTCATTATTATTGGGGGCAAGAGTAGAAAAAAGGCCCGGCGAAAGGCTGGCCCAAATCTTGTCTGAAAAACTGGCATTTTTGTTTTTTGGACCATTTAAAGCCTATAAGGCCATTGAGGCTGAAAAAGTGGCGGGTGCTATGGTATCGTTAGCTAAAACCGACCAACAGGGAATAAATGTGATATCCTCAAGCGAAATTGCCAAAATTTCCATGTCATAAATGATTGCAGTAATCCAACGCGTTCAGGAAGCTCATGTGCAAATAAACAATCGGGCCCGGGGTAAAATAGGGCAGGGACTGGTGGTGCTACTGGGTATTGAAGCAGCAGACGGGAAAGAGGATATTGACTGGTTGGCTAAAAAGATTGTTAATCTTAGGATTTTTAATGATGATCAGGGGATGATGAATTTAAGCCTGGGTCAGGTTAACGGGAATATCTTGCTGATAAGCCAGTTTACCTTGCATGCGAGCACCAAAAAAGGCAACAGGCCTTCCTATCTCAAAGCTGCCAAGCCAGGGGTAGCTATCCCGATGTATGAGCGTTTTATTCAACATATAGAAACGTTGTTGGGTAATCGTATCCAAACGGGCGAGTTTGGAGCAGATATGAAAGTCAGTTTGGTCAACGATGGGCCGGTAACTATTGTAATCGATTCAAAAGACAAAAAATAGAGGGCTTTGATTTTTGGATCTTTAGGTGTGAAAGCTTTCTTCTTCAGTAGGCGTGTCAGGGTATGAGTCAGTGAATTCCTTTGGATGGGTGTTTCTTGTTTGATAATTTATATATTAGCAAAAATCATCAAAAATATCAGGTAATGACCATCAAAGAAGCACAGGCATTGGTTGACGAATGGATCAATACGACGGGGGTAAGGTATTTCGACGAATTGACCAATATGGCGATATTGACAGAAGAAGTTGGGGAAGTGGCAAGAATCATGGCCAGAAAATATGGGGAACAGTCTTTTAAAGAATCGGACAGACAAAAGGATCTGGCCGATGAAATGGCCGACGTTCTTTGGGTGTTGATCTGTCTGGCCAATCAAACCGGGGTGGATCTCACGGAGGCGTTGAAAAAAAATATGGAAAAGAAATCGATAAGGGATAAGGACCGGCATAAAAAGAATGAAAAGTTGGGGAAAAAGGGAACCGGGGGTTAGGAGTTGGGGTATGATTTAGTAGAATAGTAGTTTCCCAACAGCGTTGCTCCCATCCGCAGAAAATAACAGAACTTTAGTTATATGAGAGAATAGTAGGATGTTGGGGGGATGGGATAATTAGTTCAATTTGACAATTTCGCCGTCTTTTAATACCGGGACGCAATCGAGTTGATTTTCCTGCAAACAGTAGGTTATGTCCTTTTCGATATTCAGGCGTTTCAGCCTTTGTACGTGGGAAGAGTCGCTGAGATAGGCGCTCAGATCTTTTTTTGCCTCCAGGTAGAGGGTTCTGGCTGCTATGGGGGCGTCACAGGAAGGGTAGTATCTGCCTTGCAGTGCCTCTACCATAGCCCCGGCAAACAAGGTATCTTCAAGGTTGAATTTTCCTTTCCAGCCGGCGCAAAGAATCAGGGTATCCATATTTTTTTCCATTAAAAAATCAGCTAAGGCCTGTTTGTTTAAAAAGGCGCCGATGACCACCATTTTGGCATTTTTGGATTTTTCAATGGCCAGGGTGCCGTTGGTAGTGGTTACCGCAATATTTTTCCCAATTAAATGCTGCTGTTTGTAATCATAGGGGGAATTCCCCAGGTCGAAACCATCGACCTTTTGCCCGTTTCTTTCGCCGGCAATAAAATAACCACAGTGCTTCATAGCCCTGCACTTTTCTAAATCGGCAAATGGCCTGATACCCGCAACACCATGGGCAATTCCAGCGGTCATGCAGGAGGTAGCCCTCAGAATATCTGCAACCACCACAATTTTATCTGTCACCGGGTATAAATGCATCAAATCAGGGCTCAGACAAACATCAATTTTGTTCATTGACTGAAAACTAGTTGGCTGCAATATTACAAAAAGGTAAGATGAAAATTACTATTTCACTTATTTCCTTACCATCTGATCGACATGTGGTAACATGGCAAAAAGTTGGCTGTGAGCAACGCCGTGCTGATAGCAAGCGCCAAAATAGTGCATATTAAAATGAGTTGTTTCATGATTTTACTATTAGGTTTTAAGTCTTGAACTCAACTAAATTGATTTTGATATGCTCTTAATCGCTCCGGAGAATTAATTATGACCGGCAAGCGAGGAAATAAACCAAATAAATCCTATATTGACTATTCAGGTTGACTTATTGCACATCAAAATCTATTTTTCATGGAAAAGATGAAATATTTTGTTCCGCTTATGGTGGTTGTTTTCCTATCATTTGAGGCCATTTGTAAAACGGAACCCAGTGTGCTGGCAACCAGGTTCTTAAATTCCCTGGATGCTGCGCAAAAAGAGAAAGTGCTCATGTCCCTGGAGGATGAGAGCAGGTCAAAGTGGCATTTTTTGCCTCCGGCCTCGTGGCCACGCCCGGGTTTGCCCCTGAAAGTGTTGAATGATCGGCAAAAAGGGTTCATTCACGAACTGCTACAGGTCTATTTAAGTGACAAGGGGTATCAAAAAACGCTGGATATTATAGCATTGGAAGAAGTATTGGCAGTATTGGAAAATGATCCGGTTAAACGGGACTCTGAAATGTATTTCGTAGCCTTTTATGGGGATCCCGCTAATGATGAAACCTGGGGCTGGCGTTTTGAAGGGCATCATGTTTCGTTGAATTTTACGGTGGTCGGCAAGCAGGTGGCTTATGTGCCCCGCTTTTTTGGGGCCAACCCGGGCACTGTCAGGGAAGGGCCCAAGAAAGGCACCAGGGTGCTGAAAAACGAAGAAGATCTCGGGCTAAAGCTGGTGAATATGCTCAATGAAGCGCAAAAGAAAAAGGCCATTTTCAGACTGTCGGCATTTCAGGAGATAGTCACATCGAATGCTTCCGAGGTGGAGCCTTTGGATGAAGTGGGTATCCCGGTTAAGGACATGAACAAGGCGCAGCAGGAGGTGCTTTTCGAACTTTTGAAAGAATATCTTTCGGCCATGCCGCATGAAGTAGCGGAGAAAAGAATGTCAAATCTCAGGACGGAAGAAACAGATGCGATCAGATTCGGTTGGGCAGGTGCCACAGAAATAGGAAAACCCCATTATTACAGAATACAGGGAAAAACCTTTCTTGTTGAATTTGACAATACCCAGAATAATGCCAACCATATTCATACGGTTTGGAGGGATTTTGATGGGGATTTTGGCAGGGATTTAATTAGGGAACATTATCAGAGGTCGGGGCATCATTAAATTGGGTGTGAGTGTGAGTTTGGGTTTGGGTTTGGGTGTGATTTGGGGGAGGGGATAGGGTTTTGGTTTTGGAGGGGGGGTGTAATCTAGGATTAGGTTGGTTATGTTTTTGTAGTGGTAGTCTTTGGGGTCGATTTTTTTGATGATGGTAAAGGAGTCACTAAAGTAGATCTTTATTCTTTTGCCGGATCCGATTATCGGTAGGGATATGTGTAAACTGGGTTTCGGGGGTTCTTTTCAAATAAAGATTGGAGTCAAAATGCGGGACGTATTTGTAATCGGTGAACTCATGTTCGTATAAGGTTAAATACTCGCTTGGCCTTACTCTTAGAAAGTGTTTTTTACCATAATTCACTCTGGTGGTACCTGTAAAATTTTGCATTTGGCCAAATGGGACGCTTTGAAACATAGTTTCGCTCCGTTTATGGTAACTCTACACACTTGGTGGAGAGATGGTTTTTGGTTTGCTGTTTTGATGACTGCGCTTTGTCACTGCGGGTAGTTGGGGTTTTCATGCAACGCTCTTTGCTCTGGGAGCTTCAAATTAATCATGTAGTGGTTTTACGGGATCAACGGCAACTTTTTTACGACGGCTTTTAAAACTTTGTTCCTTATGGCAATATATATTGCTGTGTCTGGTTTGCTGTATTCTTTGGTTACATATCCCAGACCGATGCCTATATTCAAGCCAGGCGATAGGGAACCTGATGTGACCCGGCCTATGGTTTCACCGCCTTCATTTCTAATCTCATAATCCTGCCTGGGAATACCTTTATCCACCATAGTGAAGCCCACAAGCTTTCTTTTGATCCCCTCTTCTTTTTGCTTTTTCAGATTTTCCCAGTTGGTGAATTCCTTGGTATATTTGGTGATCCAGCCAAGGCCGGCCTCATGGGGGGAGGTGGTGTCGTCAATGTCATTTCCATACAGGCAAAAGCCCATTTCAAGCCTTAGGGTATCTCTTGCTCCAAGGCCGATAGGCTTTATGTTCAATGGCCGGCCGGCTTCCATGATCTTATCCCAAACCCGTGGGGCATGTTCGTTGTCTACATAGATCTCGAAGCCCCCGGCTCCTGTATATCCGGTAGCGGAAATGATAACGTCCGGTACGCCGGCAAATTCGTCTACGACGAAAGTATAAAACCTAATCTCATTTAAACTGACACCTGTAAGTGGTAGCAATACTTCGGTTGCTCTCGGCCCCTGTACCGCAAACAAACTCATGGAATCGGAAAGGTTTTCCATTTTCACCCCTTTGGTATTGTACTGCTTAATCCAGTTCCAGTCCTTCTCGATGTTCGAAGCATTCACTACCAGCATGTACTTTTCCTCTTCCATTTTATAAACCAGTAAATCGTCAACGATACCACCATGCTCATTCGGTAAACAGCTATATTGTGCCTGGCCTTTTACCAGTTTGGCGGCATCATTGGAGGTTACGCTTTGAATCAGATCCAGAGCATCCGGGCCTTCGAGAAAAAATTCACCCATATGTGAAACATCAAATACGCCTACATTATTCCTTACCGTCAGATGTTCTTCTTTGTCTGATGAATATCTTACCGGCATGTTATAACCGGCAAAGGGTACCATTTTAGCGCCTAGTTTTTCGTGAATATCGTTGAGTGCTACTTTTTTCAGGTCCATGTGTTTCGTTAAAAATTGTCGGATCGATAATAATGGCAGCAAATGTAATAAGATTTACCAATTTCTTTTTACACGCTTTACCCTATTACCGGAAAAATATTCCATTGACTGTTCAGGTTATTACTAATTCGCTTTCTGTCAACCATTTAACTATTTGATGATCAATATTTAACAATTTTTAACAAGTTGGAAACCGGTAAAAAAACCTTTTGGCACACACTTTGTCCTCTACTGATTGAAATTGATTTTCATGTAAACCAAGAAGCTATGAAAACAAGATTACTAATAATAGCGGGGTTGATGCTGGTGAGTTTTTAATTAAAGGCACGTCACGCAAACGCAGTTTTTTAAGACCAATAATGGTGCGACAATAAAAAATATTATACCATAGCGCACGATTTGGTGGATATGGAGCGATTTTTGTTCAGTTTAAATTTGAGAAGATTTGATAATGATAAAGTGTATTTCACCCGAAGGGTGCTGGCCAATAAGTCACTTTATGCGAAAGATCTGCTGGAGATATTAAATAACATCACTTTTGAGCATAACAAAGTCGTGGTAGCGGATTTGGCTTACGAAAGCGTTGTCGATAAAAGGAATTTTCATGTGGTTTATGATGCTTTCAGGTTTCAGACCAGCATCAGGCAACTTGAAAAAAGTAACAATGAAGATACATGGTTTTAGTTGGTAGTTTTGATTTTTTGACCCCGGTGGGCAACTCCTGTTGTCGCCGGGGTTTTTACTTAAATAAGCCTGGCTGCTTCGGCATGAGCGGCAACTGTGCAAGCAACCGTAAAAGTGTTTTTACTTAAATAGCTTATCTACCCTGGTAAAAGCCGAAAGGACTTGCGATGATAGGGTGTGGGGCCGAATTTTTTGATGGCTTCGCGATGGGCCCTGGTAGGGTAGCCCGCGTTATTTTCCCAACCATATTCCGGATGTTGGATCGCCAGCTTTTCCATCAATTGGTCACGGTAAGTTTTGGCCAGAACAGATGCGGCAGCGATGGATAAATATTTACCGTCGCCTTTAATAATGCACTGATGAGGGATTTCCGGGTAAGGTGTAAACCGGTTGCCATCAATCAGCAGTAATTCCGGTTTTTCATTGAGTTGTCCGATGGCCTCATGCATCGCTAAAAATGAAGCATTCAATATGTTGATTTCATCGATTTTTTGATTATCGACAAAAGACACCCCCCAGGCGAGCGCTTCTTTCTCGATTTCAACTTTCAGCCATTCCCTTTTGCTCCGCGTTAACTTTTTTGAGTCGTTGAGCGATTCGTTCTGATAGTCTTTTGGCAAAATTACCGCTGCCGCCACCACCGGTCCTGCCAAAGGCCCCCTCCCCGCCTCATCACACCCCGCCTCAACCAACCCCCTCTTAAAATAAGCTTTTAACATAACTTTAGTCTTAAAAAAATCCCTATATTCCTACATCCCCCTCCCCACACAAATCACACCCACACTCAAACTCAAACTCACACTTTTTTCTCACTTGATTAATTCCTTTCTTTGAAATATGGATAAAAATACAAACAACCCTTGGAAAAAGCTTTCGTATAAGAAAATTTATGACAATCCATGGATTACTGTCGAGGAGTACGGGGTGATTAACCCCAGTGGGGGGAATGGGATTTATGGTAAGGTCAAATTTAAAAACAAAGCCATTGGCATTATACCGGTAGACAATGCCGGCAATACATGGTTGGTAGGGCAATACCGGTTTACGCTGGATGAATACTCCTGGGAAATCCCTATGGGAGGTGGTCCGATAGGGGTGCCCCTATTAGCGTCTGCACAGAGGGAGTTGAAAGAGGAGACCGGCCTTACCGCATCGAAATGGACAGAGATAATGAGAATCCACACCTCCAATTCCGTAACAGATGAGGAAGGATTTGTTTTTTTGGCTGAAGAACTAACAGCCGGTGCCACTGATTTTGATGAGACTGAGGACCTGGAGATCGTAAAGCTGCCATTCAGTGAAGCTTATCAGATGGTGCTCGAAGGAAAGATTACCGACAGTCTCAGTATGGCAGGCATTCTGAAGGCCCATGTATTGATAAAACCATAAAATCGATTCTATTTGAAGATTTGCTGAAGTATGAGCTACAAGGAGCACATAAAGAAAAACATTTCATTGGCATTACCGGTTATGCTAAGTCAGATGGGCCAGGTATTGGTGGGTGTGGCCGATAGTGTTATGGTAGGCAGGGTCGGAGTGGAGCCACTTGCGGCTTCATCATTGGCAAACAGCCTTTTCTATTTTATCTTTATGTTCGGGGTAGGTGTTTCCTATGCCATCACACCATTGGTAGCTAAAGCCGATAGTATAGATGATCATCGTGAAAGTGGTGTTTTGTTAAGGCACGGGTTGCTTACCAATATGGTGGTTGCCCTGGTACTGTTTCTACTGTTGATGCTGGCTACCCGACTTATCCACCTGCTTAAACAACCTGAGACGGTTATTGTATTATCGGTTCCCTATTTAATCGTCATATCGGTTTCTCTTTTGCCTTTTATGTTGTTTCAGACTTTCAGGCAATTTTGTGAAGGCTTATCCCTGACCAAAGTTCCGATGTATTTTACGATAGCGGCCAATGTAATCAACATCATGCTGAATTACATTTTGATTTTTGGAAAGCTGGGTTTTGAGCCTATGGGATTGATGGGCGCCGGCTGGGCTACCTTGATAGCCAGGCTTTTGATGGGCGCTGGAATGGCCCTTTATGTGATATATGCAAAACGGTTTAAACATTATCGGGAAGGTTTTGCTACGATTAAAATCAAAGTTGAAAGACTAAAAAAATTGTTGGAGCTGGGTATTCCCACGGGTATGCAGTTTATTTTTGAAGTCGGGGCTTTTGCCGCTGCGGCCATCATGGCCGGGTGGTTGGGAACGGAACCCCTGGCGGCCCATCAGATAGCTATCAACCTGTCTTCACTCAGTTATATGATGGCCTCTGGCATTTCGGCAGCCGCTACCGTCAGGGTCGGAAATCAGATGGGGCGGAGGGATATACCTATGCTGATTAAAGCAGGCCGTTCTTCTTTCGTGCTGGCTGCCAGTTTCATGACAATTTGCGGGATTACATTCATTACCGGAAAAGAACTGTTGCCATCATTTTATGTCGATGAAGCGTCTGTGATTAACATTGCCGCCTCCCTGTTGGTAATCGCCGCCTTTTTTCAGGTTTCCGATGGCCTTCAGGTAGTAGGATTGGGGGCGTTGCGCGGTATGGAAGATGTCAAAATTCCCACTGTCATCACCTTGTTCGCTTATTGGGTTGTTGGCTTGCCCATGGGTTATCTGCTGGGATTTCACTGGCATCTTGGAATCGAAGGAATCTGGTACGGATTGCTAACAGGGCTTTCCCTGTCTGCGATCATGTTATTATTGCGTTTTCATTTTTTAACACAAAAAAAATTAAGCTATTTTAGCAAAGTTTGATTTTAATTTTGCAAGTTTTAGTGGCAACTTTGTGCCAGTTTACTAAATTCATTTCGAATTTAATCCATGAAGATTTGGGGAAAATTGTATACTTATTATGCCGGGTTAATTTTTGGAATTCTGTTTTTGATACTTTTTCCAGCCTTTTTTATTATCATTCAGAAAAAATCCTGGCATAAATTCGGGTATCACATCAACAAACTTTGGGCGAAGCTCTTTTTTGCCAGTATCGTGAAACCTATTGAAATAGAGGTTCACCCTGCGATCGATAAAAACAAAAACTATATATTCTGTGCCAATCATTTTTCATACCTGGATATCCCGGTGATGGGTTTTACCCCCAATAATTTTGTTTTTATAGGAAAAAGTTCTATCAAAAAGGCGCCGCTGTTCGGTTATATGTTCGATAAATTGCATATTGCTGTCAATCGCGAAAGCAAAGTAAAGAGTTATAATACTTACAGGAGGTCTTCTGACGTTGTTAAAAATGGAAGAAGTTTGGCCATGTTTCCCGAGGGGGGAATTTTAACCAAAAACCCTCCCCAAATGGCCCGGTTCAAAGACGGGGCTTTCAGGATTGCGATAGAACAACAAATTTCCATTATTCCTGTCACTATTCCATTTAATTGGATAGTTTTACCGGATAAAAATGAACTAAACCTGAGAAGAGGTAAGTTGAAAATCATTTTTCACAAACCTATCGAAACCAAAGGTATGCGACAGGATGATTTACAGTCATTGAAATGCAGTACCTTTCAAATTATTGATGATGAGTTAAAGAAATATAGCCACGTAAATGCAGGTAGATAAGGAAACACTTAGCAAAATTGCCCACCTGGCCCGGTTAGAATTTGAGGAGGGGGATGAAAAAGAAATGATCGAGAGCCTTACAGAGATTTTATCCTGGGTTGAACAACTGGAAGAGGTTGATACGGAAGGTGTTGAGCCATTAACCACCATGTCCAAAGAGGTAAACGTTTTAAGGGAAGATGAGGCCTCTAACCGGTTGGATCAACAAAACGCATTGAAAAACGCGCCTAAAAAGGACAGCGTTTACTTCCGGGTGCCCAAGGTACTGGATTAACTTTATCGGCAATCGTTATATGATTGGGCGTTTATTTTTTTGGAAACAGTGGAATAAAACCGACAGGATGTTTTACGCCATTTTCCTGATGATATTTATTTTAAGTATCATTTTTTATTTATCGGGTTATTACCTGGGAACCGACACTGTGATCAACTGGGTAGTGGTGAGCAAAAACCAGGCAATTAGTTTGTTACGCGAAGGGGTTAACCTGGGGGCGATTACACTGAACTACAAGGCTGACAACTATCTGATCAACGAAACTTTTGAAGGCAGTGATATCAAAATTAACTTCATCGCCTCCTACCTTTTTCTCATATCCCTGGCAGTTTCTTTGGTTTTTTATCTGACCCTTATCACCGGTCTTAGCCGGTTTTGGTTCATTGTGGGCGTGCTCCTGTTTATGGGATTAATGATCAATTTCAAATTGGATCAGTTGTTACTTTTCGGTAGCTATAAAAATATACCCCTTTATGTGATTTTGGCGCTTTATCTGCCGGTTTTGTATTATTTTCATGCATTTGCTGAAAATGTTTCATTTTTTCGCAAATGGTTAATGATAGCCCTTGTAACATTGGTCATAGGGGTACTGCTTATACAATTTGCCGGTGTCAGCAATCCTGTATTGTACCTGGTTAATTATGGCATTTTGTTTCCGGTGATAGTTGCCATACTTTTTATTTTTTCTGTGGCTATCGAGGTGATGGCAGGTATTTTATATGTTGTTACCAGCGGAAATACCAGCCAGAGCAAGAACAGTTTGTTGCATTTTACGATAGTTAGCCTGATATATTTAGTGAATGTGGCGCTGGTTTTTGCTAAAAACCGCCAATTTATTGACTGGGATCTTTATTACGTCGACGAATTTTATCTCCTCCTGTTTTCGGCAGTGGCAGGCATCTGGGGCTTCAGGCACCGGAGCATACTATTCGAAAATGTACTTCCTTTCCGTAGCACCGGCGCCTTACTTTACCTGGTTGCAGGCGTTATTTGTTTTGGCACGATAGCTTACCTGTTCTACACCGGAAACGACCCGCTGGTCGAAGCCATGGAAGATGCCATTGTTTTTAGTCATTTATCCTTCGGGTTCTTTTTTTTCCTTTATGTTATCTCTAACTTTTTGGGGCCCCTGTATGATAATCTGCAGGTGTATAAGGTACTTTACAAACCCAAGCATATGCCTTATTATGTCATGAGATTTATTGGCCTGGTTGGCGTCGGGGGATTGTTTTTCCAATCTGGCCAATTGGCCATGAATCAGGCAATAGCGGGCTATTACAACGGCATAGGCGATCTTTATATGGCTGTAGAAGACTATTATGTGGCAGAACAATACTACAAGCTGGGGAGTCAATTTGAATTTCAGAATCACCGGTCCAATTACGGCCTGGCTTCACTGGCCAACAAACAAAACGATCAGGCGAGCGCCCTGTATTATTACCAGCAGTCCATTTTGAAAAAACCGACACCCTATGCTTATGCAAATCTGGCTAATGTTTATCAATCTTCGGGGCTGTTTTTTGATGCATTATTTTCTTTGAAAGAAGGTGTCGAAAACTTTCCTGACAATGCTTATCTCAACAATAACCTCGGCCTGTTATATGCAAAGACCAACATTGCCGACTCTGCCTACATGTTCCTGGAAAGGGCCAGCCTCTCATCCCCTGAGGTAGCTTCTGCCAATATCCTATCACTTCTGGCAGATAAAAAACTGCAATTTGACCTGGATTCCATTAACAACCGATATCTGACCTCTTTTGGCTACTTGCCTGTCCGGAATAATTTAATGGTTCTCAACAACATCGATGGGCATTATCGACCGGATTTATTTACAGAAAGGTATTTGACCGACTCTATTCTAAACCCCAACACATTTGCCTACCTATATAATGCCTGTTACAATCAAAGCTTTGGTCGTGACTCGACCTTTAACAGTTTTGTGGACCAGTACCTGGCAGTTTCCCAAAATCAGGGTTACAGTGATCAGTTAGGTCTGGCAAAAGCTTTAAATTGTTATGGCAGCGGTGAATTGATCAAAGCTTTTATGATACTGGATCAACTTCAGCTTCAAAGTTCATTTCAAAGCGCCTATTACCATAACATCAATGGACTATGGGCGCTGGATCAGCGATCTCCGGCGTTGGCAGTGGATTTTTTCAGTCGTGCAATCCGCGATGGTTTTGAAGATGCCAGACTTAACAGAGGATTTGCGTTGATTGAGATGGATTCACTGGAAGAAGCAAAAGTAGTTTTTTCAGCGTTGCAGTCTGCAGACTCAAACCAGCAAAATGAGGTCATACCAGCAGTACTTAAACTGCTGAATGATGAAAATTGGCAGGTTGATAACCTGAGCGACAGGGAAAAATACTGGTTGATAAATATCTATAAATTCCGGAGGGAAGAAACAGAAATTTTCAATGTGATCCGCAAAATTGAAAATCCATATTATCAATGGCTGGCAAAGCTTGATTTCATGGAGCATCAATTAAGCATAAGGTCGATAGATGGCCTGGCTGAAGAATTTTCGGCAATGGATGGGCAAAACATTGATGAAAAACTGGCCTCCGGGTTTTTGCATTTAAAGGCAAAGTGGTTAGCGGCCAGGAATGACTGGCAACAACTGGAAGCTTTGCTGATCCAGTTAAATCCTGAGGATCATTTATTGAAAACATATCTGGAGGCAAAGATTGCAGAAGGTAAAGGTAACCGGGAGCAGGCATTTCAGGCTTATCGGCAAATAGCAGACAAAAACCCGTTTAAAACCCAGTATATCCTGGATGCCGCCGCATTCTTCGGGCAGCAGATGAAAGATGAGCACCTGGCCTATGAAACCATTTTAAATGCATCCGTGATCAATATATATTCAATACCTCTGTCAAAAGCTTTTATTTTGCAATGTGTAAAAATGGGATTATTTAATTATGCAGAAGATGAACTACAGCGTCTGCACACCCTGATTACCCCAACTGATTACCAACAGTTTTTAGATTTGTACCGACAACTGGTGGCCGAAAATGAACTGGCCGAAGATTGGGAGTAACCCATTCACTTCTTTTCTCACCCCCTAATCTTAGTGCCTCTTTGTGCCTTTGCGTCCTTGTGTTTAAAAATTAAACCACAGAACAGTGCAAAGTACCCAAAAAACACGCTATCCTATCCATAAAACAGGCACGGGCACAAGTGCGACTGTTCGATATCCGGTTGGAGGCTGCCCTTACTTTATTATGCTTGTTTACCGATAAAAGCCTATCGGGTCGCTGTTTCTTCCAATGATCCTAACTTTCTGATGTTCAGGCGCTGAAGATTTCAGGAGGTTTCCATCAGTGGGAAGGTTATCATAAAGCGTCACAATAAAGTATCCGGTATACAAAGCGTTGGTTATTAAAAGCTCATTTTTCACGACTTGTCAGGTCATCGAAATTCAACCTGCTTACACCGGGTACAGCCGGGAAAATAATTTAAAAATGTGATAAAAATCGATAAAAAATATAAAAACATTACCTGAAATGACCCTTATTCTTATTACATACTATGGGGATAAAATTGCCCCGCTTTTTCAGTTCCTTTTTTGTGGCAAGGAAAATCAAATATTTAAATTTTACAATTTTTTAAAAAAGAATAATTTTAATTCTGCGTATTATATTCTTATTAATAATTTCGAAGAATAATATAAATCCTGCAAAATCTCAATGATTTGATATGACTGTCTCATTCCTTAATTAACCTAAAATGTCTTTTTATGTATAATAAAGGATGTTTTACTCCAGATTTTTAAATTCCTGTGCCCATCCGTTTTTTCCGAAGACAAAAAAAATCTGATCAGTCCTGGGTACAAGCTGTCCAATTAAGGTGGCTGTTAAGAAGATTTCTACTGCCCTTGAATAACATGTTAGATTGGTATACTACAATAAAATCAATTTCCCTTTGACCTCGAATGAGATATGATAATGCAAAAATATTTTAAAAAATATGGCCCTGTTTACGTTACTTTTTCTTACATTAGGAAATTGTAACAATTATTGAGGTGTAAAAGTTTCAATATTGTTGAAAAAATGTATGATTTGTTTCTAAGTTTGGAAATCAGAACAATCGAAATCTTTAATTAACATTTCACTTTAAAAAGTAGTCTATGAAGAAGATTCTACTAATCTCATTTATGATGATGACGGCTTTTGTATTCGAAAGCCGGAGTCAGGAAAGGGTTATCAGCGGAACGATAACCTCGGAAGATGACGGTTCTCCATTACCGGGAGTAAACGTTATTGTAAAAGGAACGAACGTCGGAACCACTTCCGATATCAACGGCGCCTACAAATTAAGTGTAACGAGTGGCGATGCGGTGCTTATTTTCTCATTTATCGGTTTGGCCACCAAAGAAGTTGAAGTAGGGTCGCGAACTGTGGTTGATGTAAGCATGGCAACAGATGTTCAGACACTGGGTGAGGTGGTTGTGACTGCCCTGAATATACCCAGAGATAAAAAGTCCTTGGGCTATGCCACCCAACAGGTTACCCAGGAAAACCTGCGGGTAGCCCGGGAAACCAATCTCAACGCGGCGCTGGCTGGTAAAATTGCCGGTGTGCAGGTCATCGGTGGTTCAGGGGCCAAGTTTGGTGCGTCAAGGGTAAGGATCAGGGGCGTAAGGGGTTTGAACTCTGCCAATCCCTTGTATGTGGTCGATGGTATGGTGGTCAATGACCCTTCGACCATCAATATGGATGCAGTGGAGTCCATCAACGTGCTGAAAGGTGCCAATGCTGCTGCCCTTTACGGCAACAGGGCACGGGATGGTGTGGTCATTATTACCACCAAAACCGGTAAAAAAGGCAAGCTGAGTATTGATTTTAATAACACAACCACGTTTGAATCAGTGGCAGTGCTTCCCGGATACCAGAATGAATATGGTGGTGGCTATTCGCAGGAATGGGACATATTTGAGTTCGACCCTTCCAGAGATGACCCGGCCCTGGCGGCTTTGGATGGAGCGAGAATACCCGAATTTAATGCGGATGAAAGCTGGGGGCCCAGAATGGATGGCAGCCAGGTGGCACAATGGGATGCTTTTATTCCCGGAGCATCGGGTTATGGCCAAACCAGGCCCTGGTCGCCCAACCCTGATAATGTCAGGGATTTCTTTGAAACAGGCGTTTTTATGCAAAACAGTTTGTCTGTCAGCAAAGCGGATGATAACTATGCGATCAATGTTACTTTTACCAACTCCCAGAGAACAGGCGTATTGCCCAATTCCGAACAGGATAATACGTTTTTGAATTTAAATTCCAGTGTTAACCTGTCCGAGAAACTAAAATTGACAGGCATTGCCAATTACAGCAAAAGGGAAACCTTCGGAAACATTTTTGAAGGTTACAATTCACTGGGTTCCAACTTCAACCAGTGGTTCCAAAGACAGCTCGACATGGATTTATTAAAAAGATATCACCGTTTACCGGATGGTACATTTACTTCCTGGAACCTGAATTCTGCAAGAAATACCAGGCCGCTTTACTGGAACAACCCTTACACAGAGGTATACGCCAATACCCGGGCAAATACCAAAGAGGTATTTGTGGGTAGATTTGGTTTAGCCTATGAGGTCATTGACGGACTGGTGTTGACAGCCAACCTTTCCAGATCAACAGATCAAAGATGGGGTGAGACGATCATTGCTTCCGGTACTTTGGAATTGGACCAGTACACTACTTTCACCCGTAATATTATTGAGGATAACTACGAATTTATTGCCAGTTATAAAAAACAGTTGAACGACGACTTTTCTATTTCTGCCCTGGCTGGTGGTAACATACGTAAAGGGGAATGGTATCTGAGCGATCAGCGGACGGTCGGAGGGCTATCCGTACCCGGGCTCTATAATCTAAGTGCATCGAGAGACCGCCCTGTTTCGAGGAATGAGAAGCGATTCCAGGAGGTCAGAAGTTTGTTTGCTCAGGCATCCTTTGGTTACAAAGACATCCTGTATCTGGATGCTACCATCAGAAGCGATTGGGATTCGACACTTCCCGAATCTGACAACGCATACGTTTATCCCTCTGTTTCCGGATCATTTATTTTTTCCGAGCTGATCAATTCACAGGATATCCTGTCATTTGGTAAAGCGAGGGTGAGTTACGCAAGTGTCGGTGGTGAATTGAACCCTTACGACCTGTTTCCTGCTTATGAGCTGGGTAATCCGTATGGTGTTTTGCCTACCATGACCGCACCGAACGATATTGTCGCCCCGGATTTACGGGCGGCAGAAACCAGTGCCATCGAAGCCGGAATAGAGTTGAATTTCCTGAATAACAGGGTCAGGTTGGATTTCTCTTATTTCAACTATGACAATACCAACGAAATAGTCAGGGTAGGTATACCTGGTACTTCAGGAGCCAATGGATACAGGATCAACTCAGGTAAAACCACCACCAAAGGTTGGGACGCGTCCATTGGCGGTACCCCGATAAGAACTGCCAATTTCAACTGGGATGTGACCTTCAATTTTGCCAGAAGTGAAAACTTCCTGGATGAATTGTATCCGGGATTGGATGCTTTTGCTCTTCAAAATGGTTTTAGAGGCACCGGTACCACCGGTGCCTGGGGTGGTATTACTGCCAAAGCTGAAGTAGGCAAGCAGTGGGGAACCATTGTGGGCAGGAAATTCCAAAGGGACGAAGCCGGTAACATCATTGTCGACGCCGATGGAGAGCCTTTGTGGGATGAAAACCAGGACCTGGGCAACATTTTGCCTGAGTATACCGGCGGTATCTTTAACCGGTTTACCTACAAAGATTTTGAAATGAGCTTCACCATAGATTGGCAACTGGGTGGTGATTTCTACGCCATTACCAAAATGTTCAATGCCTACTCAGGGTTAGGAGAGGAAACAGTAGGTACCAATGACAAAGGTAATCCTATGAGGGATCCGGTAGCTGAAGGCGGAGGGCTGAGATTTGACGGTGTCTTCCAGGATGGATCAGTAAATAACAAGTACCTTGAAGTTGATGATTACTGGAAAAGTTTGTTCCCTCTCCATGAAGCCTGGATCTATGACGCCACTTTTGTGAAACTGAGAGAGGTAAGATTTGGCTACACTTTACCAAATTCTCTGCTTAACAACCTTTTTGTCAAAAGCGCCAGTGTATCATTTGTTGCCAACAACTTGTGGTTAATTTACACAGACGCCCAAGGTATCGATCCATCGGAAATTAGTGGTGATACTGAGGATGCCAGAAATAACGGTGCATGGGTTGAAAGTGGCAACCTGCCTCCTACCAGGACTTTAGGATTTGATATCAGGTTAGGTTTTTAATTTAAAAGATGATCAAAATGAAAAAATTGTATAAACATATATCAATAACATTGATAGCGGCTTGTATGGTTGCCTGTGATATAAGTGACTTTGACGACATCAATGTTAACCCTAATGCTACCAGCGAGCCTAACGCAGCTATTTTATTGACGAATGGTATTGTTTTTTCCAACAATGTGGATTTTAACATCGCTTCCACCGTGTATGCGACACAGGGTCAGCTTTATGTGCAGTACCTTGCCAATTCCCAGTATACTTCTGCGGATACCTACCAGAATGTTCAGTTTAGTTATAACACATTTTACAACGGACCTCTGACGGATTTGCAAAAGGTGATTGAGCTAAATACGGATGAAGAGACAAAAGTATTTGCCGATGACTATGGTTCCCACGCCAACCAGATTGCCGTTGCTAAGATCCTTCAGGCTTATTATTTTCTCCACATTACCGATCGTTGGGGTGATATTCCGTATTCGGAAGCACTGCAGGCGGAGCAAGGCATATTAACGCCAAAATTTGATCCGCAAAGAGAAGTTTATAACGGCATAATGACTACCTTAAAAGAAGCAACCGCTATGATAGACGGCGGAGCCGGTCCTACCGGTGACGCCTTATTTGCAGGAGATATGGATAGGTGGGAAAAATTTGCCAACACGATCAGATTGGTGGCAGCGCTTCGGTTATCAGAGGTGGATGAAGAGAGGGCCCGGTCTGAATTTGTTGCGGCAATGAATGATGGCGTAATCGCCTTGGATAACTCTGAAAACATTATGTTCAGGCACTTTGCAGAGCAAAATCATGACAACCGCTGGCAGGACCGCTTTGAAACCAGAAGGGATTATACCGTAGCCAATACGCTGGTAGATTACATGCAATCCACCGCAAACGGAGGAATGATGAACGTGATGATGGATCCGAGGCTTCCCGTATTTGCCGACCCGACTGAATCCACCGGCGGATTTGTAGGCATGGTGTACGGGGTGAACGAGGCCGAGGCTGGAGACATTTCGAATTCCGATGTTTCATTTTTAGGGAACGCGCTACGGGTACAGGATGCTCCAACTTACATTTATACTTCTGCACAGGTGTTATTCTCCATGGCAGAAGCGGCACAGCGGGACTGGATAGCAGGAGATACTGAGCAATTTTATAATGACGCCATCAAGGCTTCATTGGATCAATATGGCGTAGGTGACGAGTTTGATACTTTTATTACCAACGAGGAAGTTGCTTTCGACCCGGCACGGGCTTTTGAGCAGATTGGTAACCAAAAATGGGTGGCCTTGTTCCTAAATGGCTACGAAGCCTGGGCGGAATGGAGAAGAACAGGTTACCCTGACTTAGTGCCAGCCGTCGCCGCTCAAAATAAGAGTGGGGAGATTCCGGTCCGGCAGGCTTATCCGGTGACTGAACGTGACCTGAATGAAACCAACTACAATGAGGTAGTGAGCCGCCAGGGCGAGGACGGGTTAGACACGAAAGTTTGGTGGGATGTGGACTAATCTGAAGATGATTTGATTTTCATTAAAGATGCAAAGAGGTTGTTTGGTTGAAAGCAACCTCTTTGTATTCCTATAAAACAAAGTACCCGAAAACCAGATTACTTCTTTACTTTCGATAATGGCGGCATGGAAAAACTATTTTTTTGTTGGGGAATCTTTTTGTTTTCCCTTCATTCCGTTTTTGCTCAAAACCCTTCTAGAAGACTTGTTACGGCATCTTACCTGAACAGTCCGCTGCGTGATGTACTGGCAGAAATGCAGGCAAAACATGGGATGGATTTTTTTTATAAACAAGCCTGGATTACCGATATTGTTGTCACCGGTGACTTTAAAAATATATCCCTGTCCGACTTTTTGGAAAATATATTAAAACCACATGAAATCTCTTTTTTGGTATACGGCACCAACATTGTGTTGATTAAGGGGGAATCAACTATTCATTCCATTGCTTTCAGGGAATCTAAACTCGATGAGCAAGGCGATCTCAGGGAATACCTCAAAATCGGTAAGGTCATGGAAAATCCCGGACAGCAAGAGGTCACCATCAGTGGATTTATAAGAGAAGGGAGCAACGATGAGGCTTTAATCGGTGCAGGAGTTTATGTTAATGAGCTAAAGACTGGTGTTACTACCAATATCAATGGATTTTATTCACTCCGACTACCGGTTGGCAAATATACCCTGACCGCGGGTTTTATCGGGTACGATGAAAAGAGCCAGGCAGTAGAGGTACTTTCCAATGGCAATTTGAGTTTCAGCCTCTACAAAGAAACGGTTGAATTAGAGGAAGTAACTATTACCGCTGAGGCCAAGGACGAAAATATAAAGGGGGTTTTGGCAGGTAAGGAAAAACTAAGTATTGAGGCTATCAAAGGTATGCCTGCCTTTTTGGGAGAAATTGATGTGGTGAAAAGTATTATCACACTGCCAGGAGTGAGTACGGTGGGCGAAGGGGCCGCCGGCTTTAACGTAAGGGGTGGGAGTGTGGATCAGAATTTGTTGTTGCTGGATGATGCCATGGTTTTTAATGCTTCTCACCTATTTGGTTTTTTCTCAGCGTTTAACGCCGATTTTGTCCGGGATGTTACCCTGTATAAAGGTGGGGGGCCACCCAATTTCGGTGGCAGGGTTTCATCGATTCTCAACGTTAGCTTACGCAATGGCAACCGGCAGGAATTTCATGGACAGGGGGGGCTGGGTTTGGTTTCCAGCCGGTTGGTGGTAGAGGGGCCTATTGTGAAAGACAAAACGGCTTTTATTATTGGTGGCAGATCTTCTTACTCCGACTGGATTTTGGGAAGAATACAAAATGTCGATTTGCAGGAAAGTTCAGCACAGTTTTACGATGCTAACGCTAAGCTCACACATGATTTCAGCGATAAGGATAAACTGATCCTTTCATCCTACATCAGTAACGACAGGTTCAAATTCGCCGGTGATACCATTTATCAGTGGCGTACTATAAATACAAGCCTCAAATGGAACCATATTTTTAATGAAAAACTGCTGGCCAGTTTCGGTGCCATTTACGGAACTTTTAAAAATAAGACTTTTGACGATCAGGATTTTGATGCCTTTACACTTGACTCGGAAATAACAAGTGCCAATTTAAAACTCGACTTTAACTACATACCTGATCGAAAGCATAAAGTCGATTTTGGCGCGAGTATTATCAGGTATGAATTCAATCCCGGAGTATTTGTGCCCGGCGAGCAGAATACCAATGAGGTGCCGCTTACCTTGAAGCAGGAGCAGTCATATGAATCAGGCATTTATGTCAAAGATGAATTTACGGTTTCTCCGAGGTTGACAATCATGTATGGCTTAAGGTATTCGATGTTTCATAATGTCGGACCGGGAAATGTTTTTGTTTATGAGCCTGATTTGCCCAGGGAGGAAGAAACAATCACCGATACAATGACTTTTAACAACGGGGAACTCATCAGAAAATACGATGGCCTCGAACCCAGGCTTTCACTCAGGTATTCGCTGGATTGCCGGAGCTCATTAAAATTCAGTTACTACAGAACCAGGCAATACATTCATCTCATTTCCAATACCACAGCCATTGCACCGGTGGACTTCTGGCAAACCAGTAACTATCATCTGCAACCCCAAACCGGCGATCAGGTTTCGCTTGGATACTTCAGAAACTTTAAAGATGATGCTATAGAAACCTCTGTCGAGGTTTACTACAAAGAAGTAGATAATGTCCTTGATTACAAAGAAGGATCTAGTATTCTGCTTAATCCTATACTGGAGGCGATTTACTTTCAGGAAAGGGTAGGGCCTATGGGCTGGAGGTGTTACTGCAGAAAAACAAAGGCCGGATAACCGGGTGGATCGGTTATACTTACTCCAGAAGTGAGCTCCTGTTTCAGTCAGAAAACGAAGAAGAGCGGATAAATTTAGGTGAATACTATCCTGCCAATTTCGACAAGCCTCATGATGTAACCATAGTGGCAAATTTTAATGCCAGCCGCCGGTTCAAGATTTCAGCCAACTTTATCTACAGTACCGGCAGACCTATCACCGTACCTGTATCTAAATATAGTTATGGTAATATTCTGTCGGTATTAAATTATTCTGAAAGAAACCAATTCAGAATACCCGATTACCACCGTCTGGATCTGTCGTTTACGCTCAAACCAGGTCACAGAAAACAAAACAAATTAAAAGGGGAGTGGGTGTTTTCAGTGTATAATGTTTATGGCCGCAAAAATCCGTATTCGGTGTTTTTCAGGCAATCAGGCCAGGCATTCCGGCTGGCAGTGCTGGGAACGGTTTTTCCGTCGGTTACTTATAATTTTAAGTTTTAGCTATGGTAAGGCATTTAAAGTTAGGAATTATTGCAGGTTTGTTCGTTTTAACAACGTGCATCGACCCGGTAGAATTTGACACCAGCAGTGAGCCGTCCCGTCTGGTAGTACAGGGATACATCTCTGATGTTCCCGCTAAGAATCGGGAAACGGGTGGTGATGAATCACCTTATTTTAAAGTAAAGCTTAGTTTGAGCAGCCCGGTGTCTAATATCCGGGATCATCCGATAAAGGACGCTACTGTAATGCTTTTGGATGATCAGGAAAATCAACAGGAACTGACACCATCTTTCGATGGTGAATACTTTCTATATGATGAGGATTTCAAAGCGGTCGAGGGTCGTAGTTATTTTATCAGAATTTCTACCGCTGATGGTAATGTGTATGAATCACAGCCTCAAAGATTGCAGAAATCTCTTCCAACGGGTCCGGCTAAGTATCGAATCGATTCGAGGTTAAACCTTGTCGAAATCAGTGATCAGTCCGAGGTTGTGACGCTTGAAGGTATCTCAGTGTATGTCGATCTCCCGCAAAACAGTAGTCAGGAACCCGTATATTACCTTTGGGAGCTGGTACCGACCTGGATTTTCAAGGCCTCTTTGCTTCCTGATGGTCATCCCAACAAAACCTGCTGGGTCGCCAATATTTATTATCTGGATGAGGTAGTGATTCATCAGGACAAGTTTGGGCAAGGCAATTATCCGAAAGAGCTGTTTTTCCTGGAGGCTGAGACCAATACGCGCCTTCAGTATGATTTTTCCGTTTTAATCAGACAATTTTCCTTGAACAAGGAAACTTTTGAGTTTTGGGAAGATATTAAAAAACAGAATGAGCGTGTAGGCAGTATTTTTGATCCCCCTCCATTTTCTATCCGGGGTAATCTGTTTAATGTGAATGATCCTGATGATCGTGTACTGGGGTACTTTAGTGTGGTGGGGGAGTCAACGCAAAGATGGTTTACCAATATTCGGGAATTACCTTACCGGCTACCCAATATCGATCCCTGCCAGTCTCCCCCGGGCGTGCCAAACATTCCGTCACCTGACTGCCTGGATTGTTTTCGCTATCGTGGAGGTTCTTCATACATTATTAATGTTGAGCCAAGCTGGTGGAGGTGATAAAATGATGACGATTAATTTAATGTGTATTTTTTGAATTAGCCCATGCGTTTTACAACACGACTTCTGTTTCATACGCTGTTTACCTGGCTGCTGGCATTTTCGTCCCTGAGCGGATTAACCCAGGAAAATCAGTCTCCATTAAAGCTTTATTGGCATTTTGACTGCGATTTTTATGTGCCGGGTGAAATGATCAGGTTTGCCGTATTTTCGACAGCGCCGGAGTCACCATCTGAACAAATGATTGTTCTCGAATGGGTGGCACCAGGAGGACATGTAGTAAAAACCCAGCTCATTCGTATGACAGAGGGGTATGGGGCAGGGGAAATGCTGCTGGAAAAGTCTTTGAAGCCCGGGGTTTACAGGATTTTTGCCTATCCTGAAGAACCGGCCGGTCATAGCAAACCAGATAATTTGATAAGTAACCAGATAAAGATTCCGGTCTATTCCCTTGAGCATAGCATAAACAAGACTTTAAGCCGGGGTAACAGCCAGGATTCTACTGCCAACGGTTATTATGTAACTGAAAATACCAGGCTGGTAGAGACTTTCGATAAGAAAGATGACTTTTTGAATATTGAGCTTAAATTAGACCAATTGACCTTTTCGAAACGGGAGCCGGTTAAACTGCAGATCCTTACACGGAACCAAAATGGGGAACCTGTGCCTGCAAACCTTGCTGTCAGTGTTTTAAACCAGGACTTTAAGATACCAGGGGGGATTTCGAATAACACAACTTACCAACCAGGGCTGCCGTCAAAATCCAGGGGTCAGGGAATTTTAGATATCATTGCTTATATAAAGGATTTAAAACAAACCTCTCTGAAGGCATTGTCGAGGGTATCGGTATTTTTTATCGAGGACCAGATCATTGAAGAATTTTATATTGATGAGTTGGATGATCTGATCGATGTCAGAAACAACTTACATAAAGATAACCACGTGCTGATTTATGGTTTCAATTGGAAGGGGGATCGCCTTGGGGATCTATTGATGAAAGGTCTGGAAGATCATCGAACGCGCAGGTACCAGCCTTTAAAAGACGGGCTTTTGTATGTTAAGGCGGTAGAGGACTATCTTGAATTTAAAAAGAAAAGCCATCTCATCGATCTGGTCTACGAAATTCCGAAGGCAGATCACTTAGCCGGAGAAGATTTTTCAATGGGATGGGGAAAGCCGGATTTTAGTGTTCTGCTGGCCGATTTTAACAGGTTACCCACCATGAAGGAGATGATACGGGGAATTCTTCCAAAGGCTCATGTAAAAAAGGATAATGGAAAAGCAAGAATTTATCTGTCTCCCAAAACCAGCAGCTTTAAGTATGATGATACCCCCTTAATTTTAATTAATGACATACCCACTTTTGATGACAGTCTGGTTTTGGCTTTGCATGTGAAAGATGTCGAAAAAATGGAAGTTCGCAATGCTATCCGTACGCAGGGCAAGTTTGGCACTTTTGGTAATAAGGGGATATTATCTGTTTTTTTAAAAGATGGTGTCGAAAATCCTTTGTCAGAAAAAATTATCCGCTGCCCCAAAATCAAGACAATCAGCACACCGCTGCCCTATATCACCAGCCGCCCCAGGGCCACGGAAGATAAAATACCTGATTTCAGGCAAGTATTATATTGGAATCCGCTCGTCAGGACGGATCAGGACGGAAAGGCTGTTGTGGAGTTTGAGAATAGTGACGTAGCAACAAAATATGTCATAGACGTTTTGGGTTTTGCCAGGAACGGTAAAATAGGGAAAGCTGTCATTCAGTATCAGGTGATTCGGAGTAGTTATTAAAACCATTCTAGTCATAGTATGACTCAAAGTCATACTATGACTACTTTACAGCATCGACGGACGCAATCAATAGCTAAGAAGCGCTTCAATCTTGGATTTCACCTTCTCTGTCGATGGCAACATGGTTTCTTCCAAAATACTGTTTAAGGGTATAGCGGGCATGTTCTCAGCGCCGATGGTCATTACGGGGGCGTCCAGGTGCCGGAAGCATTTTTCCTGAATCATGCCGGAGAGGCTTCTGGCAAAGGAGTTGTTAACCGGCTCCTCGGTGACTACGAGGCAGCGGCTGTTTTTCCTGACAGACTGCAACACAGCCTTTTCATCCAATGGATAGAGGGTTCTCAAATCAACAATCTCCACCAGACCTTCAAATGACTGGGCGGCATTTAAGGCCCAGTGTACACCCATGCCATAGGTGATTATACTGAGCGTATTGTCCCTTTGAGAGGTTGACACTTCTGTTTCAGTCACCATCGCGGCTTTGCCAAAAGGCAGTATATAATTTTCATCGGGTTCCATAGATTTTGCATACCCCGTGCCTGGCATTTTAGACCAGTATAATCCTTTATGTTCAAAAATCACTACCGGATTGGGATCATAATAAGCGGCCTTTATCAACCCTTTCAGGTCCGCTCCATTGCTGGGATAGGCAATTTTAATACCACGGATGTTGGTGACAATCGATTCGACACTGGAAGAGTGGTACGGCCCCCCACTTCCGTAAGCGCCGATGGGCACTCTCAGTATCATACTCACCGGCCATTTACCATTGGATAGATAGCAGGACCTGCTAACCTCCGTAAATAGCTGGTTTAAACCGGGCCAGATGTAATCGGCAAATTGCACTTCCACAATGGGTTTTAAACCCACTGCCGACATACCGACGGTGGAACCAACAATAAAGGCCTCCTGAATGGGGGTGTTAAAAACCCGGTCGTCACCAAATTTATCCGCTAAAGTAGCCGCTTCGCGAAACACTCCGCCCAGCCTTTTACCCACATCCTGGCCGTATAATAAACACTCGGGATGGGCTTTCATCAATTCTTCCACAGCGTGAAGGGCGCAATCTACCATCACCACCTTTTGTCCGTTTTCGGGTGACTTTTCTCCCTTTTCCTCCAGCACGGTAGTTGGTACAAAATCATGTGTGAACAGATCATCCGGATTTGGGTCTGCAGCCTTAAGGGCCATTCGATAGTCGCTATGCACATTTTCCTGTGCTTCCTCTTCGATGCGAATGATTTGATTTTCTGAAAAACCATATTCGAGCAATTGCCTTTTCAGGACAGGGTAGGGGTCCCGTTTGGCTGCCTTGTCCAGGTCATCCCTGTACCACTCCATGCGAACGCCCGAGGTATGATGATTGAGCAATGGAACGGTGGCATGAACCAGGAATGGTTTGCGGTCCTTTCTCATGGCTTTGATGATCTCATCAAGCGTGGAGTAACACGCAAGAAAGTCCGATCCGTTGAGTGTTACCGGGGTGATTCCGTGAAATCCCTTGATATATTCAGCGGCATTTTGCGCTCTTGTTTCTTCGGCATTGGCCGAGATATCCCAATCGTTATCCTGGATCAAATAGAGTATGGGGAGTTGTTTTAAAGCAGCCATCTGGAAGGCTTCTGCCACCTCACCCTCTGTGATCGATGCGTCTCCAAGTGAACAAATGGCAATGGGTTTTTCTTTGGGGTTTTCAAAAAGGGAGCGTTTTTCCTTGTACTGTATGCCCATTGCTACCCCTGTAGCCGGGATGGCCTGCATGCCTGTTGCCGAAGATTGATGGGGAATTTTTGGTTTATCCGGATCGTTAAGACTGGGGTGGGCATAGTAGGTTCTGCCCCCCGAAAACGGATCATCCCTTTTGGCAAGTAATTGCAACATCAATTGATAAGGACTGATGCCCATGCCAAGCAGCATGGCATCATCACGATAATAAGGAAAGGCGTAGTCCTGTGGACGCAGCAGCATACCCATGGCGAGTTGAATGGCTTCATGGCCTCTGGAGGTCGCGTGTACATATTTCGAAACCAGCTTAAAATTGTCCTCATACAATTCAGCCATCGCTTTGGCGGTTGCCATCAGGCTAAAGGCTTCTTTGATGGTTTTTTTATTGATTGCTTTTTTATCGATGATCATTTTGTGGTTTACTTTTTTGGATTTGTTGTGTTGTTCACTTTTACCAACCTGTTATTGGTTTTTGATATCATTCCAGGTGCTGTACAGCGTCTCCTGCGAGGGCCGGTTTTCCGGCAGGCTGGTCAGCGCCTTCACCTCCCTGAGACCCTGATGGCAGTCACCCGGCAGTGTTTGATAAAGCTGCGTGCCTTTGGTTTTCCAATCGATCATTTCGTCGCTTACCTCCCTGATAATCTGGGCCGGATTACCGACCAGCAGTTGTCGTGGCGGAATCTTTTCATTGGCTTTGATGAAGCTTAATGCCCCGATTATGCATTCATCGCCGATTTCTGCTTCATCCATCACAACAGCGTTCATTCCTACCAGCACGTTTTTTCCAATGGCAGCTCCATGAATGACTGCGCCATGCCCAATGTGTGCGTTTTCTTTTAAAGTTACGGTCTTGCCGGGAAACATGTGTATTGTACAATTCTCCTGAACATTGCAACCATCCTCGATAATTATCGCTCCCCAATCGCCCCTTATTGCCGCGCCAGGCCCTATGTAAACATCTTTGCCAATTACCACATTGCCTGTAACCGCTGCCAGCGGATGGACAAATGCCGAGGGATGCACTACTGGTATAAACCCTTTAAATTCGTAAATCATGACACGGTTTTGTATTTTTCTAACACCTTCTTGGTAAAATCCGATACTACCAGCCTTCCGCTCAATTCAGCTCTTTCTTCTAACAACCGGTCCCAGTGGCCGGTGCCTTCCCATGTTACCTTTTTTATGAGCTGCTGCGCTGTGTGACTGGTACTCACCAGGTTTTGTGTTAGTTCCCTGATCCCCTCGTCCATTTCTTCTGCCGTTTCGAAAATCTCATGAAAAAGCCCTTTTTCAAAAGCCCATTCAGCCGTTTGAAATTCAGTGGCATTGATCGCAAGTCCGGCAAAGCAGGAAACACCTATTTTTCTCTCGACTGCCGGGCCAACGACAAACGGGCCGATACCGATGGTCAGCTCACTGAGTTTCACTGCGGCATATTTTGTGGCAAAGCAATAATCCACAGCGGCAACCAGACCTACCCCTCCTCCCACAGCCTTACCCTGCACCCGGCCAATGATAACCTTCGGACATTTTCTGCAGGCATTGATTACGTTGGCGAACCCCATAAAAAACTTTTTTCCATCTTCAAAATTATCAATCGCTACCAGTTCATTGAAGCTGGCCCCGGCACAGAAAGTACGGTCCCCGCCACTTTTTAACAGGATCACCTTGATGTCCGGATGGTTTCCTGCGTCTTCAATCGTTGCTGCCAACTTTCCCAGCATATCACCCGGCAGGGAATTATGGGCCGGGTGAAAAAAGGTGATTTCACCCACAGCGCCTTCTATTTCCAGGTTTACGTAAGCTGCTTCTGACATATTGTATTCCGTTAAATCAGCCCAAACTGAGCCAAATGATGATTAAAATGTTTTCTGATCAATAAATCCCAATGCTGCTTATCCAATTCGCCAAAAACAGCATTTTTGGTTTTCATCCCGGGGTTTTCCTTGAAAAAATCTTCGTAAACCTCGTAGCTTTTCAGCACGGAGTCTATGGCTTCCTGCAAACCCGGATGATTCAGGTCTTCGGTTTCGCCTTTTTTCAGGTGCGGGTGGTGATATTCCCTGGGCATAGATTTATAGTTCCACAGAGAGTCCCGATATTTTTCCAGGTGTTTCCCGGGTGTAACAATCTCTGCCTCTATGTCACCGATGGCAATCTTGAAATTATACTCCAGGTGTTCCACCATGTGTTGTGGCGTCATGATACCCCATGCGGCCTGGGTATCAGGTGTGAGTTTACCGAGGGCAAAAGCCAGGAATTCTTTATCTATTTCCACGAAGGGGCACTTTTTCTGTACCAGTGTCAAAATAGTGGCAGTAGCGGCTAACTCTTTTTCCTGGTCGAAAACTTCAACGAACCATTTCACCACTCCGGAAGGATGTTCCTTGCCCTTACTGTCCCTTTCTACCTTTTCTTTACAGGTAAGCCTCACCTGGATGGTGTCGTTATGGTATATTGGTTTCAGAAAGCGGCATTCATCCAGGCCGTAGTTGGCGGCCACAGGGCCTTTGTTTGGATAGACAAATAAGCCAGCCGCTGCAGCCAGAATGAAGTACCCATGGGCCGCTCTTTTTTCAAATATGCTGCCCTGAAGTGAAGTGATGTCGGTGTGTGCGTAGAAATGATCCCAGGTCAGGTTGGCAAAATTGATAATATCTGAGTCGGTGACAGTACGTTTGTGTGTGTGCAGGGACTGACCTACTTCAATTTCTTCAAAATGATATTTGAAAGGATGTTCCTTCGACGCTTTGTATTTTGCGCCTGGCTGGTATATGCCTGTTATTTCTGTCAAAGTGGTGGGCGTACCCTGGATGGCGCAACGTTGCAGATAGTGTTTTATACCTCTCATTCCCCCCATTTCTTCACCACCTCCGGCGCGTCCCGGACCGCCGTGGATCAAAGTGGGCAAAGGAGAACCATGACCTGTGCTTCTCTTGGCGCTTTCCCGGTTTAAAATCAATATTCTTCCATGGTGCGTCGCCGCACCGATCACAAATTCCCTGGCGGTCCGGTCGTTGCAGGTGGCAATCGAGCAGCATAAAGAGCCCTTGCCCATTTTGGCCAGTTGAATGGCATCATCCAGGCCGGTATAGGGAATGATGGTGCTTACCGGTCCAAAGGCTTCAATTTCATGTACCCCCAGATTTTTGTGGGGCTGATCTTCCCGTAAAATAATAGGACTGAGAAATGACCCTTTAGCGGCATCGGCACCGATGAGGGTTACTTTGTCTGTATGGCCGTAAACGATTTCGGCTGTTTTGGATAAATCGCCGACCCTGTCCCTCACTTCCTGTAACTGATCTTTGTTAACCAGGGCCCCCATCCGTACTTCTTTTAACTTCGGATCACCTATGATCACTTTATTCAATGCATTACCCAAAGCGATTTGCACATCCTCTACCAATGATCCGGGTACAATTACCCGGCGTATGGCTGTACATTTCTGACCGCATTTGACGGTCATTTCATTACGCACTTCCTTGATAAATAAGTCGAACTCCGGTGTGCCCGGTACGGCATCCTCACCTAAAACCGCGCAGTTTAATGAATCTGCCTCCATATTAAAAGGAACAGATTCTTCTATGATCCTGGGGTTGGCTTTTAACATCCGGCCTGTATCTGCCGAACCGGTAAATGTGACCACATCCTGGGATTCTACCGTGTCCAGGATAGTCCTGGCCGATCCGCAAATTAATTGCAAGGCCCCTTCGGGTAAAATCTCAGACGCTATAATTTCCCGGACCACAGCCTCGGTAAGAAAGGCGGTGGCGGTAGCAGGCTTCACTACTGCAGGTACGCCGGCCATCCAGTTCACAGCACATTTTTCCAGCATGCCCCACACAGGGAAATTAAAGGCATTGATATGGATGGCCACCCCTTCTTTTGGCACCATAATATGATGGCCCATGAAACCTTGCCCCCTGGATAAATCAATCGGATCACCGTCTATGTGATAAGGCTGATTGGGAAAGTTTCTGCGCAAAGAGGCATTAGCAAAAAGATTGCCAAAACCGCCTTCAATATCAATCCAGCTATCGGCCCTGGTGGCGCCGGTCTTATAGCTGATCTCATAAAACCGATCTTTTTTCCTGGTAAGGTATAATGCCAGCTTTTTTAGCATATTTCCTCTTTCCTGGAAGGTCATTTTTCTTAATGCCGGATTGCCTGCTGCCCGGCCATATGCCAGGATTTCGCCAAAGTCCAGCCCCTTGGTCGAAACACTTGCAAATGCCTCACCAGTCACGGCATCGTAAACAGGCTGGCCTTCGCCATCACCTTTCATCCATTCGCCTTTGATATAGTTGCCTAATTTATCCATGGTTATCTTTTGTTAGACTAACTTTTGATTAGTTAAAGAATCTTTCATTTGTTTCTGCCATTTTTCTCAATAAAACTGTACACCTGTACTGGCCTTCACGATATTTTTGATAAAGATCATCCAATATATTTACGCAGTGAGACACGCCCCACTCGTCGGCCCAGGTCAAAGGGCCTTTAGGGTAATTGACACCGGCGGTCATAGCGAGGTCGATGTCTTCTTTGGTGGCGATATTGAGGTAGCGGGCATCTGCCGCTTCGTTGATTATTCTCACTACGATCCGCTGCATGATTTTTTTACCCGGTTCAAGATCTTCTTCCGGCACGGGATTAGTCTCAGGGTTTTCATAATTGTAAAAACCTTTACCTGATTTTCTGCCCAGATACCCGGCCTCCACCAATCTTTTCTGGGTAAAGGATGGCTTGTAGCGAGGGTCGTAAAAGAACGCCTTGAAAACAGTTTCGGAAACGGTGTAATTCACATCATGGCCAATGAAGTCCATCAACTCAAAGGGGCCCATTCTGAATCCGCCTATAGATTTCATAGCCCAATCGATTGTAGCTGCGTTGGCAATGCCTTCTTCGTATATACGAATGGCCTCCCCGTAAAAAGGCCTGGCTACGCGGTTGACAATAAAGCCAGGCGTATCTTTTGCCATTACCGTTACCTTTCCCCATCTGTCAATCACCTCTTTGGCACATTGGGTGACTCCGGCGCCGGTCTGGATTGCCGGCACAATTTCTACCAGTTTCATCAAAGGGGCCGGATTGAAAAAATGGATGCCAATGAACCGCTCCGGCCTCTTAAGTGCCGAGGCCAGGGAGGCGATGGAAAGTGAGGAGGTATTCGAGGCAATGATACATTCATCATTTACCAATGATTCAATTTTTTTAAAGACTTCTTTTTTAATCTCTGCGTTTTCAACAATGGCTTCAATCACAAGGTCGGCAGTAGCTATTTCCCGGAGGGTTTCGATATAGTCGATGTGGCTGAGGATCGCTGTTTTTTTTTCTTCAGGGTATTTGCCTTTTTCAACCAACCGGCTTAAAATCCTTTCAAGGTTTACCTTGCCTTGTTGCAGTGCCTCCGGGTTGCTGTCAAACAGCAGGACTTTGTTACCGGCTGTCGCCGCTACCTGGGCAATTCCTGCCCCCATTGTCCCGGAACCTATTACGCCTACGATCATTTACTTTCCTTTAAATTCAGGTTTTCTTTTATTTAAAAAGGCATCTACCCCCTCGCGATAATCTGCGGTTTCAGAAGCTTGTATTTGCAATTTGTTTTCCACCGCCAACTGGTCTTCCAGCGTTCCCGATAGCGCTGAGTTAAAGGCCTGTTTGGTGAAAGCCAACCCCAATGTTGGCATTTTCGCCAGTTTGGAAGCCAGTGCCAGCACTTTTTCATCAAATTCCTCATCGGGGAAGTATTTGTAAATCATGCCGATCCGTTCGGCCTCCGGAGCGGTGATTTTGTCACCCAGCATGGCTATGGCCAGGGCTTTTTGAAAGCCAATCAATCTTGGCAAAAAATAAGTGCCACCACTATCCGGAATCAGGCCGATCGCACTAAAGGCCTGGATAAATGTAGCTGTTTCCCTGGCCACCACAATATCACAGGCCAGCGCAATGTTGGCTCCTGCGCCGGCGGCAACACCATTTACCGCAGCGACAATGGGTTTGGGGATTTTTCTCAACCTTGTGATGATGGGGGCGTAGTGCTCTTCCAGAATGGATCTGAAACCCGGATTTAATTCCGGTGAGGTGACCTCAGTTAAATCCTGGCCGGCGCAAAAGGCCTTTCCTTCACCTGTAATTACAATGACCCTTATGGCAGGATCTGCTGCAAGTTCATCCAACTGCCGCTGAAAAGCCAGGGCCAGGGGTTTATTGACACTATTATAGGCCTGCGGCCTGTTTAATTTTATCGTGCCAATTTCGTTATCAGAAGTTGTTACAATAGGCTCCATATAGTTGCTAAAGGCATTTAAAGTAATCAAAAGGTTCCAGACAGTCCTCACACTTAAATAGGGCCTTGCAGGCTGTCGAGCCAAACTGGCTTACCAAGGTTGTGTTGACGGAACCACAGTGAGGACATTTTACAATTCTTTTTTCATGCAGTAGTGCTTTTTTATCGGCGGCGGGATCCAGAGGAGGGGCTATGCCATAGGCCGCCAGTTCTTTCCTGCCATTTTCAGTGATCCAATCGGTGGTCCAGGCAGGCGTGAGCACCAGTTTGACGGTTGCCTCAAATCCTGCTTCTGCCAAGGCTTTTTTGATATCATCCCGGATAGTGTCCATAGCGGGGCATCCTGAGTAGGTAGGGGTTATGCTGATTGTCAGCTTCTTCCTGTTTTCAATGATTTCCCTGACAATGCCCATGTCCATAATCGAAAGTACGGGAATTTCCGGATCGGAGATGCCCTTTAAAATATCATTAATGGTAGGATTCCTGGCTATTGCACTCATTTCATTACCAACTCATATTTGGATAAGCGCGTTGCATGTATTGTAGCTGGGTCAGGATATAACCCATATGTTCGGAATGAACACCCTTTTTGCCG
Source organism: Agaribacillus sp. DX54 (assembly GCF_056858335.1). Taxonomy (NCBI): domain Bacteria; kingdom Pseudomonadati; phylum Bacteroidota; class Cytophagia; order Cytophagales; family Splendidivirgaceae; genus Agaribacillus; species Agaribacillus sp. DX54. The sequence goes on from NZ_JBXEQE010000032.1 coordinate 68,214, forward strand.
CCTGACTGAAACCAATTGGTCTCCGGTATGTCCAATGTGGCTTCTTTGAGCACTTCATGAACGCGGTTGTAATAATCGGTTTTCATGGCGGGCAGGTCGGCCCCTATACCCAGCTCCTTCATTTCCAGTTCAATGGGTGTTTCCTCCGGCAATTCGCCGGTATATGGGTACAGGTAATTAATGGCGTTTTGCATTTTTTCGTGGCTTTCATCCGTACCCGCCCCCAGCCTTTTTATCCATTCGCTGGAAAAGTCCAGGTGATAAGTTACCTCTTTCAGTGATTTTTGGGCAATGGCGGCAATGTGTTCGTCGTTGCTGTTGACCAGTTCATGTAGCAGCAGAAAGTGGTAGCAATCGTACAAAAACTGGCGGCCAATGACATAGGCGAAGTCTTTGTTGGGCTGTTCTACAAGTAACACGTTACGATATTCGTGCTCCATACGCAGAAAAGCGATGTCGTCTTCTGTTTTATCCTCTTTGCTCAAGGTGGCGGCTAATTGAAAGTAGTTCCTGGTTTGCCCGAACAGATCCAGGGAAATATTGGTCAGGGCTATGTCGGTTTCCAGGCTAGGCCCATGACCGCAAAGCTCCGACAACCTGTGTCCCAGGATCATGGTATTATCACCGATGAACAATAGATATTGATAAATTTTATTGGTCATTTTACATATGTTTTAGTTCATCCGGAAGATTGTAAAATGTCGGGTGCCGGTAGACTTTGTCTTTAGCCGGTTCGAACATTTCCCCGCTTTTTTCCGGATTGGAGGCCGTGATGTGTTTTGACTCAACCACCCAGATACTTACCCCCTCATTTCTCCGGGTGTATACATCCCTGGCATTTTCCAATGCCATTTTGTTGTCTGCAGCGTGTAAACTGCCTACATGACGGTGTTCCAGGCCGTTTTTACTCCGGATAAAAACCTCCCAAATGGGCCATTCGTTTTTCATGGCTATGATAATTAGTTTGCTTCGCTTAATACTTTGTTGCTTTGTTTTTTCGCATACCGGGCGGCTGCTTCCCGCACCCATGCGCCATTCTCATGCGCTGCCCTTCTGGTGTCGAGCCGTTCTTTGTTGCAGCGGCCATTGCCTTTTACCACATTCCAAAATTCCTCCCAGTCAATTTCTCCGAAATCATAATGCCCTCGTTTTTCATTCCACTTTAGATCTTTGTCGGGAATAGTAATACCCAGTATATCAGCCTGGGTTACCGTGCTATCGACAAATTGCTGACGGAGCTCATCGTTGCTTTTTCTTTTGATCTTCCATTTCATTGACAGTTCGGTATGTGTTGATTCTGCGTCAGTGGGCCCAAACATCATCAGCGATGGCCACCACCACCGGTTGAGTGCGTCCTGGGCCATTTGCTTTTGCACTTCGGTACCCCGACAGAGTGTAAGCATAATTTCGTAGCCCTGGCGTTGATGAAAGCTTTCCTCTTTGCAGATTCTCACCATAGCGCGGGCATAGGGGCCATAAGAGGTACGTGTCAACATCACCTGGTTAATAATTGCCGCTCCGTCAACCAGCCAACCGATGGCGCCTATGTCGGCCCAGGTCAAAGTGGGGTAATTGAAAATGCTGGAGTACTTCGCCTTGCCGGCATGTAGTTGGTCAACCAGTTCGTCCCTGGTAATCCCCAAGGTTTCAGCGGCACTGTAAAGGTAAAGTCCATGACCGGCTTCATCCTGAACCTTGGCCAGCAATGCTACCTTTCTTCTTAGCGTAGGGGCGCGGGTGATCCAGTTCCCTTCGGGGAGCATGCCGACAATTTCGGAGTGGGCATGTTGTGATATTTGCCGGATGTGGGTTTTCCTGTACTTCTCCGGCATCCAGTCTTTGGGTTCTATATGGTGTCCTTCATCTATTTTTCGCTGAAATTCCGCCTCCAGCTTTTCTATTGAATCTTTCATATGTCCTAAATTTTTCAATCCCTATTAACAGTATTCGATAATTAAACTTTGTGTCTCCGTGTCTCCGTGGTTAATCTATTGCTACTACAGATACTTTCAACTTCAAAGGCGCTAAGGCACCAAGATCACCAGTAATGTAAGTTACGGATATGACAGGCACAAATGAAATCCGTGTGCTTTCAGTTAAGTGACTACCATCGGTAAATACCCTTTGCGCTTTCATCTGTTTGTTTTAATGATCAAAATCTACAACAACCTTTTCAGACAGGGGAATTGACTGGCAGGTAAGAATGTACCCATTGTCAATTTCATCCTGCTCCAGACCATAGTGTACGGCCATATCCACTTTCCCCTCTAATAATTTTGCACGACATGTGCAACATACACCTCCTTTGCATGCAAATGGCAGATCGGCCGATTTTTGCAAAGCAGAGTCCAGGATTGTATTACTGCCCTGTGGCAGAGAGAATTTGAAACTTTTCCCCCCTTCCAGGATGGTAACTTCACAATTTTCATGACCATTGGCGCTGGTCATGATCGCTTTTTTAACCTTTTGAGCCCCCGATTCAGATGTAAACAATTCGAAATGTATATTTTTTTCAGGGACATTTATGTCGGTCAGATAGTTCCTGATCATAAAGATCATCGCCTCAGGCCCACAAAGAAAATAATCGTTGATGACTTCCCGGTCAACCACTCTATTAAATAACGTATCCAGCTTTTCTTCGGTTAACCTGCCATTCAGGAGCGGCACATCCCTTTCCTCTTGTGTTAAGAAGTAAAACACCTCAAACCGCTCCAGAAAATGGTTTTTCAGCGCTTCAATTTCTTCCTTTAAAATAATGGAGCCGACATGGCCGTTGACATAAAATAATTTGAATGTCGCCCCGGGTTCCTGTATCAGATGTGTTTTAATAATCGAAATAACGGGCGTAATGCCACTTCCGGCTGCAAATGCGGCATAATTTTTAGCTTGCGAGGCATCTGATTCTATAAAAAACCTGCCACTTGGTGGCATTACCTCCAACCTGTCTCCGGACTTCAACTGTTCATTCACATAGGTACTGAAAAGCCCACCGTCAATTTTTTTTACGGCCACCTCCCATTTATTGTCCAACGGGCTGGAACACAGTGAATAAGAGCGCCTGACTTCCTCCCCATTGATCGTGGTTTTCAGCGTAAGGTGCTGACCGCAATGGTATTGAAACAACTCCCGCAGCGAATCATCGATTTTAAAGGAAACGACCGTACAATCTTCCGTGGTTTTCCTGACTGAAGCTACTTCCAGTGTATAAAACTGCTTGTGGACCATTGCAATGATTTCTTTTTAAATTTGCAAACTAACATTTGTTAGTTTTAAGAGAAAAAAAATTCGGCCAAAAAGGCCAAATCGGATTGGGTAGCTACCGTTACAGCGCTGAATTTTACCTACAAAACTAACGAATGTTAGGCGATTTTGCAAGCAATCCGAAGCTTTTGGTATATCAACACTTTTCAGCCCTCACCTCCGTGTCTCTTCGTGTCTTTGTGCCTTGGTGGTGAGAAATGGTTAACCACCAAGGCACAAAGACACGAAGAGACACGGAGGTAGATGGTATAAGGATGGGGTGTATTGAATACGCTTATTTGTAGTTTACAATTGATTTTCCATCTTCCACATCCTGGCACAATTCGGAAAGGGTTTTTTCCTGGAGCAGTTGCCTGATTTTTTCCTTGACAATTTTATAATCGAAATGTATAGGGCAGGGGGTTTTGTCCGAACACTTCTTCAAACCGATTCCACACCGGTCCAGTATGTCGAGCCCGTCGATTATCTTTACAATTTCAACCAATCGCAGTTTATCCGGGGAAACATTGAGCAGAAAACCTCCCCCGGGCCCTTTTATCGACGTAAGCAGCTTGTGTTTTACAAGTTGCTGCAGAATTTTGCTCAGAAAATGCAGCGGTATACCCTGTGAATCGGCTATTTGCTTTAGTCCGACAGCCTGATCATTTTTTGTATGAAGTGTAATGTACAAAATTGATCGCAACGCATATTCACATGATTTCGAAAACATAGAAGCTTAAAAGTAATTGCACTACTTATTGCGGGATTTAACATCCGCAAGGCCAATCCGGTAGCCTTATGCCGCAATTTAGGAATTAATTTGCAGAAGCAGACCGGATTTACGGGAAGTAAATACCCACGGTATCATTTCATCCTTTTTTTGGGCATAGTTCCGAAAACAAAATCCCAGAACCTCGTGGAGACCCCGAAGGCCGCATACGGATCGACATAGTGATGTATCCGATGGTGTTTCCAGAGTGCTTTCCATGGCCCGTACCAGGGCGATTTGATCCTATGCTGGGCGTAATGTAATGATATGTAGCTAAGGTATCCTAGCATAAATCCGGGAAAGAAAACAAAAGCATAACGGGCGTGAATCAGCCAAAAGATAAAAAAGAAAACACCGGAAAGGAAAAGTCCGGGCAGTGGGGGCATTGCAAGGCGTGTTGGGTCAATCGGATGTTGATGATGGATTCCGTGCGCTTTGTGTTGAAGGTTGAAGAGAAACTTTACATTGGATTCGGTGTGATACAAGAACCGATGTACCAGGTATTCCATAAATGACCAAAATACAAACCCGATTGCGAGTATCACAAGACTGTCGATGAATGGAATTTCCAAACGGGTAGTACCATACCAGAATAAGAAGGTACTTACCGACAGGTGCATGACGATGGGTGTAAAAATGTTGGTCCGGGTAAGCCTTTCAAGCACTTTGTTTTTAAACAATGGGGCAGTGTGTGCTTTGCGAATGGCAAGATGTTCGGGCATTTTCGTTTCCCCATTTTTAAAGGCGATGTATTCTCTGACATTTTTTTCCATAATTATTGAGGGAATTCATTGTTGTTTCTGAAGCTTTAATTGAAAAAAGCTGTCTAAATCCTGACAAATTTTAATCGACGACAAATTTAGATAAACAGACCTTTATATCTAATATATAGACAAATTTATTTAACTTGCGGACTTAAACAAATGGATTACAATGAATAAACTACAGGCGCACAGCTTCCACATTCCGGTCATGGGAACGGGTTATACCATAGATACCCCTTTAAAAGTATCCCAATATGGAATTTCTTCGGCCATATCGCTGGTTGATGATGTACTGATCGAGAAAATGAGGGAATTTTATTGCCGGAAACTAAAAATACCATTCCAGGCAATCTCTCATAAAACCCATGATTTCAGGGCCAAAAGAATAACCGCCTATCTGAATCTTGTGGATAAAATTGCCACTGAAAATTTTGAACAACTGAAAAATTCCGTTTCCGAAAAAGGTGGTGAAATGGAAAAATACGTAAATATGTTACCCGATTTTTCAGTTTTAAAACAAAAATTCCAGCAGTTGATTCAAGGCAACCGGGGTTTAAACGAAATAAGAAACTGGGTACAGCATAATATTTCCATTGGCAGCATCGATGTGAACATTATGACGAAACTTAACCGTGAGAATTACCGACATAACAAAAAACTGCCTGTGGAATTCAATGATGCCCATGCGGCACTGCGAGGCTTTGCAAAAAGTAAGCTGAAATCTTCTGTAATCCTTTCCGCCGGCATGAATCCGAGATTGTACAGCTATTTTGAAGAATTTGAGGATTTCTATCCGGATGAAACCGGGCTGATAAGAAAAAAGATCATACTCAAGGTGAGTGATTTCAGGTCTGCTTTGGTACAGGGAAAATTCCTCGCTAAAAAGGGGCTGTGGGTTTCTGAATACAGGGTTGAGTCAGGTTTGAATTGCGGGGGGCACGCTTTTGCTACCGATGGCTACCTGATGGGCCCCATTCTTGAAGCGTTTAAGAAGAACAGGGATATGCTTATCAATACCACCTATGCGCTATTGATTCAGGCACTGAAAAACAAAGGAAGGAACGCGCCGGACTCACCGCCAGAAGTTAAGTTTTCAGCCCAGGGAGGTGTGGGTACAGCCAAAGAGCATCAATTTCTGGTGGATTATTACCGACTGGACTCCATTGGGTGGGGCACCCCCTTCCTTTTGGTACCTGAAGCCACCAATGTTGATAATTATACCCAGAAGTTGTTGAAACAAGCCAGCGAGAAGGACTTGACATTAAGTGATACCTCTCCGTTAGGTGTACCTTTTAATACCCTTGAAGGCAATACAAAAGATTTGGAAAAAGTAAAGCGGATTAATCAAGGTAAACCTGGCAGTCCATGCCCCAGGAAGTTTGCCTCCAATAACCGGGAATTTACGGAAAAGGAAATTTGCCTGGCTTCAAGACAATACCAGAAGCTGAAGATCAAGGCGTTGGATAGCCGCTATTTGTCACCGGAAGCATACAACCGGGAGTATGATAAAATCGTGGAAAAGTCCTGCATATGTGTTGGTTTGGGAACTTCCGCGCTGTTGGTCAATGACCTCGATACGAAGATCGAGGGGAAAGGAGTGTCTGTCTGTCCCGGGCCCAATATGGCTTATTTTTCAGAGGTAGTATCACTGAAAGCCATGAGTGATCATATCTATGGCAGGGATACTGTTTTAAAAAGAACCGACCGGCCGCATATGTTTATCAAGGAGTTGGGTATGTACATAGACTACTTCGGTAAAATGGTTGCTGATATAAAGCAGCCCATAGATGACAGGCAAAGGAAACAATTGTTAAACTTCAGGGATAACCTGAACAACGGGATTACCTATTACCGGGATCTGTTTTCAAATGCCGAGGCACAAAATAATGGTGCTTATACCGGTTTTACGGATGATCTCGGTTTAATGGAAAAAGCATTAAACGATATTAGTTTAAACTGATGGCGTTCCTTTTAACCTGTCAAAGATTCATATCCGGATTAAAGCATTGTAAGCAAATTAGATAATTGTTTTTCATAGGATGAAGTCACATGAAGTCATAGCATGGCTCCAAGCCATACTATGACTCGCTACGTTTTCCTCTGCCAGGCCAGGGGCCATCCTCTCCTGACATGTTCGGAAAGCGAAAATAATCCAACCTCAATTATTTAAATCACCATATCAATTATTCTTAAAGACAACATACTTTGTAAGTAAAAAAATTCGTAATATTGCAGTCCCAAAATTGAACCCTATTGGGATCTCAATTACCCGGGATGTGGCGCAGTCCGGTTAGCGCACCACGTTAGGGACGTGGGGGCCGCTGGTTCGAATCCAGTCATCCCGACTTTTGCCTGAATTGTTATGATTCAGGCTTTTTTGTTTGAAATTGTTTGACATTGGCTGTAATTCACTATTTTTGCATGCAATAGCAGCATTTTGACTATAAAGTCCAATTGGTTGAAAAATTGATCTTGAAAATAAGAAAACTTTTCTAAGAGACTATAAGTCCCGCAAAGCCACCAACGTATACGCTCATGTAGCCAATACAGCTATGAATTTTTTCAAAAATCCATTAGATTAAGATTTCGATGAAATAAATATCAGTACACCATTGTGGTGCATAGCCAATTTTTATATGCAATGACGCAGGATTTTGAAAAATTTTGGTTTAAAGAAGGATGTAAGTCTCCAATAAAGTTGATTCAATATTATGATGAACTTCAGAAGATCAACATATCTGATAAATCAAATGACCAATCATTAATCCAAGATGCATTGATTGACACAATATTTAAGTATACTTCATTAGCGTCTGGTTTATATGGATCCCCAAATTCAAATGATGAAAAGGTGATACTATATTCAGGATATGTTACTTCATTGGTTAATAATTTGATTTCCATAAGAGCACTTTTCTTAACTGGTATGAATCTACAAATTCAACCAATTCTTCGAATGCACATTGAACAACTTAAAATTTTAACTGCTATTGTCTATGATGAAGAACTCTATAAACGGGTTAGCACTTATCATGAAGAATCACAAAAAACATTAACTCCTAAGCAATCTCATGTTGATAAAGTTCTGTTTAAACTTCAGAAAGAACACAATCAGTTAGTTGGAATGTGGAAATTAATCAATTCCAATATTGATTTCCTGTATGAACGTCTATCAGCAGTTGCTCATGGCAATTTCTTAAATATAACTTTTCATCTAATGCAAGAAGAAGTTAAAGATCGACCGCTTGGAATAGGAGGAAGACAAAATCAAGATGATGCAACAAACCTATACGTAAGTATTGGTAGCGATCTTTCACAACTAATGTGGCCAATTATTCGAAGACATTTACTTGATCAAGAGCTAATATATCTATCAAATGACAATTACGGTATTAACCAAGTAGAACCCATCATATTAAGAACACAATAAAAAAGCATATAACAACAGCTATGAATGGGGTTTTATAGGTTGCGAAAGTTTGATAGTAATTGAAAAGTTCGCTACGAATTGTAAATTTATTAATCGGTGTGGCTTTGAGTAAAAAGAGAGGTTAGCACATTACTAATCCCCACTCCTTATAGCGAGAGGTTGCAGGCAACTATCAGAACATGAGCGCATTTGAGAAACATATTGATTTTAATAAGTTAACTCCCAATGAGTTTGAGGAATTGTGCTTTGAACTAATCTTAAAACACGGATTTTCAAAAGTTATCTGGAGACAAGGTGGTGCAGATAATGGAAGAGATATTGAAGCAATATCTACAATCAATAATAGTCTAGTTGGAATGTTTGAGGAGAAATATTTTTTTGAATGCAAAAAGTATGAAAATGCTGTACCACCAGCAGAACTTAATTCTAAGATAGCCTGGGCGGATGCAGAAAAACCGCAACATTTAGTTTTTATGATATCATCTTATTTGAGCAATAATGCAAGAACTTGGCTTGAGAAAATTGAGATTGATAAGTCATATAAGATACATGTCATTGAAGGTGCCATATTATCAAAGATATTGTTGCAACATGAAGAGTTGGTATCTAAGTATTTCATTCTTGACAAGTATATAAATCTATTGGATGAAACAATTGACAAATGGGTACTTCACAACCTAACTCCAAACTTTTATACATATTATTACCTTTTAGAAAACCTTGATAAAACTTCTTTAAGCGTTAAACAGATAGTGTTTCTGTATACATCATATTTTGTTCATTATTCAAGATTGGAGGAAATAGAGAATGAAAACTATCATGGTATTGATATTTCAAAAGATTTAACTGAGTTAGCTGAAATATTAAAGAATAATCGAACAGATAATGATTCCGTATTACTTTTAGAAAAAGATATTGATACGTTAAGTTCCGGTGGATGCCTTAGTCTGAATAGAGATGATGTCAATGAATTTAAGTATGATTTTATATCATCAGAAATACGGATAAATTCAAAAACAAAAGGTAATTATAAACTTGGATATTATTTATTTAAAAGAATAAATAAAACAGATTGTATCGAGATTTTGCTTTATCATAACTCTAATTTGGAATTTAAAATCCGATATATTGACCAGTATAGTTTTGATGATTATAAAGAATCTGTTCATCTTCTAAATATGCATGAAAAGTATGAAAAAGAATTGATTGAAATAAGTGAATTAATGAAATAACAATTAATGAATTTTATCAATAATCCATTAGATTAAGGTTCTAATAATAGATATAAGCACCACGCATGGTGTTTAACGAATTGTTACTCGCAACTTTCGGTGCATACGTGAAAGGATTTAGCAAAATGAAAAATTAAATGCAATACGATGTTTTCATATGTCATGCTAGCGAAGATAAAGATGACTTCGTTCGACCACTAGCCGAGAGGTTAAGACAACAATATCTTGATGTGTGGTATGATGAATTTTCTCTTAAAATTGGAGATAGTCTTACTCAAAAAATTGATGAAGGATTATCTGTTTCAAGATTCGGAATTGTGGTTTTAAGTCCTAATTTTTTTAAAAAGCCTTGGGCAAAAAGAGAATTAAATGGATTGAATCTAAGAGAGATGGTCGAGAAAAGAGACCTTATTCTACCTATATGGCATAGAGTGGATGTTCAAGATGTTATGCAATTCTCTCCATCACTTGCTGACAAAAAAGCCGGGACTTCTTCTGTTGGAATTAATTCTTTAATCAGAGAACTAACAAAAAGGATTAAACCTGATGATAGCCCTCTTATTGTAGCTCGCGATTATCTAGCTAATTTAAATGTCAATACTCCTCCAATATCTGATGAATGGTGGTTGGATGTTGTAGAATATAAAGAATACCTAAAATATCCTGATACAAATGCAGGAACACGCTGGTTATTTCCTTTGCCATTTCGAAATGAAGACCGTGGATTTAAAAGAGGGCAAAACATTGCCTCTACTGCATTACAAATGGATTGGTCTTTTGAAGGAGAAGAGTTAAACATCTCACCTACCACACATCCAGAAATTGTTCATGAATTTATTCATCGTTGGCCCGGACTGTATGATTGTGCCAAAGCAAATCCAAATGTACTTGCGATGTATGTTCCACAATTAACCATTCCTGGATTTGATTCTGGATTTGAAGATGAATTCGATGAACTTTTAAAACCGGGTAATAATGCAGATTTAATATTTTCTTATGGTAGGCATGATACAATTGATGGTAATAAGCCACTATGTGGAGATATTATTGCATACAGACATCCTGAGTTTGGGAATTACACGGCAGAAGAACTTGGACATTGGTATTTTTATGCACATGACACAAGATATATTCGTTCATATTGGGAGATTTTTGAAGGTCTAGTTTGGCTCTTAAGTTCTGATTCTGATTGGCTACCTGAAAAATTAAGGAATGTGTTAGTAATTGGTATTTGCCATCGTAATCGTTGGGCAGATTATAATAATAATTTTCATAATCCCTTTATTTCTTCTTTATGGGATAAAAACCGTAAGCAATTTAGCCTTACAAAAAGGATTCAAAATGGATTAAACCAACTTGTGACCGATGCACTTGAAAAATTAGAAATCACTCAAAATTCTGAAGATATTGCAGGGAAACTTTTGGAAATAGGATTAGTTGAAAAATTCTATGATTATAAAGAAAGGATTGAAAATAAGAGAAATAAAAGCAGCGCATAACAATTAAGCTACAATGATGTGAAGTAAGGCTTCGGTTCACTGTAGCGGATGATGGACTGGTATTGTGGTAGCGGTGGTAGTTA
>NZ_JBXEQE010000033.1:0-79109 GCF_056858335.1 Agaribacillus sp. DX54
GCAAAGAGGTTGGCCGGGTGGTTTCAGGCCTGATTGACAGGTTGTTTCGTTGGACGCCAAATGCCACTTGCAGCCGTCTCTTTGGCATATTCTGAGAAATCCTTCGCTTTTCTCCCAAGTACTTTTTCCGTATCATTAGTAACACTGGCATTCCTGCCATCCAGCACTTCGGTGAAAAGATAGTCAATCAACCATATAAACGTTTCAGGTACCTGGCTACCGGCAAGCATTTTTTTGTACTCTTCCATGGGTAGTGTACTGAACCGGATGTCCCTGCCCGTAGCTTTTGAAATTTCGGCCGTAGCCTGTTCAAAGGTCAAAAGGCGGGGACCGGTCAGTTCATACGTCTGTCCATTATGTTTTTCATCGAGGAGTGATGCGACAACAACATCGGCAATGTCATCTGTGTCAACCAGTGGTTCAGGTGTTTCACACTCCGGCAAGACAACTTCGCCGGCAAGGATTGGCCCCAACAGGAAGCCTTCGTCAAAATTCTGGTTAAACCAACTGGCGCGAACAATGGTCCAGTCGATCCCGGCATCCATGACGATTTGTTCACAAACCCCGGCTTTATCTTCGCCCCTTCCCGAAAGTAAAACCAGCTTTTGTATACCGTTTTTCACCGCTTCAGTTGTAAACCTTTTTATGATATCCGAAGCGCCAGGCATAGCCAGGTCGGGTTGAAATGTCATGTAAACTGTGTTCATTCCTTCCAGGGCGCCGGCCCAGGTTTCAGGGTTTTCCCAGTCAAATGGGGGGTTTTCACGTCTGGAACCAAGGCGAATGGTTTTGCCAAGGTCGGTCAATCGTTCGGCCACTTTGCGGCCGGTTTTTCCTTTTCCTCCGAGAATTAAAATCTTTTTTTCCTGCATGACTAATCTATTTAAATACAACTTTATTTACCTCACAAAAATGCAACTATTGATCCGGTGGCATTTGTCGTAAAAGGATTGAGATTTGCTCGAAAAGGATTACTTTTTTATTTCGCTGGGACGGAAGCCAAATTTTTTGACAAAGGCATTTGAGAAGGAGCTTACGCTTTCATACCCCACTACCCAGGCTGCCTCCTGGATGTTGATATCTCCATCTTTCAACAGGTCATAGGCTTTGTTTAAACGCTCATTCTGAAGGTGCTTGAACACAGGGACGCCAAACAGCTCTTTGAAATTCTTCTTGAGTTTGTAGCTGTTAAGGCCAATGAGCCTCGAAAGCTCGTTTAAAGAAGGGGGTGTTTCAATGTTATTGGAGAGTATCTCTTTGGCCTGGTAGAGTTTTTCCCGGTCCTGTTTTTTGATATTACCCCCATGGCTTTCAGGATCTGAAACCAAAGCAAAAAAATGGGAAAGCAATTCTGTTACCTGACTCCTTAAAAACATCATTCTGGTTGCGCCTTTGTAAGGGGTTTTAAAGATTTTATCGACGGCATTTTGCATGTCATGCGTCATGTAAAAGTTAGGCCCTTCCACAAAGTTATCAACGGGATTGACAAGTTCATCAAGGTAGCTGGTAAATATTACGCCTTCCTGTCTTGGTAATTTCGGAAGGTTTTTGAAAGTCAAAATGATACAAATGCATTGCAGAGGTTGTTCCGAAGATATTTTATGAACAAAATCCACTTTGTGATTGGCATAAAAGGACATGGCAAATCCTTTTGTGTTGTTGAAGGTTCTTTTTTTCCTCCCATGGTTGACGTTTAATGCTACATTTCCCGTACCGTAAAAAGAGAACCCGATAACCTGATCATCAAAGCCACATTGGTCAACGATGGTTTCTTCATCGTTTGATTGTTCGATCAAAACCATAAAATCATTGATTTCTATGATATCCCGTGTCATTTAAGGTAGCTGTTGCTTATGCGTTATAACGGTCATGGCTGGTTTACGGGTTTAAATATAATACATATTTGTGAGTTGTTGGTGAAATTCCGGAGTCATCGTATGACTTAGAAATTAAGATTAAATGAAGTAAAAACATTCCGGCCCGGGGCAAAAACCGGATCGTTGGTGCCCCTGACCGATCTATTCAGGTGTTCATAGTAATTCTCATCAAACAGGTTATTCACACCGGCACTCAACCTGATGGCATCTGAGAGTCGATAAGATAATTTTACATCCAAAAGAGAAAAAGACGGGGTAACCGTTTCCCCGAATTCTGTGGAAATTTGTGATTGCTCCATAACATGCCGGAAAACGACCTCAGGATGCAGCTTGTCTTTCAGATAACTACCGCTTAAAGCGTATCTGAAATCCAGCGGGGCAATCTCGGGCAGGGGATCATCCCTTTCCAAATCCCTGGCATATGTATAGGCGACACTTACCTGGTGCTGCAGCCCGGCAAAAAGCACCTGCGTCCAGTTCAACTCAAAACCGGTTTTAAAGGCGTCATCAATATTGATAAACTGTCGAACGCCCGGGCTGGTCGGAATGCGGGGCGTCAATGTTGTATCTATGAGTGATGATATAAAATCCTGTAAATAAGAGGCAAAAATGTCGACGTTCAATGCTGTTTCATTGGTTTGCCATTCGAAAGTCAGATCTAATTGCTGGTTCACTTCGGGGTCGAGCTGTGGATTGCCCAGCATCTCAAAAGGGTCTTGTCCCACCGGGAAATAGTTGATGAAACGCTCCGTTAAGCTACCACTACGTTGTGCCCTGCCGAGCCATAGGCCCAGTTTGATTCCCTGCGGTAACCTTCTCGATACTCCGAGACTCAGGCTGGGGTTAACTTGTGTTTCCGCTGTTTCAGGATAAACCCTGGTGAATTCCTGGCTGGGCTCTTCGATGTCTGCATGATTCAACTCCGTCCTCGCTGAAAATACAAATTGGTAGTTCTCTCGATCGAGGTGATACTCTGCAAATACACCGGTTTTGCTGATCCTGCCATTTTGCCAGGCGTTATCCTGCACCGTGTTACCGGTATTTGGACCGGTCAGAAATTCGCGGGTGCGAATTCCTTCCGCACCTTCTACCCGCAGATCTGCTCCGGCATATAAAGTGCTACGGGAAAAGCTCCATACACCTTCGGTCCGGCCACCGTAATTGTAGGTATCGGCCGAGGTGGCGGCATCAAGCATGCGTGGATCGAGCGGTTTTAGAAGATTATCCATTAAATGATCGACGATTGATCCAAAAACGGTGGTATTCCATGATTTTAAAGGGCCACTGCCGAAGCTGATATCATGACGGGCATTAAACATCCAGGTATCATCTTCACGTAAATCCATCGGCAAGGCCGGAAAGTCGGCATCCCTGGCCAGGTTATAAAGGGCTGAGACCCTTAATTGCTGGTTCCCGGTCAGTTTTAAACCCAGGTTTGTGCCAATACTTACCCTTAAAAAATCGGCCTGAACCCTCTCGCCATTTCCGGCGCGGTAGTCATTTCCCTGTGACCATGAGCCAAAAATGCCCAGATCATACTTTTCTCCACTGAACCCAACCAATCCCTCACTCCTTAAAATGTCTCCATTATCTTCATATCCACCTGATAACCGGCCGTAAGTATCAGGCTGATCCGTGAAGCGGAGTTTTGATGGAATATAGTTAATAGTGGCACCAAATCCGGTACCATATCTTAAAGCATGAGGGCCTTTAAGTACCTCTATTCTGTCCATCATGTTGGGCGCCATCTGGCTGGTGGGTGGATCCATGCGGTTGGGACAGGCTGCCGTAGCACTTTGCGCACCATTTAGCACGATGTTCAGTCGATCATATTTAAATCCTCTGAAAACAGGATCAAAACCATAATTTCCGCCTTTCCTGATGCTGTTAAAAGCAGGACTTTGATTGAGTACCGAAGCCCCGTCATGTGCCATACGGTCCTGGTATTCAAGACGCAGCTTATCAGACGGAGGCTGGCTTCCCTGCCGGATAGCAATGATGGTAACCGGGTACAGGTTGATTGTAACGCTTTCCCTGTAGTAAGTCCCGGCCCTGATCATTTCTTTCACCCCGGCATCATCCAACTGCCATTCCCCATAACTCACATGAGAAAGTTTCATGGGTGTCCCTTCCCGGTAGGCAAACTCGATGGCACCTTCCTCGTTGGAAATTCCTGACGCTTCTCCATATTGAAAAGTAGCCCCGGCAATTGGTAAAAAGGTACTTTGATCAAGCAGTCGCACCAACGCCATGTTTTGGGCCAATGCTACGGAGGTATACAGGTTGAAGAAAATCACCATGCACACCACCCAATGTATCGATAGTTTGTTTAAATTCATCGTCGTGATTTGTTTGTTGACCGAATCAATTGTGTTAAAACGGCATAAAAAGTAAATTTTGTGCATCCGTGCACATTCGATAGGCAGAACTTTGTTATCTAAAGCGCTGTGTTAAATCACGCTTGGGCGGGGTGGGTGAAAAACCCGATGTATATGAAGTGAAGTGTTGAGCGGTTGGTCATAGCTAAAACCAGCTTTTGTTTGCACAGTGATGTCCTTTATAGATTGTGCTGTGGTTGTGTCAGTATAATAAGTAACTTCCTGCTTTTCCTGTGAAAATGGCCGCGGTTGATTTTGTTGGTCCTCTTCTGCTTTTTTTAGCTGTTCAGACAAATAACAGTTTCCGTTGCATACGGTGATTGGTTCTTCCTTGTTGATGCAAAGTACCCTGGCGATGTATTCCTGGTTGATTTTAAAATCAATCCATACATTCAGCTTGTTCAATGTGGGCAGGAACAAGGTAAAAATCAGTGATATGGACAGCGCTTGTTTCAACGATTGTCAGCTTTCTGCAAATATAGCAATGACCCACCTGATTTTAATAGTATTTAGCGGTTATTAATACCTGAATATCAATTTCTTCCACTATTGACTCCACGCAGGAAAAATCGCCGCAAGTCCATTACCATTTTTCATTCAACCTGATTTTGTTATTATCAATTCAAACGTAATGTTTTTGGTTTGTGTTTTATAACATCGTTTGCGCTTTTTTGACCTCTAAGGCACGCATGTAAGCATTGTGGTATGAGTGTTGGAAACTTTCCTGTTTTAACTGGTATATATTAAAATACCTGGGAAAGCGATTTTATTTAGCGCATCATGACTTTAACATTTTTTAAACATCCCCTGGCAAGTATCAGACTGTTGCCGGGATTTTTTATTACATTATCTATCGGAGTTTTGAATACCTATGCCCAGGTAAATGATTATAACTTTTCCGTTGGTGGCAAGGACTATTATGTTAGCGATGGCGTGCTGGCATTTAGTTATTATGAGCCAGGGATGGTGTTTGTAAATAAAGAAGTAAGCCGGGATGACAAACAAGTCGTTGGTACTGGCTACGAGATCGGCTTTCCCTTCTATTTTGAAGGGCAATACTTCGACCGCTTTTCTATATCCGCAAATGGTTTTTTAAAATTAGGAAATTCCGAAGCGCCGTTTCCGATTTCTACCAGTTCTTCGCTTGGCGCTACTTTTTCGGAGGATGATGCTATATTAAACAGGAATACTATTTCTTTTGCCCAGCGGGATGTTGCCCCCACTGATAAGCCGTTTGTTATGTTATCCAGACATTTATACAATCTGCCGGGTGAACGCATATTGAACTTGTCTGTTTCATTTTTTTATCCGGAAAATGGTTTATCCGTTGGTATTACATTCTTTGAAAAGGATCAATCAATACAGCTAAGGTATGCATTCAGGGATGCGGGTGAGTATCATGATTCCTTCAAAAAAATTTCTGTTGGGTTAAGGGGTAACCTGCTGACCAATGAGCCGGGAAATATACGCCTGCTACAAATTCAGGAAGGAGTCGGCACCTGGGCTAATCCTCAATTGACAAGTGATCCTTCGGCTTATTGCGACTTAAACAGCCATACCTTTGAACCTACCATGGAGGACTTTAAAGGATGGATCTACAGATTTACCCCTCCGTTGGAAAACCTGGATCCCTGTCTGCCCATGTACTTTTATGCCCACAGATCATTTCCCAACTGGACGGTGACACAATACCACAAAAAGCCAGGTGTAGTCGACCATTGTGCCATAGTTAACGGAAATACAAATGTTCCTGCTACCAGGCTGGAAATCGGCTGGGCCAAAAATCTGGCCGGTGAAGCATCTTATGATATCCTTTTAGGCGTGGCAGATGCCACGCCCGATACCCTGGCCCTAGCCACCACTGAAGCCTCATTGTCTCTTCCTAATCTTTCCAAAAGCACCAGCTACCTGCTGCAGCGCAGGGTATACGATGCCGATGGTGAGCTCATGTATACATGTCAGGCTACCTTTTCTACCGGTGAACTGGATGGTTACTGTCAGCCATCCCCACATTTTCAATGGCCAAGAACAGCAGGAGGACTTGATAAGATAAGACAGTTCAGTTTCAATACCATTAATTATAACCGCTCACCCGAAGTGGAGCAGCTACAACTACTTCCCCGCGAAACACCCTATACGACCGAATTACAAGCCGGCGAAACCTACACCTTCCGGTTAACAAATGATCTGTCTAATCACTTCGCATTTAATTTATGGTTATACCTGGATCTGAACCGGGATGGAGATTGGGATTTTGATACCGAAACTACCCTGATTGGCAGGGCCAGCAGAGGGGTTGTGTTGGAAAAGGATATTACCATACCGGAAGACATTGTATCCGGTGAGACCCGCATGCGGATAAAATTCATGTATACCGGGGCGACAAATGCCAATGCTAACCAAGCCTGTGGCAGCACCATCTATTTAGGCAACCGGCAGGACTATATCATTACTTTACTGCCCCCGGCCAATTGCCAGGATCTCTCCATGGCCCCAAAAATCACCGACATCAGTTGCTTTGGCGCCTCAGACGGTACCATTGACCTGGACATGGAAGGTGGTACAACTCCATACAATATCCGGTGGCAAAAAAACGGGGAAGACATTGCGGAAACCTCGGCGGTTCTCTCCCAACTGGGCCCGGGCACATATCGGGCATTTATCGAAGATGCAGCCGGTTGCAAGTATCAAACCGACAGAATGACAGTAACACTACCTCTCCCTTTGGATGCAGCCGTGGCGTCAACGCCCACGCGCTGTTTCAGGTCAAGTACCGGAAGTATAAAGCTCGACATAACAGGAGGCACTGCTCCCTACGATGTCGCCTTAAGCCAGGAAGAAGTGATACATTCCACCACTACCACAGACGCTACTACATTAGATGGCCTTGCGGCGGGTCAGTATAACGTAGCCGTTATTGATCATACAGGATGTACCTGGCAGCAAAGCATCACCCTATTGGAAAGTCAGGACAAACCCCTGTCAGCCCATGCCTCTACCAGGCCTGTCGTTTGTTCCGGGACACCTACAGGAAGTATTGCGCTGGCAGTATCAGGGGGAAATACCCCGTATATCGTTGAGTTAAGTCAGGAAGACATAACGCACACCACCATTACCACCTCAGATGAGGCCACCTTCGATGGTCTTATAGCAGGTCCGTACACTGCCACAGTTACCGATAATACCGGGTGCATTTGGCAACAGAATCTCAACGTAAGTGATAGCCAGGGCGAAATTCTGCAGGTTAACACATCCTCAGAGCCCAAATCCTGTTTTAAAAGCTCCATGGGAAATATCACACTGTCAATAGCCGGCGGAGCTGTTCCCTACAGCGTTACACTGAGCCATCGAGACCAGGTGTACACCGCCACTACCAAAGATGCCGCTACCTTTAACAGGTTGCCGGTCGGTCCATATACTGCCACGGTTACAGATCACACAGGGTGTACATGGCAAAAGCAAATCGACATATCAGCAAACCTGAGTGAACCATTAAAATGCACTTACACCCTGAATGAAAAATCCCCGGGGACGATATCGGTCGACTGTTCCGGGGGAACCTTGCCATATACCTATTATTGGGATGCCAACATTGCCACCGGACCGGTAACAGACCCACTGGAACCGGGAAGATATGCAGTGACTATCAAAGACCATCTGGGATGTGTCACAAGGCTCGACGGCATCAGGGTGACCGGCAAAGATTTGGTTACCGCACTACCCGGCCCGTTAAATCACTCCACCTATCGGTTATACCCAAACCCCGGCTCCGGTAAAGTGTGGTTGATCGCTGATCGATCAAAACAAGTGTCTGTTAGCATATCCAATGCTTCCGGGCAGGAATTGTCGGTTTTTAGCCTTCAATTGTCAGCAGATAATCCCGTAAAACTCCATTTACCCGACAACAGCCATGGTGTGCTGCTAATCGCCCTCACAGATGATGTTACCTCGGAAGTCATCCGCTACGTAAAAAAGTGAGTGATTTTTTGTTGCCTTCCGGATGAAATGACCTTTTTTCGCCCCAACCGGAGGTTATTTCAAAGAGATGATTCAGGAAGTGAAAATCAAATTGAAAATTACCTTTTTTATGCGGCACAGGGCCACTGGTCAATCCTCGCACACGAACCAAAAATGTGATATGCCACCAATGGTTTCTTTGGGGCATCAGATCCGGTTTAACTTTTCCCACAATCTGAAGCCAGAGATGCAAAGTGATCTTAGTATTTTCCTATGCCTCCAGCGGTAAAGGTGGGAAAATTTTTTCAGTCTTTTCTGTGATCATTGTTTAGTTATTTTGGTATTTCGGTGCCTGGTATACAGCTTTTGTTACAGCGGCTCAATATTTTCCCTGCTCATGTTCCCAGACTTTTGTTACTACCATGACAAGGATAGGGAATTGTACCGGGGTTTTCACCCTTTTTTAATCATTCTTAACCGAGCACTGGTCTTAACCGAGCACTGGCAAAACCTTCTCAATTTCAGCCCTTCGAGGCTCGTACATGACGGGTAACTTCAATCCGGAGCCAAGCGCTTCCAACGGTTCGTCGGCTGTGAATCCCGGAGGATCGGTAGCAATTTCAAACAGCACCCCGCCCGGCTCACGGAAGTATATCGACATGAAATAGTCCCTGTCGATAAGGGGCGTTACGTTGTACCCCAGGTTCGCCAATTGCGCTCTGAAGTAAAGTTGTTCCTCATTGTCTTTCACACGAAAGGCCACATGATGTACCGTTCCTCCGGCCACATGTCCCCGGTGACCATCAGGCAGGCAAACCAGGTCAATGATGGCAGCCCCTTCCGCCGCCCCGGATTCAAACCGGTAACGATTGACCACTTCGGCAGTTAACTGAAAGCCAAATAACTCTGTGAGCAACCGGGCGGTTTTTTCATAACCTTCCAGAGAAAGCGTGACATTATAAAATCCCCTGACTGCGTGCTGCGCACCTATTTTACCGCCTGTGTAAGGCTTGCGTTCGTCGTGGTCAACAGCAACTAACTCCAGCTTCAGTCCATCCGGGTCGATAAAGGTCAGGTATTCTTCACTGAGCCGTTTAGCTGGCTTATTGTAGATGATATTTTCTTTCTCAAAGCGCCTGATCCAGAAATCAAATGAGCCCGAAGGCACTGAAAATGCCGTTTCAGTGGCCTGTCCGGTGCCCCTTCTCCCCTGTTGGATTTCCTGCCATGGGAAGAAAGTGAGAATGGTACCGGGGTCACCGGTTTCCTCAAAAAACCTGCCGGCCAGGAAATAAGAACCTTCAAAAGAAAAGGACAGGTATCTTCCCAAGTTGCAGGCCAGCTCAAAGCCCGGCTGATGTCCGATGTACCGGAGAATAGGGCATTTTATCAGGGAAAAACAGGGGTACACGTAAACTTTTCAGCCAGACATTACAGATCGCTGTCATCTGCTTTGCACCACCACAGCAGGGAAAAATTACTCAAACAGCGCGTTTTCAATTTAATGCAGGGCGATGAAGATACATGATGCAGAAGGTTTGGAAAACGACGCGCTCTTTGAAGGTATCCTGGAAGGAGAGATGGCTTGTCAACCTACTTTTTCGAGGTTTAAGAACGGCTCAGCGGGGCGTTTTTGACCTTTGCTCCTGGGGGCATTATAGTAGATTCCCCGGCAGGTCATGGGGAAATTATTATTGATACCGACTCAACAGATGATCCTGCTCATGGCAGCAAGCAACAAAACTTGAAAGATCCATTTTCAAAGGAGCTGAAAGGTACTTCCTTTAGGACCGGTGGGGCAAGCTCACCTCATTATATTCTCATTTGACAGATCAGGTAGTACCGGGACCGGCCTTAAAGCATTTCTGTCCGAAACAGGAACTAATCGACGGAATCAGCCAGTTTTTTGTCCCCTTTTCCCGTCTTATTTCGTCCGTTTATATAAGGAGTGATGTCTACCACAAATTTTAAAACTCTGGTAGGTGTATTGTTCTTGTCATACAGTACGGGGGTCCCTAATTTTGTATAACGGATAAACTCGCCACGGTGAGTAATGCCTTTTGCCAGGTCGTTCCAAAACTGTTGGTATTCTTTGCTCCTGGCGTACTTGTGGTCAACGAATATCCTATGATGATATCCTTTCAGCTCTTCTTTGGAATATTTCATTACTTTGCAGAATGAATTGTTCGTATCAATGATGATCCCTGTCATATCAAATTCAATGGAGCCTATACCACCTTCATCCAGGGCTTTAAGGCGACTTTCAAACTCTGAAGACTTTCGTTCCATGTCCTCTTGGGTAGCGGATAACTCTTCCATATTTTGCTGCATTTCTTCCTCTTGTGCTTTCATAGTTTTCGCTTGCTTTTGTGATTGAGCGTAAAGTACTTTGGTACGTTCATTTACTTTGGCCGAGGTAATGATGGAGGCTATGTTTTTACTCACTTTTGTCAAGAACTCTACCTCATATTCTTCAAAATCACGAAAAGAGGCCAGCTCCATCACTCCTTCTATGATCTGGTCATTCTGGATGGGTATAATGATCAAATTGCTTGGGGTGGACTCACCCAGTCCCGAGGTGATAAAGATATATCCTTCCGGTATTTCCCTAAGGCGTATGATGCTTTTTTCCATATACGCCTGCCCAACAAGCCCCTGGCCTATTTCTATGCGTCTTTCGATGAATTTTTTACGATCGTAGGCATAGCATCCTTTTAATTCAAGATACTGCTCTCCGTTTTCATCTATTAGGATAAACATTCCGCCCTGATTAACATTCAGGTATTTCGCCAGGTATGAGATCACTTTGTAAGAAAGATCATTCAGGTTTTCAGAATACTTTCGTATGATGTCGCTGATCTCAGCAATGCCCACGTTGATAAACTTTTCCTGGCGCTCACGTTCAGCGCTGTGTTTCAGGTTATCACGCATATTGAGCAAAGCAGAGCCCATTTGATCGCCTTCCCTTAGCTCGTAAGAAGTTTTAAAATTTCCTTCTGCAATCTGGTTGGCAAACTCGATATTGTCCAGCATCCCTTCCTCCATTTCTTTGAGTTTAATGATGCTTTCTGCATTCCGGACGGTGTTATTCTCCAGGATATGGGCATAGATCATGGCCAAAACTACGCCTACTGCATAAAGACCTGCGTGAAAGAAAAAGGTAGTCAGGTCCATATATTCGAGCTGTGTGAAATAGATTTTTTGATAGACCTCGTTTTCATTGACCACCCCAAGGTATTGGATATACGCAAAGGAGGAATGGTGTATCACTACAAAGATCAATTGAGGCAGGAACACATATTTGTTTTGGTAGGTGATCAAGGCTATAATAGCAATAAATGCCGTGAAATGCATTTCAAATAAGCCATGCATCTGATGTATGAACTGGGCCATAAAAATACCAGCCACCAGGCTGGCCATATACTGATTGATGTTGCTGCCCTTGAAAAAGGTCTTGGCACTAAAATATAACACCAGGTTAAGGAGACCTACACCAATTCCCACAAAGTAAGTATCATAGAAAAAAGAAAGAAGGATGCCTAAAACAAAATAGCCGATAAGCAGGATTTCGACGATCGTATTTGATTTTGAATGAATGTCATTAAAATAAGTTTTGAGTTGTACTTCAGAAACCATATGATTTGTGTTTATAGGAAATTATAAAAGTATTTTTTAGTTGAGTTAGAAGGTAATTCACAGCCATAAGCTATTTCTGCGAACCGGGTATTTCCGGATAAGCAGAACCTGGCCTTATTATAATTGCCTCTGTAGAACAAAGTATTCTCTTTCTGGGTAACCGCCTGAGGGATGCTGTAGACGCCTAACGCTTGAGCAATCTCTCCTTTCGATTCATGTAAGATTTCTGTGCCCAGGTCATATTTTTTCTTAAACCCGTTTACAGCATTTCGGTCATTATCGTCAGTTTGAAGTACTGCAATGAACCTCACCTGACTGGAGTATTTTCTTATAATAGACTGGAATTCCCTGATGTTGAACCTGGAACAAGGGCCATCATAGTTGTAGAAACGTGTATAAGTGTTTTTATCAAGAGAAACTGCAAAGTATACATTTAAAATATTGACCTTTTTTAAGTTTTCCGGTTTTGGAGTAGGCTGGGCAAACTTATATTCCTATTCCCAAAATATCAATACAATAAGAGATAATATGCTGATAGCTAGAATTACATATAGATAGGTCTTTAATTCCATTGAGAATAAATGATGTAATGGCCTTTCACAGGCTTCTTAACTAACCTTTAAATAAGTTCGTAAATACTTGCGGCGAAAACAGGATAAACTATATGAGAGTTGGTGGTATGTAAGAAATAATAATATTTTAAACGATTTTATTTAATTATTCCACCCAATGTTTAAACGTTAATTCTCTCATGCTCTTTTAAAAACGAGCGCTATCTTAGCAAAGTGGGCTTTAATGGATGGTGATATGACCTGGCATGCTTACAGTATTCTTACCCTGTTTTTTAGTATCTCCTACCTTGTTACTATCTTATTCACGGTATTCATCATCATTTTAGAAGACAATAACCCTATTAAAACCATTTCCTGGCTGATCGTGGTCATACTCCTTCCGGTACTGGGTATGTTGTTGTACCTTAATTTTGGGCGGAACTTCAGAAAGGAGAAGCTTTTCTCCAGGAAAGGACTTGCCGATTATTTAAGTATCAAGACATTAGAACCCCATCAGCTCGATAATCTGGAGGATGAATTCATCCAAAAAGATCCGAAGCTCAAAAGCAAGCGACACATTATGCGGCTTTTACTTAATAACAGTAAGGCATTACTTACTCAAAAAAACAGGATAGAGCTACTGCATAACGGGGCTGATGCCTTTGCTTCTATCCTGGCAGCATTACGTACGGCGAAGGACCATATCCATTTGGAATACTATATCTATGAAGATGATGAGATAGGAAATAAAATAGCTTTGCAACACCCATTTTAAAAAATTATCAGCCTTAACAGCTAATACAGACCCCTTTTTAAAAAAGTGCGGAAAACAGGTGTTGGCGGCTTGGCCTGACTTGTGGAAAGCAACGCCTGTATGGAAACTTAAAAGTTACTAACTGATTTAGGAAAACCGTTTAATTTTTATAGAATAATGATTTTCTTTTTAAACGCCTGTCCGTTTTGCTCTATGATCATAATGTAAATACCACTTCCCATTTTCTGATGAATCTCAAGGGTCCTTTCAACAGCAAAATATTCTGGATCATGGATCTCTCTATAAAATATTTCACCAGCCATGTTAATGATCTTTATGCTGATCTTATTTTCTCTATTGGCTGTCAATACTTTCAGATTGATTTCGCCCTGAAGTGTCGGATTAGGAAAAATGAGGGCTTCCATGGTTTTACCTGTAAATTCATTTTTCACACTTACCACATTTGAATATTCAAATTGTCCATCAAAATCCATTTGTCTCAGGCGATAGAAGGACTGACCGAAGAAGGGGGTTTTATCTACAAAACTGTAATTGATGGTTTCATTAGAAGTTCCATTTCCATCTTTTTTACCAATGACCTCCCAGTTTTCGCCATTTTCAGATCGTTGCACTTCGAAGAAATCATTGTTAATTTCAGAAGCGGTTGTCCAGTCAAGTACTACCTGGTTGTTTTCCAACCTCGCTGTAAAATTCAATAATTCAACGGGCAGCGTATTACTGAAATTCTCCGAAGCAAGGACAAAATCGCTAAAGGTAGTGAAGGCATTGGAAGTTATAAAGCCCGCGGGAGTAGCTGATCCGAACCCTCCTATGCTTACCCAATTTCCCGAACCATCACTTTTGGCAATCCTGAGATCGCCGAGATCAGGAGCATCGGTGGATACATCGTCATCCACACCATAATCAATTCTTACCGTTGCACTGGCTACCGCAGCCGGACTGCTTTGGGTTATATTATAGTATCTTATGGACGAGACATTGGTAAGGCCGCCAGTCAATGTCCTGGTGGTGGGAGGTCCCGAAAATATTTGGGTGGTATAAGTTCTTGAAGTAGGCGTACCGGTTTGTGTTACTGACAATGTCAGGGGCCTGTAGTTGGTACCGTCACCCAATGGGTATACCAGATTGTTGTAGGTGTTGTTATCCGGCACTGTATAGGCCAATACACCGTTGATATGACTCGTGTTGCCTCCCCCACTGATTGAAGCGCCGGTAGCATCTAACGTGAAGAAACCAGTTGGCGTTGAGATAATATCCCCACTGGTAAGTGTCAATGTCCCGCTGAGGGTACTATTTCCACTTAGCGTCAAATCACCTGCACCGTTTTTTGTCAGGTTATTGAAGGCGATCGATCCCGTCAATGCCTGCGCGGCGGTCCCGTCAAAAGTGACTGTTCCTGCACTGGCGAGTGTGGTAGTACCTCCATTGTCAATAAAATCACCCTCCAGGGAAATGGGATCGATGTTGGAAGCATTGAAAGTCGCCCCCGATTCCACGGTAATGCCACCGGAAAGATCCAGGCTTCCGGAAGTGGCGGTGAGTGTTCCGCTGTTAACGGTGACATTTTCGTTGACAGTTATCGAGGAAGTAAAAGTAAAAGGATCCGACCCATCGATCGTCAGGCTCTGAAAGGTCACCGGGTTGCTGACATTTTGGGCGACGGTGCCGTTAAATGTAACAGTCGATGGGCTGGAACTGGTAAAGCCGGTTCCGGCTACATTATTAAAATCACCGCCTACGGTAAAGTTATTGCTACCTAAAGCCACGTTTCCGCCGGTGATGTTAAAATCACCGGTTGTTTCATTATTGTTACCCACAATGTTCAGCGTTTGAGCAGTTTTATCGACTGTAAGGATACCAAAGACCGTGGTACCTGCCATGGATTGGGCGGTGGTGGTATTGTTAAAGGTAACAGTTCCTGTATTACTGAATCCGGAACTTCCGGCAGAGTTACTCCAGTTACCGGAAACATCAATGTTGTTGGCTCCTGCATTTACAATACCGGAGGCGCTCTGGATTGTAAAATTGTTTACAGTGATGGATGAATTAATAGTTTTTGATCCTGTATTGTCAAATGCCAGGTTAAAAAACGTCAGGGATGGCAGGGTTTGGGTGGCTGCTCCGTTCAAGGTAAATGTACCTTGTCGTGGTATCAGCGTTCCACTGTTGGGGGTATTTAAGTTCCCTCCTAAAGTCAAACTGTAGTTTTGCACATTATCTGCATCCAGGGTGCTTGCGTCAATGGTCAGATCCCCTAATACAGTAGTAATAGCACCCAACGTTTTAGTGTCACCACCACTGATGGTTAGATTGTTGTAAATCAAAGGTGAAGATGGCAAGGCATATGGTCCTGCACCATTGTAGTATTCGACCGTACCTTGTCCGGCATCGAAGAATGTCGTTCCTAATGTGGTGTAAGCCGGGAATGTACCGCTGGCTAACCTTAGTGTACCCGTTCCGTCAACCGGGCCAAAGGTATGGCCGGTAGTAGTACCCAAATCAAGCGTTCCGTTGATTGTCAGATCCGAGGCGCTTTGGGTATTACCGGATATGGTAATGGCATGGGCCGCCTGGATCTCAACCTCATTATCGGCGTTCGGCAGACTGGCAGGTGTGCTTCCCGAACCATCAGGTTGGGAATTCCAGTTCGCAAGTGTACTCCAGTCTCCGCTGTTAACACTGTAGAGCTTAGGGAAAATGGCTCCCGGTTCCCCGGCGATCCATTCCGTCATTGTCACTGTGACATTGGTACCTCCCAGGTTGCTGCCAAACCGATTGCTGGCAGGTAAAACAAAATCATTGCCCGGCTGAATCCAGTTGGAACCATCCCAGTATCGGGAAATGTAGCTTACCTCGGTTCCCTGAACATCCGCATCTGCATAGATAAAGTCGAAAGTGGCAGTGATGTTATTAAGTCCTCCTGAAAGATTCACCAGGAAATAACGATTAAGTGCTTTATTCGCATCACCTGAGAGATTACTATTTGCACCTGTAACAGATCTTACAGTCATGCTTCCGCCCGCATTGACTGTTGCAGCATCAATCACGGCAGGTGTGTAGGAAGTTCCTACTCCGATAGGATATGTAAAATCAAAACTGCCGGCCGTGGATGTTCCATTTTTAATCAAAGAAGAACCTGTGGTAGTACCCCCTGTTACAATCATTCTGTCAGCACTGAAAGTACCTGAAATGCTTCCGGCAGTGCCGATGGTTAAATCATGGCCGCTTCCTGTTAAAACGATATTCCCGTCATTTTGCATGTTTAATATACCGGTAACTGTGACGGCATCATTTAAAGTCAAGGTAAGACCGGAGGCCTTGGCCATTGTCAGGTTATTGAAATTCGTTGCCCCAGCTAAAGACTGGTTGCCGGTCAGGTTATTAAAGGTCACTGTCCCCTGATTAGTAATCGCGTCCGCATTTCCGGTGTTATTTGAAAGGTCACCGCCAATAAGAAGCGGATCGGAATTCAGATTTAATATACCGGAAGTAAGGGTAAGATGATTATCGACGGTCAATTGATTAGTGTTATCGAATGTCCTCACACCCGCTGCATTATTAACTACAAGGTTGTAAAACTCTTCAGGCTCAGTTTGCCGGTCCACCTGAATATTCTGAAGGGTTGTACCGTCAAAGGTGACTGTTCCCGTACCAGGCACAAAGGCACTGTTGTTCCGGGCATCCCGGTACCAGTTGCCGGCCAGACTGATGTTAAATGTAGTTGCCTCCAGTTGCACCCTTTGGTTGATGGTAAGGTTACCATTGACGTCGATATTGTCTCCCAGGGTTTTGGTTGATTCCCCTCCGGCATTTACCCCATTGCCTCTTGAAAGCGTAAGGTTCCCATAAGGGGCGCCATTTAATCCTGAAATCACTTCCGTGTCATCTCTGCCATCATAATGAACCGTACTTCCCACATCCAGGGTATAAGTGGCATAATTTGCCGGAAAATTGTCTCCGTCCCCCGTCCGCAAGGTCGTACCTGCCAGCATGGAAAAAGTACCACCATTGGTAGTTCTGTCGGCTGTGAAAGCATTTAAATCAAAACTTCCCCCACTCATGGCCAGATTACCAATCACTGAGATATTGTTTGTTAGTGTTTTGGTCCCGGATCCTGAAATGGTCAGGTTATTATAGGTAGGCTGTACCGGGATATTATAATTATTGCCACTACCATACTCGATGGTTCCGCCTCCTGAAGCCACAAATACAGCGTCTAAACTCGGCAATACCGGAGTAATCGCAGTAGCAGGGCTAAGTTTCAGGATACCGGTGCCTTGTACCGTACCCAGTTGACTAATATCTTCTTCTACAGCATCGACAGTACCTCCGGCATCGATTTGTGTGCTGGCAGATTGTGCAACGGTTCCATTCTGAATGGTAACTGTATGGGTATTAGCGATAATGACAGGATTTGTACTACCGGGAATGCTGCCCGCATCGGCTCCGCCGTGACCAGTAGTAGACCAGGTACCGGTGGCACTCCAGTCTCCGCCGCCTGTTGCATTTCTGCTATAATAAATCAATGGGTTTGAAAAGGGCGACTCTCCGGCAGTGTAAGCCTGACCGCTTAGTGCCCCCGTAGAAGTTACATTAATCTGATCGTTGGGATCATCTACATTTCCCGTATTTCCTTCTGTCCAGGTAGTACCGTCAAAAGAGGCATCAAGATAGTTGGCTTCCGAACCGTTATTGAGATCCGTAACCTCGAGATACTGATAATTATGCGTGATACTGGGATTTCCACCAAATCCTGACGTTGAAATCAGCCAGTAATAATCCAGTGAATTTGTTGGGGCGCTGGGATGTTGACTGGCAACCGGGATTACATTAATTGTACCGGTAGCTGCGTTACCCGTGGTAACGGTCAAAGTAACAGGCCTGTATCCGCCGCCAGTCCCCAGGGGAAATACAAATGTCTCATTGTTTAGTGCAGGAAATGACTTGGTAATACCGGAAGCTGAATTGCTTCCATCGGTTTGGACCATGGTCGTAGCAGAGGGCGTACCCTGAATAGCTGTACTGGCAGTATTGGTTAAAAGTAAACTGTTGGACCCGATATCCAGAATACCACCGCTTAATGTTAGTTGATTGGTCACCTCCGTAGCGCTGCTGGTAACCGTCAACCCGTTGGCATTGTTAAGCCCAAGATCATAAAAAGACACAGGCTGACCTGCTAAAGTTTGGGCAACGGTTCCGTTAAAAGTAACTTGCCGGCTATTGGTGGCGGCGTCAAAAATACCAGCCGTAGTGGTCCAGTTCCCTTCAACCGTTAAATCAGTACCTGATGCCAATTGTACTGAAGTTCCGGTATTATTGATTTCCAGATGATGGAAAGTGGCAGAGCCAGTGATTATTTGTGTACCGGAAATACCATTGAAAGTGGTAGTACTGGGATTGCCGGTTAGAAATGTTCCATTGGTAATGGTAAAATTACCACGGACAGACATGTCGACATCGTCTTGCGTCGGATTACCCCCATTTGCCCTGAACAATTTGAAATCAGCATCTGTATTCATGGTAAAATCGTTCAGCACCACAAAATCCAGTTCTCCATTCCGGGCAGCCCCGACATCAGAGTTACCCGAACCATTACCAATATTCAAATTCCAGAAAGGTGCTCCTGAAGTTACCTGAATTTGACGGTTGGTCACGGTGCTGTTAGTGATTATTTCCACGGTACCACCGGTGACATTATGGTTTACCCCATTAATTATTCTGAATCCGGTACCAGAGCCCGTGGCATTATTTCTCATGATACGGATCGTTCCGTTAGACATGGTAAAGGAACTACCTGCGTTTGTGATAGCAAAATCTCCTAGTACTCCGGAATTGCCGGTTAGTGATTTATTATTTGAAACGATGACCGTGCCACCGGATTGACTATAATCGATAGCAGTGGTTGTAGGGTTGCCCCTGATCGCTCCTCCCACTGTTAATGTACCACCATCGACCGCGATGGCAGGATTGCCGGTGATATATACAATGTCATTGTCTTGCAATCCTGTTGCATCATCCCCGATATGGATGGCTCCATCAGATATTTGTAACGTTCCGGCCAGTAAAAGACTGTTGCTGGCCGAGGTGATTTCCACCTGGGCTCCGGCATCATTAACCCATAACCTCCCGGTGGCCGGCAGACTGTAATCAACACCACCTGTACTTAAAGTAATGGTATGTGCGGAACTTAACTTGAACGTACCATTCTGAATTTCCAGGGACTTTGAAGTACCGTTCGCAGGTGCCGAAAGTGTGAAATTGGTTGATGTTACCTCTAATTCGGGGGTTTGGGAAGTACCTTTGTTAACAATCAGCCTGTTAAAATCAGTGGTAGCCCCACTTCCTGATAATGTGGCATTTGTAGCTCCTGTAAAGGTCACATCAGCGTCACTTCCCGCAGTATTTAAATCAAAAGTATTATTATTTGTGAAATTTCCCCCTATGTTTAAATGATGCAGGGTTGTTCCGGCAGGTATTACATCAATAGTTCCTTCATTGGACAAATTGCCTGAAACATCTATGCTCCTGGCCGTTCCATCCGGTAACCTCAATGTGGCGGTTGCCGAGCTGACATCGATATTCCCTCCCACTGACAGGTTACCAGCCACCGTACCGCTGATCAATGCCGTTGCACTACCTGCAATGGTCAGATTACCGGTCAAGTTAAAATCGGCATCCGGAAAGGTTTTGGAACCACCTGATCCTGAAATACTTAAATTATGAAAAGCTGCAGGCGTGGAGGGTAATGTATAGGTTCCTGACCCACTATAATCAACCGTTCCACCGGAACTGCCTAAAAAGTCGGTGTAGGAACCACCGGGGAATTCAGGTGATGTTGTGGAATTAGACATGATTCTCAGGATTCCGGAACCTACGACTGTTCCAAAATTATGCCCGGTAGTGCCATCGGCAATTTCCAATGTGCCATCTGCCTGCAATTCCAGACTGGCTGCTCCGAGATTACCTACATTGGCGATAATGGTATTGCCACCTCCTATGAATACAGGTCGGTTACTACCGGGAATGGTAGAAGCCACCGGCCCATTAATAGCCGAGGTAGACCAGGAGGAGGCCAAATCCCAATTGCTTGTCCCACCTGTATTAGTACTATAGTAGGTAAGCACTACCCCAAACTCTGAAGGTTCACCGACGGTAAAATCACCATTGAGGTAATTGACAGCCGGGAAGCTAATAGCATTGGTAATGGTATTCACCAACGATATATCACTGATGCTGGTCCAGGTTACCGGAACATATCTCGCAGGAATATAGCCTGCTTCATTGCCCTGAACATCTGCATCCACATACGTATAAGTATGAGTAGCTGTGACATCGCTAAACCCGGTGTTGCTAACAGACCAATAATAATTTAACTCGAGTAAAGCAGCATCACTGGTGAAGGGATTTGCGCCGTTTACAGGTTTAACTGTTATAATTCCTCCTGTCCCGGTGCTGGTTACATTGATGGTAGCGGGCGTATATTTGCCTGATACACCGACAGGCCAGGTAAATGCACCTGTTCCTGCGTAGGCCTTGCTAACACCGCCGGCAGCTACACTGCCTTCTACCCGGATCATTTTATTTTGATCAGGGCTACTCACACTAACCGATCCGGCAGCACCAATGTTTAAAACGTAGGTATCTATATTTAAAATGCCATTGGTCAGGGTCAGTACACCATTTACAGTCTGATCAGCGGTAAATAAGGCATTATTCGTTGCGTCATCCAACTCCAGATTCTCAAATATTCCTGTTCCGTCACCTCCGATACTATGAACCGATACACCACCGGTTACCAAAATTTTACCTGTACCGGTGTGCGTTGAAGAATTAGAAACATTACCATTTACCGTCAATGTGTTCCCTCCATCTGCCAAAACGCCACTTGCGATGGTTACATCCCCTTCTGCGATCAAATCCGTATGCTGGGCCAGTGTTTGCCCATTTGTCAGGTTCACAATCAATGACTGATTACCCAAACCACTCCATTCAGGCGTTTGTGTGGTTTTGTCATTGCCGATATATTCTATCGTATAATCATCGGTGCCCTGCACTGCACCAGTCATTATACCACTGGCATCTGTGTTGGTTCTAAGAATTTTTGAACCGGATGTCATTGTCAAATTGGTTCCGGTAACAAAAGTTCCACCAGATAAGGTCAGGGTAGATCTCACGGATTCAGCAGCACTCAGCGTTTTTGTACCGGTACCTGAGATTGTCAAAAATCCAAATTGTGCTGTTCCGGGAATATCGACTGCTGCATTGCCGGCACCATCATATTCAACGATACTGTTAATATCTAACGAGTAGTTGGTAAAGGCCGTGCTGCTTCCCGGAAAATGGTTGAGTCCATTGGTGTTACCGATTGTTAATTGTCCGGATGCTCCCAATGTAAATGTACCTCCTTCTGCATCCCGGTTGATTGTATTAGTATTGATATCCAAAATACCGGCAGCTACCGTCAAATCACCACTGATTTGATAACTGTTTCCGGAATTAACAATTTCCACAAACCGGTTATCACCCGAAGGATTATTAACGGTAAATGTGCCATAAGTATGGGAGTCATCGATATTCACATCAAACCCTTCCGAAGAGCCGGTTTCAGTGGCAGTTCCATTCCCAAACCTAAAAGTACTGCCGCTAAAATCAACTGGCGAAGGGAAAGCATCTATCCCGCTAAGAAAATCACCGGAAGAAGGGTTTCCCTGTGGAGAAATTCTTAACGCCTGACCACCTCCGGCATTGGCATTAGGATTTACTATGGTAATTATGCCACCGGTAAAATCTACAATACCCCGTTCGAGGTAAAAAATATGGTTAGTGCCTAACAAATTTTGACTGCCCAACGGATTGATATTAAATTCTCCACCACTCATTAAAAACCTTGCATTGGCATCCCGCAATCTGAAGCCACCGTTAAGATTCAGCACGCCCGTTCCCGATATTTCCAAAGCACTGAAGTTAAGGCTACCGAATGCGGGATTTGTATTGTCATTTCCTATATCAAAAATACTATTCCCATCACCTATATTAACCGTACCCCCACTGATGCTTACCTGTGTTGCTGCTGCGGGATTAGTAGCATAAATAAACCGGTTGTTACCGTTACTGTCGGTGGTACCTACATTGAAGGTTCCCCCGGAAATGGTAGCACTGGTTCCGGAATCCACCGTAAAACTGGCGGTAACGTTACAGGTTCCACCATTCATGACAAACCGGGCTCCGGTCGTATTTAAACGAAAGTTTCCAATGTTTCCTCCCCCCACTTGCAACAGACCATCACTATTCAAAGTGACTATGGCATTAGCCCCATCGACGTCCAGTATATTCCTGGTCGCCGGTGTTGGTAATTGGACGGCCAGATTAGGAGCAATGGAGAGTGTGGCTGAACTGGCTCCCCCTGTTCCATCACCGATGGTAAGTATTTCATTGCCACTGCCATTGTTACTCAGGTTAATGGGGTTATTATTGGAAATTGAAGTGAGTCCGGCGTTAGATAATACGTTAAAATTTCCATCATTGATCAATACATTTCCCCCGTCTCTCAACTGAATAAGATTCCCTGCAGTGATAGAGGTAATGCTTTTCCCTACTTCTATGGTACCGCCATTGAGCGTTAAATCACCATCAATCAAAAATCTGGTATCGCTGGCACTGGTTATTAAAGGCTCTATATCGAGCAGCCCGCTGTTCATGGTATAGCTTCCGGTTCCTGAAATAGTTAAACCCGAACCAAATGTAACCGTGGAAGCTCCGGAAGCAATAAAAGCACCCTGGACGCCGGAACCTCCTGTTACACCGGTGTTGTTACCAGCGACAAAAGGAAGTCCATCATTCAGATTTACATTGCCCAATAATACATAGTTTCCAAAAGTAACCGTGGTTCCGGCATCACTGATTGTCAAAGTACTTTCAGTGCCGCTACCGATCACCGACCTCGTGACTCCTGCACCCGATCCTGTCCCCACATTCAATGTCGCCCCATTGCTGATGGTCATATTAACAACAGTAGCTACATTATTTTTCTCAAAATTGTCCTGGATATTCACCACTCCCCCCGAGACATTGAATGTAAATGTTCCTGTGGCGGCCCGGAATCGCACATTACCTTCTCCGGATGTCGGGTTACCAATATTTACCACCCCACCGGTAACTGTAAAGCCGGTATTACCGGCATCAAATATTATGCTCCGGGCATTGGCAGTGGTAGTAGCATTGAGAATATTGAAGGTACCTCCATTAACAATCAACTGTGCCCCGGTCTGATTTAACTCCAGAAGGTCAGGGGCAGCCGTTATATTTTCTCCGATATCTACAGTCCCATCGTTTAGGGTAAAAGTACAATCTTCATTCAAATCAAATACATCACCGAACATGTCGAAGTTAGTGCCTGCATCGTCGATCACTAAACTGGCACCATTGCCAGGGCCGCCATTCAACACAAAATTTCCCGTACCATTGCCCACACCCGAGGTCTGTCCTACAGACAGCGTGGCACCGTTTGATACCGTAAGACCGGTTCCGGCCTGAAGGGTAACGTCGTGCGTATAACAAGAGGTACCATTGATGGTTGATCCCGGGCCGTCAACGGTCAGTGTACCATCGGTTGGCCTGTTGGTAGCCGTGCCATCTCCATCACCTATATTTAACAGGCCTGTACCACCAACGGTGAGGGTACCATTAAGGATTAGGTTCGCTATAATTCCGGTTCCGACACCACTGGCACCACTGTTAAACCTTCCCCCGCTGATTGTTAAATCCCCGTTTATGGTTCCTGTTCTGTCCTGGGAGGGATTGACAATCATATCAAAGGTACCATTGAGGATTTCGATGGAAGTATTAATAGTAAAGCCACCATTATCTTCTCCCGTATATGTCGCTGTGTTATTATGCACGTAGGTGCCGGCAGTGAAAGCAGAGCGGTCACCGCCAATGGAATTAGTGAAGTTTATTGAGCTGTTGATCATCCGGTTGTCCGGTCCTATACCCGAATTGTTATAAGTCACTTCATAGGTGTCATAAGTCCCTTCGCCGCTGATGGTTTGATTGGTTGCTCCATTAAAGGCAAGGTTGACGATTCTATTGGTGGTAGAAGCCTGCAGATCAAATGTTCCCGCATTTGTAAGGTTTCCACCTATACGCAAAGTATGCGTCCTGTTCCTGGCTACTCCCGGCAATGCCGGCGTCCCCGAACCTCCTTCTACTGATAAAAGCTGACCATTGCTGTTAACTATCACATTACCAGTAACAGCCAGGTTAAAATTTGCATTTAAGCCTCCACTGTTTGTAAAAGGAAATCTCAACACACCATTGGCTCCGTCGTCATCAATGGTCAGATTACCAATGGTCGTATTGTCGTTGTATGTTATTGTATGATTGGACCCGATCAAAACGATATCATCTACCTCATCTCCGGGAATTGTGGCCGCGGCAGCTCCTGCATGGGAAATAGTTGACCATGTATTCACATCGTTCCAATTTCCATCTTGACGGCTATAATAAGTAGTTTGTGCCATTGTCAGGTTATACCACCCAAAAAGGCATATAATAAATAAAAAAATTTTCCTCATATGTAGAATCTTTTCACAAGCCCTGAATAGATTTCGACCAATATTTTAACTACTTTTAGACCAAGTTTTCTTTGTTCAAACACCTAAAATGGGGATTAAACACATTCATTTTATACTCGTAAATATCTGCAGAATTAGAAAAAGTAACTAATATTCAGAAGCCAGCCATTGTCAAAAAGGTGTAATAAAATCCTGGAAACTTTATATTTCTAAAGATCTTCCGGACATTAAAATCACTTTGATCGTAGGAAAAGAAAGCTAAAATTAAATTTTATAAAGAATTTATTGACTTTTTTATGCATTCAATAATTCTTATCCAAACCTTTACAGGTGATATAATTTCCGGTAAATTCCGGGAAGCCCTCACCCAACCTTCAGAATAATATTACTTGTAATGACTACATATAATCCCCTGAATCAAATGGATAGAAAAGGTGTAGCTTATACATATAGGGGAAAAAGGGTTATGGGCTAACGGGTATCAGATAATAAAAAAGGCCGTCCCGGTTGTAAGACGGCCTGATGATAAACCCTGTTCTGTTAATCTAACGTATTCCGAATAACTATTCCTTACTGATTCTATGCACCGGTTTTCCGGAGTTTTCATCAATAGTAAAGGTTTCCTCTGTTACTGCCGGGCAGTAACCACATTATATATTGGGGGGAGGACTCCAGTGACTACCATGTGCATGAATATGCATGGGCATTTTCCAAAGCTGAGGGCATAAGTCATCCGGTAGGATTGAAAAAACCAAATAAATGGGGGATTGTATGATATGTCAGAAAATGCATGGGAGTGGTGCCCGGATTGGGGTGGGCCTTATGATTCGAATCAATTGATTGATCCTGCCGGCCCCAAAGATGACAAGAAAAAGATCTACAGAGGAGGAAGTTGGTTCAACAAGCCTGCCACTGTAAGATCAGCGAATAGAAATGGACATGAACCTGATATGAGAGGCGCAAATGCCGGATGGAGACTTGTGCTGCAGGTACAGCAGTAGTTGAAAAATCGAATAGATAATTCAACGATTTTAAAAAAGCCCCGGCAATCAAAAGGAGCTAAACAAGTATGGTTTTCCGGAAAATTCTACCCCTTGAAAATGTATTGGAAAGAATAAAGTTTATTCAAACACAAAATATAACCACATTTCAGTTTTGAAGTTTCACCAATTTTTTAATATTTTGCCAATCACTTTCTATGGGATATTTTTTTTGGAGCCCGGATTTTCTCAGCCACGCTATGTAAATACTAGTAAAATGAATAACTGAATGAGAATATGCTTACTCCTTGTACTGACCATACAAGTGAATTTCGCCAATTGTCAGTTTATTGACCGTTTAAAGTCAAAATTTGATACATTTACCACGCAGAACTGGCAGGAAAAAGTTTATGTACATACGGATAAAAATCTATATGCAGCAGGCGAAACCATCTGGTTTCGCACATACCTTGTAGAAGCCTATTCCTTAAAGTCCGAATTGGCTATCAGCAGTATTGTGCATGTGGAACTGATAAGTCCCGGGGGTGATATTCTGGTCTCCAGGATGATCCATACGACGGCCACTGCAGGTGCCGGAGATATCCTGTTAAGTCCTGACAGTATCGGTACCAACCTCAGTACGGGAAAATACCGGATCAGAGCCTATACCAACCTGCAACTCAATAGCGGTCCTCCGTTTTTTGAAAAGGAAATACAGATCATTTCAAGAACTTCACCACCGGCTTCTCCGGAGCATAGTCGGGATAGTTTGATTCTACAGTTTTTTCCGGAAGGGGGAGAACTCGTAAATAACATCAGAAGCCAGGTAGCTTTCAAAGCTGCTAATCCTTCCGGTGGTGTGATGGTTAAAGGGGAGGTGCGCGACGACAATGGAACCACAGTAGGCTGGTTTCAAAGTTTTCATAATGGGATGGGTCTTTTTCAGTTAACCCCTCTGCCCGGCAGGAGTTATTTTGCCAGGGTAAATGACCGGGATTATCCAATCCCGGCTGCTTTGTCCAGAGGATATACGCTTCAACTATCAACCCACAAAAAAGGGTATATCACGCTAGTGGCCAACAGCACCTTAACCAGGGGGCTGGAAGGAGTGGTTCTGGTGGGCCAGGCGCGTGGCAAGATATTCTATGCCCAGGAACTAACTGACCGGGAGACAAAGTTTGCCGGCAATATTCCCGGCACCGGCCTGCCGCCGGGAGTGATTCAGTTCACCCTCTTTGATGAAAAGGGCATTCCCCAATGCGAACGCCTGGTTTTTATGCAGAATCCGCGCTTTGAATTGGATGTGGCCGTATCCACAGACAAACAGGTTTACCAACCACGGTCGTCAGTTGTACTCACCCTGGATACTGATTATATTATGGCCAATATGTCACTAAGTGTCACAGACATGGAGTTAGTAAGTAACGACTCTACAACTGGTAACATTTTTACACACCTGCTGCTAACATCAGACCTGAAGGGCCATATTGAAGATCCGGCGTATTATTTTTTACCGGGCACCCCCCCTATATACCTGGATCTTGTCATGCTTACCCATGGGTACAGGCGGTTTACCTGGAAGGAAGTGGATGGATGGAATAACCCCCTGCCTGAATACTATCCTGAGCGGGGATTTAATATTAGTGGTATCCTGACAGATGAATATAACCAAGGCAAGCCCGTGGTCGGAGAAGTGTCCCTGACTGTGATGCCGGATTTGATTGATGTGCAAAAGGTACGGACGAATAACAGCGGCAGGTTCATTTTTATGGGAAATGACTTTTTTCAGGAATCCAACTTGTTTCTGCAGGCAAAAAAGCTGACTGTGAAGAAATCAGGAAAAACGAAGCCGTCGGATAATGTCGTCATTAATTTGGATGAATATAAGGTCCCCGAGATCGAATCGCTGCCTGCGGAGTCGTTTTCACAACCAGCCACCCCCGCTAATTTTAACCGTTACCTTGCCTCCATAGATTTAGGGATTCAACGGGATAATACCACTATCCTTCTTGATGAAGTGGAGGTGGAGGCTAAAAGACCGGACCCATTTGCCGAATATGATGCTTATGGCGGAATGCCGAGCTCCCGCCTTGTAATGGATAGCCTGGGGGTCGACGCCCTGGTAGCCACCAACATCGCACAGTTGCTGCAGGGAAGGGTGGCAGGTGTGCAGGTAAACGGGACAAGTATTTCTATTCGTGGCGCCGCGGCAAGTTTAGGCAGTGGTGGAACAGGACCACTTTTTTTACTGGACAACATGCCGGTGGACAGCCAGACCATCATGTCTTTCCCCCCGCAGATGGTGCATAGCATTGCCATTTATAAAGGCCCTGAAACCGCTTTTTGGGGGGCGAGAGGAGCAAATGGCGTAATTATTGTTCATACCAAAAAGGGTGAGGATTTTTTGCAACCCGATAAACCGAGTTACAATATAAAAAATCTTATCCATCACGGCTACTACAGGGCACGTGAGTTTTATTCACCGGCCTATGATGGGAAGCAGATCGGCAAAAAGCGGGATAACCGCGTAACTTTGCACTGGGAGCCTAACATACAACCAGATAGCACAGGAACCGCCCGCATCAGGTTTTTCACCGGCGATAATGAAAGCATTTACCGTATTGAAGTCGAGGGAATTACCCCAAAAGGACAAATAATACGAGAGGAGCGATATTTTCGCTGTGAAGAGGGAGTAATTTTGGAGGACCAGTGATTACAGTTACTTGAATTGATTGAATTATGGTGCCTATGTCTAAATCCAACCTTTGTCAATTCAAAGGGCAGATATTTCTTCAAAAAAGCTATAATCAATGACCAAAATTTTTTCTCCGTATCCCAAAATTCAGGCGGGCAAAGTTTAATGGCATTTTCGAGCATATCAATACTTGCGCTAAATTGTCGCCACAGCGTTTCTTTTAAAGACTTATCCATTTTAGTTCTATTTAATTTTGCGTTTCCTATAATGACCGCTAACGCATCTCGTGTAGGGTATCGTTTGGCGTTTCAAAGCACTTTCCTATCAATCCGCCACAAAGTTCCCCAAGGTCAGACAATTGACCAAACATCTAACAAAAATAACTAATTCATAAACATATGATATTCAATAATTTACAAATTACTTATATAGTAGTTTCCCAACAGCGTTGCTCCCATCCGCAGAAAATAACAGAACTTTAGTTATATGAGAGCTTAGAAAATAAAAACAAGTCTAAACTTTATATGACCCGCCAAATACGCTATACACAATGTTGGCGGATGTGGTGGTAGGTCAATTCCTTATCACCGATCCCTTTATTTCTTCGATTCAAAATTATAAAACATCAGGTTTGACATTTTTTCGCCAAGTTGTTTTTTTATTAAAACATATCCATAGTCATTCATTTCTTGTAAAAAGCGGGCTTCTGTGAGTTTAGGATACTTACAATCAGCGTGGATTTCGCCCTCCGTATTACCCATTCTTTCCATTATAACCAGCACGCCGCCTTCATTAAGCAATTGATGAGTTTCCATCATAATCCCTTCTCGCGATTCAATTTCATGAAATACGTTGAGCATCAAAACCCTATCAAATATACCATAAGGCAAACCCGTGGAGTTTTCAGTTCCTAATACAAAGTTAAAATCCGCACTAATAGATGAACCCATTAAATTTTCATGGAATTTCAAAACTTCTTCGAACTGATATAATCTCGAAGAATCAATCTCCTGCAGGTACCAGGTAATTCCTTCGATGAAACATGAAATCTGGATTTCCCTTATTCCATTACCTGCACCAATGCTCGCTATCGTTTCCCCCTGCTGGCAAGCGTTCAGGTAATAGTAGCTTTCATAATCCCGCCTAATTTCCGAATGACTATCCGGAAACCGTTTGTAATTATAAGGTGTGTTAACTGACTTACAAGAAAAGATAAGGGCAACACAAATATTTAGTAAGCGTGCTTTAAACTGAATATTCATCTTATTAAATTATTCAATATTTTTTAAAACGCTATGTCTGGGAATAAAAATGGATATATTCGTAGTACTAAGAATTGCAGCTCTTGGTGCATTTTTTATTAAGAATGGAAAGAAATATTCAGAGAATAGAAAAAAGGAAATAAGTTATTGATCATCATACAATAAAAAAGGTGAAATTCATTGCAAAATTTCACCTTTTGTGAACTCAGAGGGACAAATGTCGAACTTTTATACTGATTTAGAGGCGTTTGACCAGGATTTGGAGAAAATAGTGAAGCTAGGGAAGTGTATAAAAGCGGCTTAGTTATTTTTAAAGGTCATTATTCATTTGTAATAGATGGTATTTGATCAGACGATGGTGAGATATCTGACACTTGGTGCGTGTCCGATCAAAACTTACCCCTTCCCATTGCAAAGTTATATTGCAAACAGAACCCGTCAAGGGTAAAATAAACAGCACCAACGCATTATCCCACGCTGCTGCCCTTGACTGAACCTGTTTGAAATAATGATTGAGCAATTAACAGGTGTAAGGAAGATTATAATTAGTTTCAAAAGCCTGTCTAATCAAGTCCTAACTATTACAATTCATTTTTTCAGGAATTTATCTACTTTCCTTAAATGTCTCGAAAGTTCACGAAATACATCATTGTAACCGGGTAAATCTTTGACCTGATGCTGCAAACTGGTTTCCCATCTCTTTTTGAAAGTTTGCTCTTTGTCCAGAACAACCTTAGTAAAGTTTTCTGCTTCAACTTTTTTATTCCTGGCTTTGCTTTTGAAGGCAAACCAATAGTCTAAAATATCAAAAGATTTTTCCTCTAGCAACAACCATAAATCGTACAAGTCCCTGGGTTGGGAACGCCCCATAACCGCAGCCATCTTTTCAATAAGCACTTCTGCCAATGGATAGCACTTGACTGTAAATTCTGTATGTTTAATGTCAGAATAATCTCTGTAAACAGCCCTTTCCTCAACCTCATACTCCATCTGTTCATGGCGGGTGATGTCCACCTTGATTCTTCTGGCAGCATGGAAACTGCCACCTAAAGAAGCCACATATTCAATGTAAAAAGTGTAAGTATCAAAGAAGTTATGTTTAGGCCGTTCTAACCTGAACTCCATGGCAGTTTCTTCTGTCACAAAATCGAAAACTTCCTTAAAGGCAGCTTCCATTTTCTCATCTTCCAGATCATCATTTAACAAAGTAAAATCCATGTCCTCTGAAAGCGATAATCTTCAAAGTACACTTTCTTTAGTACTGTCCCTCCTTTTTATGTATAGCTCAACGTTATGTATAGCCTTCTCCTCATACCCCCTGCACAATGAGCTAATCAGCTTAAAAAAAATATAACACTACACATAATATTTCATAATATTCCTGTTTTAACAAAACATTAAAATATGAAACAGGAACAATGTGAATCAAAAATTTATGATGTTATTGAAAGAGCATCGCAATATGTTAGATATAATCTCGGGTTTTCGGACACTGTCATCAAAAAACACGAAGCCAATTGGCTTTGTTTCTTAGAGTTTGCTGCAAATAAACAGCTAGAGCATGACTGGGAAAACGCTTTTACGCAATTTATAGGATACCTTTCAAGAGAAAAACCTAAGTCGGCAAATCAGGACAACTCCGTACTTTATTCCGTCAAGCTATTGAAGGAGTATCTCAGAAGTGGTAAAATATTACATAATAAGGAGCTTTTGATATTTCATGGAGAGATCGGGATCAGAATGAAAGAATATATCTCTGAAAAAATATCGGAACATCTTCGGCCATCATCTATCCACACTTACCGACATCAATTATCCCGCTTTTCAAATTACCTATCCAAAAGCGCAATAAATCATATTAGTGATATCCGGGTTGAACATATACTTC
Organism: Agaribacillus sp. DX54; assembly: GCF_056858335.1. NCBI lineage: Bacteria > Pseudomonadati > Bacteroidota > Cytophagia > Cytophagales > Splendidivirgaceae > Agaribacillus > Agaribacillus sp. DX54. Next base: position 31,573 of record NZ_JBXEQE010000033.1, read on the forward strand.
TCTATATCATGGAGCTTCCGCCGGAGCATAAGAGCAATACGTATATTGCGATCAGCATAGTTAAAAGATTTCTCAAGTGGTTGTACGATCAAAAAGTATTGGCTCTGAACCTGTCTATACAGATTCCGAGCGGACGATATGTCCAGCAATCTTCACTACCCGCTATTTACACCCAGGACGAGGTGGAACTAACTCTGAAAAATGGTGTTGATCGTGGATACCCCACGGGTAAAAGGGACTATCTTATCCTACTGCTTGCTGCACGATTAGGTCTTCGCGCATCGGATATTTGTAATCTGAAATTTGAAAATATACAGTGGGATAAAAATAATATACTGATCGAGCAGGTAAAAACAGGCAGGGTACTAGAGGTGCCCTTGCTTGCAGAAGTAGGGAATGCCATCATTGACTATCTTCAATATGGTCGCCCTAAATCAGAAGAGCCCTATATCGTTCTTACTGCTGTTTCTCCCTTCCGCAAAATGATATCTTCGTCTATCTCAGGTATTACTACCGCAGCTTTTAAACGTGCCGGAGTAAATATTGCCAACAAGAAACATGGGCCACATGCATTAAGGCACTCTCTTGTAGCCCGAATGCTTGAAGGACAAACGATTCTTCCAGTTATTTCCGAAGTGTTGGGCCACGAAAATACCAATTCAACAATGTATTATATGCGTATTGATATAAGCTCACTAAATGCATGTATGTTGGATGTCGTATCGGTTAAGGAAGGTTTTTATGATCAATTTAAATGGCAATCATGAGTAAAATAATATACAAAGGCATTTATGCCTCCCTAATCCAGGACTTTATAGATTTCAAACAGCATTGTGGATTTAAGTACAGTACCGAGAAAAAAATACTTCTTCAATTCGACAAGCTTACTCAAGCAAGATGTGAAGAAAAGGTAGGGATAAGTGCGCAGTTAGCGCACTTATGGAGTATTAGAAGAGATAATGAATCGGAAGCCTACCGGTACAAACGTTGCATAACGCTGAATCAGTTTGTATTGCATCTCAATAGAAAAGGAATAGAGGCAGCTATGGCCAAAGCCCCAAAACCGAAAAAGAATTTCACACCGCACATCTATACCCGGAAAGAGCTGAACAACATTTTTGATGTATGCGATAATCTAAGATGTGATTATATCAGAAGAGATTCACTGTATATCGTAATGCCCGCCTTGATACGCTTTCTCTCCGGTACGGGAGTCAGAATCGGAGAAGCACTTGACTTGAGAACAGACGACATAAACCTAATGCACAATCATCTGACACTTAGGGATACAAAAAACGGAAAAGAGCGCTTGTTGCCGTTTTCAGAATCAATAGCAATTGTATTAAGGGAATACTCGAAGCACAGGGATAGACTCGTCCCACAAAAGAAAACAGATTATTTTTTCCTTACTGCAAGAGGCAGGAAATGCCGTCCCGAGCAGATATATAAGGTGTTCCGTAAAGTGCTTATTGCAGCATCCATACCTTTCAAAGGAGGACACTACGGTCCAGGTCTACAGTCTTTTCGACACACCTTTGCTGTGCGATCTCTAGCCAGTATGGTTGAAAACGGTATGGATATCTATTGCTCACTGCCTATACTTTCAACTTATCTAGGCCATCAATCCCTGGAAGCCACTAATCAGTATGTCCGTTTGACAGCGGAGCAACATCCTGGGCTTATACAAAATATTGAAAGGGTACTTATTAACGTTTTTCCATCAATTGAAAACTCATGAAACCTACAGACTTTTCCAAATATCTAACGGATTACTTAGCCAAATATCTAGTCCACGAACGCGGTGCAAGTCCCAACACCATTAAATCATATAGAGACACTTTTGTTCAATTTATAAACTATATGGTCAATGTGAAACGAACAGCCTTGCAGAAAATTACCCTATCTATTATGACCAGGGAATTAATCATTGGATTTCTTGATTGGCTGCAGCAGGAAAAAAAATGCAGCTCCGCTACAAGGAACAATCGATTAGCGGCACTGCACTCATTCCTTCACTATGTTCAATATCATCATCCTGACCAGTTGTTCGAGTATCAAAGAATATTTTCCATAAAATCCAAAAAACATAAAAAAGAAAGTATAAATTACCTAAGTATAGACGGAGTTCGGTTGCTCTTAAAACAGCCTGATTTACAAACTATCAAAGGGAGGCGTGACTTGGCGCTTTTATCCCTTCTCTATGATACCGGAGCCAGAGTTCAGGAGATGGCCGACTTGACCGTACAGGATGTTCATACCGAAGCACCATATACTGTTCGAATAACCGGTAAGGGACAAAAGATTAGAATCGTCCCGTTAATGGAAGACCAAATGAGAATCCTTTTTTCGTACATGAAAGAAAATGAGCTTTTACGCAATGAATGCAGACCTTATCCACTTTTCTTTAATAATAGAAAGGAGAAACTAACAAGAGGAGGTATAACCTATATAGTGCAAAAATATGCTCAAACGGCCAGAAAAGAAGATTCCAGCCTTATTCCCTGGAAAATAAGTTGTCATTCTGTTCGCCATTCGAAGGCTATGCATCTTTTACAAGCAGGTATAAATCTTGTTTATATCCGGGATATACTGGGACATGTATCCATTCAAACAACTGAAATATACGCAAGGGCCAACTCCAAACAGAAGCAAGAAGCCATTCAAAAAGCGTATGTGTCAGTCTCTCCAGACATCGATCCTCTTTGGGTCAATAACGATAAGTTGGTAGAGTGGCTAAAATCGTTTTAATATTATGTATAGAAATAATAAGATTAGGTGGTGTTATTGCTCACTGTATCAAGACTTAACGTCTTGGTACAGTACATAACGTTAAGCTATACATAAAAAGTTAGCTTTATTTTACCGATTGGTGCTTAACAATTCGCTAAGTCCCACAACAAGGCACTTATTCTCATTATACCCATCTCAATCTAATAGATTTTTAATGCAATTCATAGCTATATTGGCTACACGCGTATAAATTTTCTGTTGTTTTACTCGAACTATATCCCAAAAGAAGCTAAATGTGCCGCTGATTTAGCCCATCTTCAAGGAGGTGCGTAGCAAACGAATGCCTTCACACGCTTGACCAAGCAAAGCCATTCTTACGCCAAAAGTAGGAAACTCTTACACCGTGGCAGCAACAGAGTTTTTAGACTTGCGGCTGTCATTCTTGCCACCGTAAGATAGGGTGGACGGGACTCGAATCCCTAACACGCTATTTTTCAACAAATTGTAAAAATAAGTTAATCAAAACTGGTTTTACAGTTGGCTTGTTGCATTATTGTAGAAATACTATAACCGATTGATTTACAAAGGAAATGAAACAAAAAAGACAAGCTGTAAACTTAGCTTGCCCCGTTTTGTGAACTCGGAGGGATTCGAACCCCCAACCTCCTGGGCCGTAACCAGGTGCACTATCCAGTTATGCTACGAGTCCTATTTACTCACTTAGCTTCAACAAATATGAGCCATAAATAAAGCTTCGGCTGGCTCTTTCCTCCTCATGCTCCGTAGCAAAGATGAAAGTGGCAATGCGATAAGCACTGCCCACCGAAGCCTTAGCCTAAGTGAAAACAAATCTATACAAATATTAAGCTTTTACCCAAATTTTCACTCACGAAAATTTTAGTCCCATATTTTAACCATAAGGACTAAACCCCCACCCCACCCCCCAAACTCAAACTCACACTCAAACTCAAACTCTATTCGTGGGCAAAGATTAATACACCATATAACAAGAAAAATTATATAATGCTCCTTAAATTATACTATATTTGCCCAGCTATTTGTCCGTTTGACTACTTAATCCTAAGATGAGAAAAATAACTTCACTTTTGATGGCCCTTCTTCTTTCTTTTGGTGCCGTTGCGTTGGAAAATGATGATGACAATGACAAGAAAAAGAAAAAGCAGAAGGCACGACCTGATCTGCCGGGTATTTTGCTGATAGATGTGGGGTTCAACTTCCTTCAGGATAATCCGGAGGGGATGGATGTTGGATTCTGGGGTTCAAAAATTGTGAATTTCTACTACTACTTGGATATTCCCATAGGAAAATCCCACTTTTCCTTTGGACCGGGCATAGGTTTAGGGTTGGAAAAGTATAGTTTTGACGACAATAATACCTTGACATTGAATAATTCAGGCAACACAGAGATTACTGAATTGGCTAATCTTCTCAATGATGACGTAGAAATAAAAAAGAGTAAAATTGCAGCTAACTACATCGACATACCTGTGGAATTCCGGTTTCATGTCAACAAAGAAAACCATGACCAGGGATTCAGGGCTGCCATTGGTGGCAAGGTGGGTTTTCTGTTTGACGGACATACAAAAATCAAGTATGAAGAAGACGGGGATAACAAAAAAATCAAGCAAAAAGATCATTTTAATTTACAACGCTTCCGCTATGGTGTGACAGCCCGAATCGGTTTTCCGGGAATTAACCTGTTTGGCTATTACAGCCTGTCGGAACTATTCGAAAGTGGCAGAGGGCCCGACGAAACCACCGCAACCTCCTTCAATCTAGGCATTTCCATATCAGGTTTTTAAAATCTCAGAAAATTTCGGTAACCCACACAAAAGTCGTAAACTTGCACCGTATTGGGCTTAAGTTCCGGACGTTGCCACGATAAACAGGATCAATGAAGAAAAAAAACTAACTCCCTGAGGCTTCACATCAACACACCAACATTCCATCGTTCCATTTTCCCAATACCGCACTACTCCGCCATTCCAACACTCCAACTTCGCAACCTCCAACCACCGTCTCAAATCCAAACCATCCAACTGCTCACACAAAAAAATAAATCGACCCAAAACTGACACCAAACCCCAGCAAAGCCCCGGCATATACCTGACTGCTGTCATGATCATTCAATTGCAGACGTGACGACATCACTAATCCTGACAAAATGATCAAAGCCAAAATAGGATACATCAACTGATTGTCCTGGAATTTCAGACTCACGGCCAGTATAAAGCCTAATGCGCCCACAATTCCTGCACTATGGGCACTGATTTTCCATCTGATGGTAATAATGGTGATCAAAAAAATCGTAATGGTAATGCTCAGTAGAATCACGCTGAAAATCACATTAAATTTCCACTGCATCAAAAACAAGTAGGAGCACAGTCCATAATAAATAGTGATAAAAACAAATGGTACCACCCTTTCTTCCTTACTTTTCATCCAGAGACTTTTGGGCGCGGGAAACTCATCGTTATAATCTTCACTTTCATTGATGACAGCCACTGCATCGTTATAAGAGATGTTTTTGACATATTTTAACCTAAGCACCCGGATGAAATAGACCACATAGTTAAGTCTGATTAAAGACACACTGATCAGGGGCAGCACATAGGTAAGAAAAAAAATTATGGTCAAAAGCTGCAGGAAAGCTGAATCCGGAAGGGGCTTCACAGCAAGTGGCACGAAGTACAACAATATGGCAAATACCAGGGTAGGCATCAGCAGGGGATGCAAAACAAGGGATGTAATCTTTGCTAACCTGTTAGACACTATAACTCTTTTCTAAGCCTGGCCACCGGCAGGTTAAGCTGCTCACGGTACTTGGCAACCGTCCTTCGCGCAATGTTGTACCCTTTGGCCTTTAAAAGTTTCTCTAATTTATCATCAGACAGTGGTTTTTTCTTGTCCTCATCCTCAATCAGGTTCTGCAAGGCGTGTTTGACCTCCCTGCTGCTGACGTCTTCACCGGAATCGGTAGAAATACCTTCGGAAAAGAAATACTTCAAGGGAAAAATACCAAATTCTGTTTGTATCGATTTACTGTTCGCCACCCGCGATACGGTAGATATATCCATGTTGATTCTGCTGGCAATATCTTTTAGTATCATGGGACGCAGCTTGCTTTCATCACCTTCCTGGAAAAACTCATATTGATAGGTAATAATGGCATTCATCGTATTTAGCAGTGTTTGTTGCCGCTGCTTGATAGCATCGATGAACCATTTTGCCGCATCCAACTTTTGTTTTACAAAAGATACTGTTTCTTTAAGCTTTTTATCCTTCTTGTTGCTTTTGTCATAAGCAGACAACATGTCTGAATAAGAACTGCTTACCCTGAGTTCGGGGGCATTCCTGGAATTCAGTGTTAAATCCAGCTCACCGTTATTATTTGTCAATATAAAATCCGGTATCAGGTACTGGGTTTTAACCAGCCCTCCTGAAACACCACCTGGTTTCGGGTTTAACTTGGTTATGACGGCGATGGCTTCCTTCAGCAAGTCTTCGTCATCGACATTCAGCTTTTTGAGTATTTTGTCATAGTGTTTTTTGGTGAACTCATCAAAGCAATCATTGACAATGCGGGAAGCCAGTACCACAGCGTCGCTTTGATCCAGCTTTCTTCTGAGTTGAATAGATAAACACTCCTGAAGATTCCTGGCGGCAATACCGGAGGGGTCGAAGTCCTGTATCTTAAACAGTATGTCTTCTACTTCATCCAAATCGGTTTCCAGATTCTGTGAGAATGCCAGATCGTTAACAATGGCATCCAGGTCCCTTCTGATATATCCGTCACTTTCAATACTGCCAATCAACTGCAGGGAAATAGTTTCCTGCCTTTGGTCCAAACGCAAAAACCCCAGTTGGTCCAATAACTGTTCGTTGAGTGTAGCAGCAGTCGTGATAGGAATATCCTTATCTTCTTCAGTCGGGTAATTGCCATCTCCCTGCATTTTGTAGCCGCTGAAATCTTCATCCCTCAAATAATCTTCGACATTTACGTCATCTTCTTTGTTATAAGTATCTTCCTCAAAATCATCCTGTGATGATATCTCCTCCGGAGTCTCTTCCTTTCCTTCCTCCAGCGCAGGGTTAATTTCCAGCTCCTCTTCGATCCGGGTTTCCAGCTCCACAGTCGGGATTTGTAACAGCTTGATAAACTGGATCTGCTGTGGTGATAACTTCTGCGATAAAGTTTGACTTAAATTAAGCTTCTGCATGTACAGCTCTTCAATTAAATCTTTTGTCGTTTGAAATTTTAATAAAGATAAACGGCGAAATTCTCATCTTTTGTATAATTTAACTTAAAAGATATACATGTTAAGATCATACAATTTTTACACCGGCTCATCACACTTTATTAAAAGGATTAAAATAGCTGATCTCAGCTAATCAACCTAAATTTGAATTAATTGTTATTTAATTCAAATTTATAATAATTCTTTTATTCTTTGATAAAAACAGCAAATTATCGTTTTTTTGCTAACATTTTACAGGAGGTCGGTGCACCTGATATTAGGGAAATCTTTTAAGGCAGGTTGTTGCATGATAAAGGTTGTAGTAAAAAGAAATGAAGGTAAGGTTTCAAGGGAAAAAAACTGTTACCTTGTGAATGAAAGCAAAAGAACCAACTGGTGTGATGTTACATGTTTGGTTTACGAATAGCTCATAGCTTAGCGCAAGCGTCCCGTGGGTGTAGCACAGCGTTTTCGACAAAATTCTTGGTGTCTTGGTGCCTTTGTAGTTAACCATTTTTCACCACGAAGGTACAAAGACGCAAAGAGACACGGAGGTTTTCACATGTAAAATAAAAATACATATTCTTAATTTGTGCAATAGCCAAGGGGCGCTAGAGTTAGTGTGAGATGCTTACGCCAGAGGCAGGGAGATTTCCAGGATAAAATTTTAATTAAGATGTTAGTAAAAGTGAGTAAAAGCAAAAGAACCAGAATCATTGATGTGTTGAACAGTGATCAGTTTGAATCGACTGTGGTGGTAAAAGGCTGGGTAAGGACAAAAAGGGACAGCAAAAACGTAGTCTTTATCGCCATGAATGACGGCTCGGTTATCCGCAATTTGCAGGTCGTTGTCGATGCAGGTTCTGTCAGCGAAGAAATTCTGGATAAAATCACTACCGGTGCCTGTATATCGGTGACCGGAAAGATCACCGCATCGCAGGGTAAGGGACAGACGGTAGAAGTACTGGCGCAGGAAATAGAGGTGCTGGGCGAGGCCGATCCCGAGAAATTCCCATTACAACCTAAGCGGCATTCACTGGAATTTTTGCGGGAAATTGCCCACCTCAGGCCGAGAACCAATACTTTTGGTGCTATTTTCCGCATTCGCCATGCCATGATCATTGCTGTACATCAATTTTTTACAGAAAAAGGCTTTTTAAATGTGCATACACCCATTATCACGGCTTCTGATGCTGAGGGTGCCGGGGAAACTTTTGTCGTTACCAACATGGATTTGGAAAAACCTCCAAGAGGTGATGACGGACAGATTGATTACAGTAAAGATTTTTTTGGAAAAAAAACCAACCTCACCGTATCGGGCCAGTTGGAAGGGGAGTTGGCAGCCCTGGCATTGTCGGAGATATATACCTTCGGGCCTTCCTTCCGGGCCGAAAACTCTAATACCAGTCGTCATTTATCAGAGTTCTGGATGATTGAACCGGAGATGGCATTCTATGACCTGGAAGACAATATGGATCTGGCCGAAGAATTTGTAAAATACCTGGTTAAATACGCGATGGAACATTGCCGGGAAGATTTGGCGTTTTTAAACAAGAGGGCTGAAGATGAAGACAAAAACAAAAAACAGGAAGACCGGAGGCCCATGTCTTTACTGGAAAGCCTGGAGTTTGTAGGAAATCATGATTTCGAAAGGATTTCCTATACCGAAGCTATCGAGATATTAAAAAACTCTAAACCCAACAAAAAGAAACGCTTTCAGTTTTTAATCGAGGACTGGGGGGCTGACCTGCAATCCGAACATGAACGTTACCTGGTAGAAAAACACTTTAAAAAACCTGTGATTATCTACAATTATCCAGCTAACATCAAGGCTTTTTATATGCGTGTCAATGAAGATGGAAAAACTGTGGCGGCCATGGACGTACTCTTTCCCGGGATTGGTGAAATAATCGGAGGCTCACAAAGAGAGGAACGTTATACCCGGTTGGTGGAAAAAATGGAAAAAACAGGTATTCACGTTGATGATCTACAATGGTATTTGGACACCCGGAAATTCGGAACAGCTCCTCACAGTGGTTTTGGACTTGGTTTTGAAAGGTTTTTGCAATTTGTTACAGGCATGAATAACATCAGGGATGTCATTCCTTTCCCCAGAACACCCGGTAACGCTGAGTTTTAAACTTAAAGTTGAAGCTTCAACCGGAACTCGTTGAGACAACAGACAACAACCTTGGCTTCAGACTGTGAATGAAACTGTCAATAAATAAAATTTTTGAACAATTGACTCAACACAAATCAAATTACAAACTTGCGTCATTTTAGGCTAAAGTTTCAAAATTAACCGAGAGAATACATTCAGATAATAAAGGCAGGTTCAGTCTCCCGCTAAAGCTATCAAGGGGTGGGGTTTTAAATGTCATTAAGTCTGGCACAAGCTAAAACCTAAGTTATTTAAGAAGAAAAAAGCGATTGAAGTTCAACCGCCTTTAAAACAATTACCTTATAACTTTCTGAAATTTAAATGCCCTCCTGTAGAGGGTACCATTATCTTTAATAATCAATATATAATGTCCTGCCGCATATTGCCGAACAGGTATTCTGTATTGACTGTCGTCGATTTTTACTACTTCTGTACGAACTTTGTTGCCTATCAGGCTCACTACCTCAAACGCCGGGTCCACAAAATTATCTCCTGAAGATTTTATAGTCAGATATTCAAAAGCCGGATTAGGAAACAACTCTACCTGATAATCCTTTTTAACTACTTCCCCGTTAACTCTCGCTATATGAGGCTTTTGCTGACCACTGACCCAACCAACAAAACCGAAAACACACAAAATTAATAATAGTAATATTCTTTTCATATCTTGAACCTATCATTTCACCAAATTACTTATATAAAGTATACAGCAAAAAGCACACCAAGGTTTTATATTTTCCTAAAAAATTAAAAAGCCCTTGGATAACTTTTGTATCAGGGTCAGAATTTCAAACAGTATATATAGGTAAAAGGGTGTTAGGAAGGTTTGTTTTATATTAAACCATGACAAATGTACAAAAAAAAATTCCCGAAGCCAGTAACTAGTACTTAATTTGTGTTGACAGCCAGGTAATATTGTAGCAAATATTCACATTTTTTATCCTGATAATTAATTGTTTAAGTATAAAGTTCAGGTTTTTCAGGGCATTTGGATCGCAGTTGCCGGAATGCAGCGGACAGGAATTCAATAATATCACCGGAGATCAAAGCCTCTTCCCCTTTTTCAGCCGCCGCCAGATCGCCTGCCAAACCATGCAGGTAAACACCCAGGGTAGCCGCCACCTCAGCTATGTAGCCCTGGCCAAGCAAAGAGGTAATAATTCCTGTCAACACATCACCACTGCCGGCAGTGGCCATGCCCGGATTGCCCGTACTGTTAAAAAAGGTACGCCCGTCCGGTGTGGAAACAGTGGTGTGGGCACCTTTGAAAACTATGTATATATTGTATTGTTGCGAAAATTCCCTTTGCAAATCCAGGCGTTGATAGTCATTATCCCAGGTGCCTGCAATTCTTTCAAACTCCTTGGGATGTGGGGTCAGAATCGATTGAGGGGGGATTTTATCCCGCAAGTGTTTGTGCTGACTTATTATATTCAGCCCGTCGGCATCAATAACAACAGGTCGGCGATACTGATTCAGCAATTCCTCCATCAGACGTGCCGTTTCTTCGTGGGTGTCAATGCCCGGGCCAATGCCGATGACATCGCAATCCGGCTTTTCAGGAAGCCATGATATAAACCGGTCACCTTCATCGATAGAAACCATCGCCTCCGGCACGGCAATCTGCATGATTTCATATCCGCACCCGGGTACATGCACAGTCAGCAACCCAGTACCTGTCCTCAAACAGGCACGGCTCGACAGTATGGCCGCTCCCATCTTGCCGGCACTCCCTGTAAAAAGCAAAGCCCTGCCAAAATTTCCTTTATGAGCAAACTTGTCCCTGGTTTTTAGCATAGGCTGCATATCAGCCGGTTGCAGAAAAAAATCAGCGCATTCTGTCCGATCGATAAACTCCGGGCTCAGGCCAATATCCACTACTTCCCACTCCCCTACCCAAAGCCGGTTTTCAGGTAATAAAAATGCCATTTTTGGTAATTGAAATGAAATGGTTAGTTGCGGCTCTATGATGACACCACCTGAACCCGGCCGGTCTGCAAACAACCCCGACGCAATATCAACCGAAACCACGATAGCGCCCGACTGGTTTATTGTCTCAATCACCTCAGCAAATAAACCAGTGACCGGCCTGTCCAGCCCTGAACCGAAAATAGCATCAATTAGCAGTATGTTTTCAGGTATTTGAGGTATTTCATAGCTACTGCCTATAGTTGACTTTTCTACACCTTCAGGAATTCTTTTTTCATTGATGGCAAAATCGGCAGATGATTTATCACTAACGCTTACTACAAAAATTTTGACGTTATATTTTTTTTCAGTCAATATTCTGCCAATGGCCAGCCCGTCACCCCCATTGTTGCCAGTGCCGCAAAAAATCCATACGGCTTTATCCGTCATATAATGTTGCACAAAACTTTTCACAAAAGCCAGCGATGCCCGCTCCATGAGATCAATGGAAGGAATCGGTTCATTCCTGATCGTGTAAGCGTCGGCCGCTCTGATTTGTGCTGAAGAAAATATTTTCATAAAATTTTTCAAATTATCAAAGGCCCGCAAACCTGTTGGATCCAATCATCGACAAATACCAATAATTTAAGCTACAAATTTTCATGTAAAAACCGAAGATTAAACTTTTAAGGTCAAAAATCTACTACACTTTAATAAAAAAAAATTTTAATGTGTACTTGAAGTAATGAAGCGATAATTATTATCAAATTTTTAGAAATCAGATCGTTATGTAATTTTGAGGTGACTTTTAGAGAGAATTCGCTCTTAAATTGTTTTAGGAATACTTTAAATTAGTGCTAACTTTGGATTGAATCCGTATTACCAACCAAAACAACAGATGCTATGTTCAATAATAAACAAGAGGAAAAGCTAGCGCAAGAAGCCAGTAACATCAGCAATACCATAGGTAAAGGTACTACACTGAATGGTAGTATCGAGACTTATGGTAATTTAAGAATCGAGGGAAAAGTTTATGGAGATATTACCGCCAAATCAAAGGTTGTCATAGGTAAATCTGCCTATATAGAGGGCAACATTCTGGCGCAAAACGCTGATATTGAGGGTGAGGTCAAAGGTAAGGTTGAGATCAGTGACATTCTGGTTTTAAAGCCCACTGCAAAAATCCGCGGTGATATCCTCACCAATAAGTTAATTGTCGAATCAGGTGCCCAGTTTAACGGTCAAAGTAAAATGGGACAAAAGGTCAGGGAAATTCAAATTGGAAAAAGCGACTACGGCAATGCTATGCCAAAATATGCCAGGAAAGAAACGCCCAAAAGCGAAGAGCCTGTGAAGGAAAACACCAAAATGGCCAAAGATATGCCTAAACCTTCAGTAGCTTCCAATTAAGAAAAAGGCTGATTAATCAATTAACATAACCCGGAAGAACTTTTTGCAGGAGGCTGTTTGTTAGCTTGTCTAAAACCTCCTATATAATGGCAGATTGAAAGATCTGGACCAGATTGCTATGCTCTGGCCAATCACTAATGCTTTTAGAAGAGCGGGCACCATCATATCAGCTTTATTTCAAAGAAATCCCCATAAAAATTGTCAAGGTATTGGTAGTTTGTGCGCAACGAATCAACTGTATGAATAAAGCGGTTAGCAAACGCACGCTTTTAAAATATTCGATCGTCAAATTTAAAACCACTTGCCTGCCCAAAGTTTGAAATACTGTAGTTTCCCATAGTAACCTGTAACAAATTGTCCCGGACAAAATAATTCTTACTTCTTAAAATCTGTAAAATCCTGCTATTAAAATCAAGTAACTTGAACTTATCTAAAAAAGATGCGCATAGATACAAGAATGTCGACCTGAACCAGAAAAGAATCGCCGTTAAATTACCTGGTAACAAAATGGTGTTTTACTGGTAGATTTTTGCAACAATATTGAAGATTTTAGGGACTTAGTTGCTTAATAGAATAATTGAATTATTAATTAGTATTAAAATGTAAGTTTAACTGTGTTTTTTGAGTTTATTATCATGAGATAGTTTTTTTATCGGATTCAACCGCATACAACATACTCGGCTAACCCTAATTTACATACCTGCCCATAAACCGGGCAATACAAACTTTCGACTAACCCTGACAGAAAACCAATTTAGACTAAGTAAAACGGAAATGAAATGGTAAATGAAAAATTTGCAGCGGCAGACATCAGATTTCAGGAACAATTCATGTGTGTGGAGTTATTGGACGGTAGTATTTTCAAAGTCCCGCTGAAGTATTTGCCAATATTGAATCAATCCACCCAGGATGAGCGCGAAAATTGGGAATTATGTGGCAATGGCTTCGCTATTTGCTGGCCAGATCTGAATAACTACATTCTGACAGCCTCAGAATTAATCAGGGAATTTAAAGAAGTATAGTGTGAGTTTGGGTGTGGGTTTGAGTGTGGGGGAGGAACTTTTGGTTTTGAAGAAATAATGTGGGTGGAAGGGGGTAAGTAAGGCCTTATTAACTATCGTAGACATTTTAGTGTGTATTAGCAGCCAATGTCCTCTCCATTCTTCCAAAGTTCGACCGCCCGGTCTACAAATTCGTCAATGCCGGTATCGGAAATAGCCACCGACTTTTTGAACCTGATACATCCTTTGCCTACGTCAATCCCCTTCAATAAGCTGCCATCGGGGTCTATTTTTTTTGCATCACCCGTATAAAGGCTTACATAATTTTTTTGTGCATTTAGGTAAAAAATGGTGCCCCTATCATCACTGTAATTAAGCATTTTGTATTCGATACCTTCCACAAAATCCGGCGCTTTTGACTTAATCAACGTTCTCAGGTGCTCCAGCTTTTCACGTTTCCAATCATCCTCGAGTGCCTCGATGTATTCTTCCGGTGTTTTTACGTCATATTGCATGGTATAGCTCCTCAGATATTTTTGGAGAAATTACAGCATTTACTTTTGCTATACAATCGCAAATTATAAAAAAATCCTGAAAACCAACGGAGTAATAGTATGCAACAATTATTCAAAGAATTAAGTATATTGGCTGACACGATACAATATCTTTGTGAAAAATAATGGAAGACAGCTTAAAATACTATCTCGACAATACAGTAGTTACCAGAGGAGCTATTGAAAGCCGTTTATTCCACACCCCATAACAAAGCTGCGATATCCTACAAGGCTGGTATATGTGCTTCTTCGAAAATATGCCAAAGACTTTTTAAAATCCGGAATCGAACCCCGATTTGTCAGCCTGTCAGGGCTTAGAGGGGTTGGAAAAACTACTTTGTTATGGCAAACAGCCAATTACATCTATCATGAACACTCAAAAAATATCTATTTTTTTAATGTCAACACATTAAAAAACCTGGGAATCGATCTGCATATCGCCTTGGAAGAATTTCAAAGAAATATCATAAAAAAGCGGTTTAATGAATTAAAAGAGCCTATTACATTGCTGTTTGACGAAGTTCACGATGACGAACACTGGAGCAAAACCTTAAAAATTCTCTATGATGAAGCGAGATCAGCCTTTATGCTTTGCACAGGTTCATCGGCCTTGTTGTTGAATCAGACCGCCGACTTAGCGAGAAGAATGCGCATTGAAAAAATCTATCCCTTCAAGTTTATTGAATTTATTGCGGCAAAAACCTGCATGGAGCAAGATGGTAATATGGTTTTCCCGGAGAAGGGATTGGCGAGTGATTTGAAGGAAGCCTTGTTTTACAGCGAAAATGCGGAAGAGGCTTTTATCAAAGTTCAGTCATTTGGCAGCATAGTCACTACCTATTATAACAAAATTGAATCTGTAAAACCCTTGGAAATAAAAAAGCTCCTGCAGGGTTACATCAGTTATCAGAATATACCCAATTTTTTGTTTTTCAAAGATAAATTCACAATAAACGATAGTATTCTCGATTTGTTTAAAAGAATAATTCTGGAGGACATTCCCAAGCTAAATCCGACCTATTCGGATCATGTAAAAATAGAGCGGCTTATGCTGAGACTGGCAGGCTCTGACGAAATTAATACCGAAAAACTGGCGGGGTTAGTGGGCATTAAAAAGACTGAAATTAATGACCTGATTGACATACTGGCCAAAGCTGAATTACTAAACGTGTTAATACCTTTTGGCGGTTTGGATACTAAAATCTTGAAAAACAAAAAGGCATTTTTTATGTCTCCTTCACTGCGAAGGGCATTGCTATCCACGTTGTATGGACAAACTCTACCTGAGCAGTTCAGGAGTAAGCTGGTTGAAGACATCGTGGTAATGTATTTAAGAAGAGTGCTGAGAGATGGTGTAATTTCATATACAACCGGTAGCCATATAGTAAATCCCGATTTTGTAGTTGAAACAAGGGAAAAGCCTGTATTACTCGAAATAGGCACTAGTAAAACCGCTATGAAACAACTCAGGCACAGTAAGGTTAACTACCGTTATGGTTTGTTGATATCGAGCGGAGCTTCCTCCCCCGCCTTAAAAAATGATTGCATACATATTCCCCTCAATTGGTTTTTATTATTATAAAACAAAGATCAAACACCAGGGTATTTATGATAAGAAAAGAAGTAAAAGGAGTAAAACAAAGGTACACCTTTGTAATTACTCCCTGAAAATAAAAGTAATAGTGTTTTCGTTGCGTTGAATTAGAGGGCTTGGTTAAAAAAAATTCAGGGTTAGTACATTATTGGCTCATCTTGTGAATGAAAAACGAAACCTTGCTCTGAAACCCCAATCACGCCACAATTAAAACGGTTCATAGGTAAACTCCTAACGTTTCCACTACATTAACTATCGGCTTCCGTGGCTTTTTCAACGTCATGAATTTTCATCAAACCCTCATCTATCCCATGCTTTGCGGCTATCAATCGCAAAAGAAACTCCTTCAGCACGCTGTAATCGAGCGCTTTATGCATTTCTTTTTTGAATTCAAGCTCTTCTGCATGTTCTATAGAGTAAACTACTTTATATTTATGCATGACAAAAAGTTTTGGTTAAACACAAAAAATTCACCTGATACCTATATATACGTGAATAAGAATTTTAGTAACCTTCTCAAGCTTTAAGTGACCTTGATTTAAATTGTTCATACAGAACACTTTAGGCTGTTAAAAGCATTGTTATATGGCCAAAACTCCTCATCGCACCTACTATCGTCCGCATTTCAGAGTGGCCAAAAGGGCAATCTTTCTCGTCCACATTTCTGGCAGGACAGAGGGGCAGGCTAATGCGGAGGCCATGGCCTGGCGTTTGCAACGCCGGGGAAATCGTTTTTGTAAGGAGGCGTAGCTTTGTTTTAGTTAAAATAAGTTGAAAACTCAGACCACTATCGTCCACATGTCTGGCAGGACAGAGGGACAGACTAATGCGGAGTCCATGGCCTGGCGTTTGCAACGCCGGGGAAATGGTTTTTATAAGGAGGTGTAGCTATGTTTTAGTTAAAATGAGTTGAAAACTCAGTACCAGGGAATCCTCATCACAGATGAGGAGGGTTTAGGGGATAATCCTCATGACGAAGAAGGACCAGAAGTGCTAAAGTGATCGGGATCAAAAAGAAATGGGGGATTGAAGCGAACCGGTCAAGCAGAAAAAAATCACGGAATAACGGGTTTTACGAAGCTTTTGTCATAGCCGGTTGATTTGATATGCTGTGATTATCAATGCCCTCCAAATCGTAAATCAAATTGTGCAACAACCACAGGATCATGATTTTATCCTCATAGTCCCCCATGTCTCTGATGTGCTCATCCATGCTGATATCATAAATGATTTCAAAAACAATCTTTTTCAGTTGCCTGGTTTCCTTGAAAACTAACAGGTTTTCGATCCCTCGCATCTCAGGATACTTTTTGCCAAGATTAAATATGGCTTCTTTTAATGCTTGTCTCATTTTATATATTGTTAATAGGTTAAAATTGGTTGTTTTCCAAAAGGCTACATAATTTATCTTCATGGTTAAATAGTTTTAAATGGCTGTTTTTCGTGCCCAGCCTACCTTGCTCAAATTGATACCAGATCAATTTAACTTGCTTACAGGAAATTTTCCACGTTCGCCAGCAATCGATTGAATTGAGCACAAATTAAGCATAAAATGTAATATAGGCAAATTATGATACAATTATTATTCCCTTATATGACAGATTACTTAGCGTGAAATGTTATTTAGGTAAATTATAGTTTTATATTAGCTGCATGATCGAAGTGTATCAAGCCATAAAAGAATTAAGAATTGCCAAGGGTTATAGCCAGACGCAAATGGCTAAAAAGCTCAATATTTCTCAGGGCAGCTATGGCAGGGTGGAAAGAGGAGAAACCCCATTAACCATCGAAAGACTCAACGAAGTGGTCAACCTCTTAGACGCATCTGTCGAGGAAATCTTCAACTCGACCCCAGTCAACGAATCCATTTCAAAACTAAACCAACAAGTAACCGCCCAACTGGAAAAAATCAAACAACTGGAAAGTGATCTGGAAAGCGCTAAACATTATAACGCATTGTTAAGAAGTATCAATGAGAATCTCAGGGAAAGCTTAGGGTTTCTCCTGGAAAATGATAGGGCTGGCTTTCAAAATGACTGGATCAGGGAAAAAGGGGCTTTGTCTGAAAATGACCGCTATGAGTGTTTGACAGAATTTTTTCAACTAAACCACATTAAAAGGGTATTTGAGCTAAAGCAGGTGGAAGACAGTAAGTGGATACAACTATGGAAAAAATACGGAGAGTCTAAGCTGTAATTAACCGAAACGCCTGCATGAAGCTTTATCCCTGATCGTCCCCCCTAGCGTCCGTATTTCAGAGTGGCCAAAAGGGCAATCTTTCTCGTCCACATGTCTGGCAGGACAGAGGGGCAGACTAATGCGGAGTCCATGGCCTGGCGTTTGCAACGCCGGGGAAATGGTTTTTATAAGGAGGTGTAGCTATGTTTTAGTTAAAATGAGTTGAAAACTCAGTACCAGGGAATCCTCATCACGATTGAGGGCTAAGGGGTCCAGGGGGGAATCCTCATTTCAAAGAGGTACCAGAAGTGCTAAAGTGATCGGGATCAAAAAGAAATGGGGGATTGAAGCGAACCGGTCAAGTAACAGAAGAATGTGGATCAAGGGCAAGGGGCTGAGAAGATTTTTATGTTATCAGTGGACAGCACCAATATTAAACATATTATCTTTCTGATTATCAAATATTTAAATCAGTAACTATTTGCTAATTTTTTACCTTGTCCACTGTCGTTAATACTGTACTCACACTATGTTAACATTTTAGTTAAAAAAGCTTGATCTAAACTTAGGCATTTGATAACCTGCTTTTCGGCTTTCGGGAAAGGTCATGCCATAATTTTGCTAACAGTTCACTCATCCACCAATGCATGATAAGTATGAAAAGGACACTTTACCTGATTATTCTATTGACTTCCATTCCGTGTCTGGATTTTGCTCAACAGGTGATAAAGGGCCGGGTGGTTGCGCAAAAGACCAATGAGCCGCTACCTGGTGTTAACATTGTTATCCAGGAAACAATGACCGGAACCGTTACTAATCATAACGGTGAGTTTAGTCTTGAAATTGATCCGTCGAAGCACAACATGATCGTCGTAAGTTTTATCGGTTTTAGTTCAAAAACCATTGAGATCAGCGAATTGAATGACCTTGAAAACCTCAGCATTACCCTTCATGAAAAAATGACAGGTCTGGAAGAGGTGGTCATCAGCGGCCAGGGTGATAATATCAGTAAGCGCAGGCTTTCAACTGAGGTAACTTCGGTCGATGGGCAGTCCTTGAGGGAGATACCGGGCATCAGGCTGGATCAACTGCTGCAATCCAAACTGCCCAATGTGCAACTCAGGTTGGCCAGCGGGCAGCCGGGTACGGCTTCGATCATCAGGTCGCGGGGTTCTTCAAAATAATAAGGCCAGATACCGTAAATTTCACTGGTGCTGTCCTGATCTTGTGCCGCTATTATCGCTTCGATCACTTTATGGGCACGTTCAATATATCCGGGATCACCGGTCTCCAGCAGCTTTACCGCATAACGCGAAGTACCTCTGACAGGATGATTGTACATGCCCACACGGGTGGAATGGTAACGGTTGGCAGTTTTGGGGATAAAAGTTTTCAGAGAATTGTATTCGGGGTCAAATTCATCTTCCATCGCGTTCACCTCTTTGATCATCAACGCCCTGACCTCTTCATCGGGCCTGAACTTTTTCGAATTTTCAATAAGGGCCTGGTGTACCGAGGGCTTGCAACCGAAGACAAGCAATAATAAAGAAATTATAGAAAGTGGTGTCACATAATCGTTTTTCATGTTTATCTTTATTTGGATTTATAACCTGAATACTAATTTATCGCCTCCGGGTCAAGCTGACTTTCCTTACCCTTTTCTTTTGCTTTTATCGCGCTATGGAATTCTCAAGGATCGACAGACCATATTTCTTTAATAAGCATCAAATATATTAAAACCGGACAAAAGTACTGAAGGATGGCAGCCATGGCTTACGGCCATAGCAAGAGTAAATGGCAACTGGATTTTGATTCTTTCCGGAAGTAAAGCTGTCTTTTCCTTTTGAGCATACCTGAGAACAGGTTTGATTTTGGTAATGGCGCTATTTATCAGAAACCACTGAATTGGTAATAGCCTGTACTATGCTGCGCCTTTAAATCCAACAGCTTTTTAAAAAATGACTTATTCTCTTTATAACTCCCATTTTTCCCAAACTGAATAAACCGTCCTTGCGCATGGATGCTGATGCTGTCGGTTTTGTAGATAACCAACTGATAGTAGGGAATTGCCCAGCTATAGGTTTTCGAATGGCCCGAAATATTGATCACAATGCCCTTGGGACGCCGTTCAATCCTGCCCCGGAGAGCTTCCGAAACCGGATCGAAGTATGAATTCAAATTTGGGCCCACTTTCTCAATCAACATCCAGCGGGAACGAACATTTTTTAATTTTATCTTTTGAAAAAATGAGTAAGGCTTATCCACCAGATCAGCAATGAATTGCTGATCTGTTCTGTTGATATGGGTGGTTTCTAAAATCATGGGATGAATAATTGACAATACACTTAAGTTTTAAAACAAATCACCTTTAGAGAGATTAATTAAACTCAACGAGATTATGCTACACAAGGTCAAAAGTAGCGGTAACAATAAAACACTACCGGACCGAAGAAGTTTGAAATTCATCTTATTGAATGTCGACAGAATTTAGCGGATCGGCATATTTTCCTTTAAAGGGCTGTCAAAATTTCCGCAATAAATGTCGAAGTATCTATAATTTTTTGTATATCGATTAATTCAATCGTATCCTTTTCGGAATGGATCACAGTATCCGTAATACTAAAAATATTTTGAGAGGTGATGGCCAGTGCCGGAATACCGCTACCCACAAACAACATATTCATACCTCTGAGATGCAAAGCAACAGGGTTCTCCCGGTACTGGTCGCTTATTTCTGAAAATGTATGGGCAATGTCTGTTTCATGAGAAATAGGGTGCCTCATTCGCCGGTTCCACGTACCCCTGCCAAAACCTGTTTGTTTTTCACTTCCTTGATGATGGCCAGTTTGATCACTTTTGTTACTGCTCCTTCCTGATCAATAACTGGTGTATAGGTGGCAGAAATCAATACTTCGGATCCATCTTTCGCTACGTTCTTAAAGTCGCCGGACTGTTGTTTTCCATTTGCCAGGTTTTCCCAAAGTGAGTGGTACTCATCCGAGTTTGCCAGTTCCGTATCCACAAAGATCCTGTGGTGTTTTCCCTGTATTTCTTCCAATGAATATTGCATCGCCTCGGTAAAGAGTTTATTTGCCTTCAATACATAGCCCTTTGGATCGAATTCTATTTGAGCCACAGTGGAGTTTATAGCTTCAAGTTGCGCTGAAATTTCCAATTCCTTCCTCGCCATTTCTTCCTGAGTCGCTTCCAGTTCTTCAACGTTTTGTCGCATTTCTTCTTCCTGTGCCCTCATTTCTTCTGCCTGTTCCTGCGATTCCTGAAGCAGGTAGGTGGTCCGGATGTTTACTTTAATATTTGAAATGACCGAAGCAATTTGCTCTCCGATCTTTTTTACGAAATCTATCTGGTAATCTTCAAAGGATTTGAAGCTTGCCATTTCAATGACCCCGTTTACCGTCTCGTTGGTCATTACCGGGCAAATTAAGATACTTCTAGGCCTGGTGCCACCAAGCCCGGAGGTTATGTTGATGTAATCTTCAGGAATCTCAGTCAATACAGTCGACTTTTTTTCAAGATAAACCTGACCCACCAGCCCTTCTCCGGGTTTTACTTCTTTTTCCAAAAATTTTTGACGGTTGTAGGCATAACAAGCCATCATTTTTAGGGTTAAGTTTTCATCTTCGTCCTCCTCAACCTGAAAAATTGCACCCTGATTGGCATCGAGATATTTGACCAGAAAAGTAATAATGCCATAGTGCAACTCAGCGAAATTTTCATTTGATCTGAGAATTTCACCCAAATCAGCCATGCCCTTGGTCACCCAGTTTCGTTTTTTATCCTCTATAGCAACTGCCTGCAGTTTATCTCTCATCTGAACCAGGGCATTACCTAAGGAATCTTTCTCACCAGATGGTTGAAATTTATATTCAAACCGCCCCTCTCCGATCTCCAGGGCAAAGTCCGATGCCTTTTTAAGATTAGCAGATAGATTCTTGCTCGCCTGAATAATGTCGTTTAATTCATCTTTTGAGGCCAAAGTATCCTCGGGCAGTTCCCCTACTTCCAGACGTCTAAGAATATCTACCGGTTTTTGGATCGAAAATTTTAAAGAACGGATAATAAACAGGGCCACAAACAACCAAAACAACGATGACCCCAGTGACAGTATGATCACTATAGTATTGGTATGTTTGATATCTTCTTTCAGTTGAACAACATCGGATTTCAATACTTCCCGCTGAGTGTTATTCAAAGGCAACAACAGGTTTCGAAGTTCTTTTCGCATATCGGAGGCAGACCTTGCCACCAGGTTGTTGAGTTCATCTCTGAATGCTTCTCGTTGAACAATATCATAAGCATATAAGTCTATCGTGGAAGTATCAAAGGCTGTCAGCTTTGCTTCAATATTTTTGAGATGGGTTTCGTAGTATTGGTCAAGCTCATTTTGTAAATCTTTGTATTTACCGGCAACGACTATAGCTTTCTTCAAATTCTGCTGATCTTCTTCATTTAACAGACGCTTCAGACTGATTAAGTTTTTGATGGCGGGGTCTATCTGGTTTTCCCAAATATCCAAACGCTCTTCTTTAAAACGTATTTCGCCTGTCATAAAGTAGGCCCGCTGTGAAGCGGATACCCTGTTTGTTCCGCTAATAACATCGGCTGTCGTAATAGGAACAGGAATGCGAATCTTTCGAATCAGGTCCACAGCATCCAAGGCCGTTAGGTTTTGAGTGGTTACGATGAAAGTGAAAATTACCATCGTCAACATAAATACCAGAATCATGGCCATTACCTTGCCGCTTATCTTATGGTAATTTAAAATTCCTCGAATCTTTTGAAAGCTATTTTGAGGATTTTGCTGGTTATTGGTGTTGTTTATATTTTCCATAGTCAAGTTATCAACCGTAATTTGTCTCCCAATACCAACAAAATTAAAAATTACTGAATTGTTTAGGCATCACGACGAATTGCAGATATGGCCAATGTAATAAATCCATGAAAAGCTTATCCTGAGAATCGGTTAATATGTCAACTATCGATTCATCAGATAATGAAGCATTTGGAGCGGTAACTTGTTTTGTTTAAAATGCTCCCGTATAAAACCCAATAACTTTTATCACTGATAAACAGCGGCTTAATAACCGTAATACCAAAACGATCAAACGTAACCGGAATCCGGGCGGGTAGTGGTTACCGGTGATGTGTCTTGGTAAAAGTGGTTCCGGACTGCCTGATCCAACCATGACTGGCGCTGTACTTGTGCCTGAATGACAAATTATTGAGAGGTTTGATTTATTTTTAATACAGAAATTTAATTATTATTTAGCAAAAACCAGGGCAATTTATTACCTGGTTCTAAAAGGGGAAAAGGGATTCATTATCTTGAAATTATTAAGTATTCTGGTCATACATGGTTCTAATAGTTAACCAATAACATGGTTGGAAATGCTAATCATAGTTATTGTTTGGTTTCACTTTTATAAAGAAAACGGGCTTTACATGTTTACCCCTTCAATAGGAACCATCTTAAATTTCAATCGACCTTTATTTTACACCATAAATTTTAGCAATAGCTAACATAAAGATTATCGGCTACCTTTTGGGATACAGTATGGCGCTTTCCATCCACTTCAATGACCAAAGAATTGTCAAAAGAAACTTTATCCATAACCGAAACACATGTCCCCACATGAATAGATAGCCGCTCTAAATATTGAAGAAAAGCAGCAGATGTATCCTTAACCATCATAACCTTACATACGTCACCCTTCTGCATACTTGAAAGTACCGCGGAAGGAGTAGTCGGTGTGCTTCCATCAGAACGCGGAATCGGATCTCCGTGTGGGTCATATTCGGGATGGCCAAGAAACCAATCCAGTTTTTCAACAAGTTCATCGGAACGAATATGCTCAAGTTGTTCAGCAATATCATGTACCCTATCCCAGCTAAAACCAAGCTTATCAACCAAAAATGTCTCCCAAAGCCTATGTTTTCTTACAACCAGAAGGGCAATTTGCCTTCCTTTATCCGTGAAAGATATTTTTCCGTATTTCTCATAATCAATAAGCTCCTTCTTCCGGAGCTTTTTGAGCATGTTGTTCACGCTGGCGGGTTTTAAAGATAACAAATCGGCCAGTGCATTGGTACCAGCCTCCTGTTTTCCTTGCTTTCCGGAAACGAGGCGGAACAATGCTTTTAAATAATCTTCTTCCGTGTGTGAAATCATAATACTCGCAAAAGTAAAATAATTTAACTAATAAGTATTGTTAGATATATCTAACTTTTATATTTTTGCATGTCTAACACGTGTTAAAACATGATATCATTATGGAATACGTCATAGAATTATTGGAAGCGGAAAAAAGACAAATAGACCGAAAAATCAAAGATTCAGGTCTTATGAAAAAAGATATGAAAAAAGCAGTGGTTGAACTATCTAAGGTCACCGAAATAAAAAAAGCTTTAAAGATTTTAAAATTGAAAACCAATAAACATAGAAATTAACATATGAAGATTACACATCAACTCCCTGAATTACCGTATGATAAAGAAGCACTTGCCCCCATCATAACCAAAGAGGCCTTCGACTATCATTATGGCAAGCACCACCTGGCTTATGTGAACAACTTAAATAAATTGATTAGAGATACGCCATTGGCCGATGCTTCTATGGAGAAAATTATACAAACCGGATTTCAGGATAACAACGCAGGGCTTTTTAATAATGCTGCCCAACACTGGAATCACAGTTTCTTTTGGCACTGCCTTTCTCCCAATGGCGGGAAAGAGCCGGAAGGAAAAATTAAAGAACTCATTGTGCGGGATTTTGAAAGTTTTGAAAAGTTTAAAGAAGAATTCTCTGCCAGTGCTACTAAATTGTTTGGTTCCGGTTGGGCCTGGTTGGCCCAAAACCAGGAAGGAACCTTAGAAATTCTACCGATGAAAGATGCCCAAACACCTATAATTGAAAACAAAATCCCTATCCTCACCCTCGATGTATGGGAGCATGCTTATTACATTGATTACAGAAATGCACGCCCAAAATTCGTAGAAATTTTTTGGGACATTGTAAACTGGAACTTCGCCAACAAAAACCTAAGATAAAATGAGCGAATTATGTTTACACCGGATTGAGAACCATTGGAAAGCAAAAGTCACTGGATCCAACGAACTGTTCGGCAAGGAGAAATTCCAAGAAGCTTTAATGGGTTATGAGGAGGCGCTGTACCGTGCCGAGGTATTAAACAATCATCCACTCGAATGTATGCAGGCAGGTATTCCATTTATTCAGATATACATTATATCGTGCAATAACCTCGCCAACACTTATGTAGAATTGAAACAGCCGCAGAAAGGAGAAAATATCTTAAAACGGGTGTTTCACTACCTCTTACATCTGGCAAGCAAAGATTATTTAAACACAGATGAAGTTCAAAGTGAATTAAAGCGGGCTTCCTTAACCTTAACAGATTTTATAAAGAAAAACGGAGGGCACCAAAAACAACCGGAAGCCCTGTTTGCTCCGCTGAAAGAACAAAAATCAACAAGAAATTACTAAAAAGCTGAATGTATATGTGTAATTCATTAAAAAAACCAATCAATGGCCAACAAATGCAACTTATTCAAAAAGGGCCATTAACCATCGGTGACAAACTCCCGGCATTTACCAAAAAAGCGGTGATTTCAACTGAAAATGGTGTTGAAATAACAGAAATTAATCACAAATATATCGATGGTAAATGGGCTTTACTCTTTTGGTGGCCTAAAGACTTTACCTTTGTGTGCCCCACCGAAATTATCGGATTTGACAAAAAGTCTGCTGAATTTTCTATGCGGAATGCAAACATAATCGGAGCCTCTACCGATTCGGAATACGTACATTTAAGCTGGAGACAACATCATCCTGATTTGGCAAATCTATCTTTTCCAATGATTGCCGATACCTCTAAATCCTTAGCAGAAGAAATGGGTATTTTAGATGACGATGAAAAAGTGGCTTATCGTGCGACATTTATCATTGACCCGCAAGGTGTCATACAATGGGTTAGCGTGTATTCCATGAATGTAGGAAGGAATGTCGATGAAGCACTTCGGGTGCTGGACGCTTTGCAAACCGAAGAATTAACCGCCTGTGGTTGGAACAAAGGTGAGCAGACCCTGACCGCTACGTTAAAGGAGGAAAAATCAGATTAAAACAATCAAAATATGCATTATAACCAGAATTGATTTGGATCGGGTACCGATCGCCTTCCTATAACCTGGAAAACCGTTCGGAGGCTCTAACGTGTACATAGAAGGATCATAAGTAAGCGGTTTTTAACATAGAAATTACTGTAGAAAGCCCTTAAAACATCAATATGTTTTGGAAACATTCATTTCCAAAACATATTGTATTGTCAATACTAACTGAAAAAATGGAAAATGCTGTTCAACTTGCTTTTAAGTCTTTGGCCATTGAAAACACTTTTTCAGAGGATACCGGTTTCGAAAAACTGAAAGAACATTTAATAGCTGAAATAAACCACCTCTTCAACACTGATTTTAACAGGTTGTTAAACATGCTGTACCGTCTTGATATTTCGGAAGAACGACTGAAATTAGCTTTGTTTTCTAAGACTGAAAGCCAACCCATAGCCCGTTTAATTACAGATCTTATTATTGAAAGGCAACTGCAAAAGATCGCATCTAAAAAACAATATAAAGCATGAAAAACTTAATTAATACTTCGGTAAAGACCATAGCTATAGATTTTGACGGTACAATCGTCGAACATAGATACCCGAAAATTGGAAAACAGAAGTTATTTGCTTTTGCCACCATCCAGGCCTTACAAAGAAAAGGCCACAAACTCATTCTTTGGACCTACCGGCAGGGTAAAAGCCTGGAAGATGCTGTGAACTACTGTAAAAGTAACGGCGTAGAATTTTATGCTGTGAATGAAAATTATCCGGGCGAATCACTACAAAAAGGATATAGCAGAAAAATTAACGCTGATATTTTTATAGATGACAGAAATGTAGGTGGATTTTTGGGATGGGACAGGGTTTGGCAAATAATTTGTGGCGAAGTAAGCCATAGGTAAACCAAGGTTAATGATATTATCAGTCCGTTCGATGTCCAATCGGGCAGCCATAGTACTGATTCCTTATCGGATGCAACTTTTCCTTTTTGCTTATGTCTTTATTAGCAAGAACTCAAAAATTATACATAAACGTATTAACTACACCCGAATATGCATCCGGCACATTTCAACACTCTGCTTTGGCTTACTCACTGCCTTTTCTGTATCAGCTTTTTCCTCTTTACTCAAAATACCCTGGCCAATAATGGCACTATCGGGTATGCCTATCCCATTAAGGATATAACCGTCGATGGCGATCTGTCCGACTGGACAGCGGATCTTATCAAGTATCCCCTCACCAATTTCTCCAATCAACCCGATTCTGTGAAAGACAGGGACCTGCGGGCCTATCTTATGGTGGGTTATAACCTGGACGAGCAGTGTCTGTATGTTGCAGTGGAAGCATGGGATGACGATATTGTTCGAAATCCTGAAAATCCATTATGGTATACCCACGATATGCAGGTTTTATATCTCGACCCGGCCCATAAACCTGAGGGGACAGGAGTCATTGGTTACGAAATTAACCTGGATACTGCAAAGATCGTGGAGCAGCCAAACATGCTTTGGTATAAGCAGGTTAAACATGCGACCTGGGATAATGTAAAAGTGAAAATCATTCCCGGGGAAAACAAAATTATCTATTGAATGGCGCATATTGTTAAACGAACACATAGTACCAGGCCGAACCATCGGGTTTGACTATAGTGTATTTGACAAAGATACGGATCAGCGTTGGACCGCTGCTTCCTGGGGTGACAACAGCATGAAGCACGCTTCCTACAAAAATATTGGAGATGTTGTTTTAATGCCACCTGCGGAAAAAACGGAAAAAGTTAGTGGGGTCCTAAAATGGGAAGAGGAACAAGGATATTCTTTCCCTCGAACCATTCAGTTCTCATCGACAACAAATCCCCAACTTAGGCTACAGGTTGCGGTTGATTCTACCGGCCAATACACCGCACAACTACCATTGGCTGGTTACAATATTTCCATACCCGATCCACTCATCTGGCACAAGCATGATGTATTTAAAGCCAAACTCAGGGAACCATTCACTTTAGAGATCAATGGTAACCATCCTACTATAGTACCGCCTCTAATGATTACCAAAGAAGTGGTCGCTGACTTAATCCCCGAAAGGGGTTTGTTACACAATTTCGATGCCACTGCAACCAATAAGATGGATGAATTTATCCAACACTATCAAGCTTTCTACGATATACCAGGGGTGTCGCTGTCATTGATTAAAGACGGCCAATTGGTTTTCCACAAAACCTATGGGGTTCAGAATGCTATAACCAGGGAACCCATTAAAGAACAGTCCCTGTTTGAGGCGGCTTCAGTTACCAAACCGGTATTTGCTTATGTAGTCAACCGGCTGGCTGAGCGGGGGGCCTTTGATCCGGACAAACCCCTGCATGAATATTTGCCTTTCGAAGATTTGAAAGAATATGAGGAATATAAATTGATGACCGGACGCCATGTGCTCATGCATGTTTCAGGTTTACCAAATTGGGGGAGGGAAATGAAGTTCAAACCAGGAACAAAATATGGCTATTCAGGAGAAGGATTTGAGTATTTAAAACGGGCTGTGGCCCATGTAATAGGAAAAGATATCCAGCAGATCCTTAATGAAGAGCTCATTGAACCGCTTGACTTATACAATATGTATTTCGTCGATAGTCCGGAGTTGCGTGAAGTGGGAGTTTCAGGGCATCGCAGAGGAGTGCCTACAATTCAATACTGGCCCGAGGAGCCCGGTATGGCATGGAGTATGTTTACCGAAGCCAAAGCTTTTTCCCGATTTGCCATAGCCCTGCTTGAAGAGCGAGGATTGGCGCCTGCAACCTATAGCAATATGTTCACTTTGCTTACAGAATTTCCACTGGAAGAGGGCCAACCGAAACCGGAATATCCGGAAGGAATGGGTTTAGGCATAGCCATTCGC
This sequence comes from Agaribacillus sp. DX54, assembly GCF_056858335.1. Taxonomy (NCBI): domain Bacteria; kingdom Pseudomonadati; phylum Bacteroidota; class Cytophagia; order Cytophagales; family Splendidivirgaceae; genus Agaribacillus; species Agaribacillus sp. DX54. Next base: position 60,404 of record NZ_JBXEQE010000033.1, read on the forward strand.
GATAGCCACTATGGGAAAGTGTTTGGACATGGTGGTAATAATGGCGATTTTCAATGCAAGTTTGAGATCTATAAGGAACTAAAAATGGGATACATAGTTTTCACCAACTCCGATGTAGGCTATTATTTGCATAAAGATTTGGTTCAATTTTTAGTCGAGGGAAAAAAAATTGAACAGACGGATTAATTGTGAGTGCTTTATTTTTTTATCTATGTTTCGAAACAGTACCAATCCCGCTATTAGTGCTAACAGGGTCATTAAAATTCAGTGGCAAAATGTTATATGGCTGCGGCAAATAAACCTTATTATTTTCTCCCAATATGTGGTACATTTACTGAATACTATGATTAAAAATAAACCGTCTAAACCCCCAACAATAGAATCCTTTTACGAAGGTTTTCTAAATATAAAGTCAGGTAATCTAAGAAAAGAGCTTGGTCACTTCACGGTATTCAACTTGAAAGATTATGACTTGTACCGTGATAATTATATCCCTTTTTCACAAAAAGAGTATCTCAAAATTTGCTACGTTAAAGGAAAAAGTACCATTCATCATCAAAAGGGCAGTGAACATTTACACGGAGAAAACATAATCTTTCTAAATTCATTGATTCCATATAGTTGGGAGCACATAGAAAAACTAGAAGGATTCTCATGTGTATTTACGTTGGATTTTTTTAACCAATTCGGTAAGATTGAAGACTATCCGATTTTCAATACGTCTCAAATTCCAATTTTTAAGCTCGACAAAACGGAAGTAACCCATATTAAAAACATTTATGAAAGAATGTTGGTCGAGATAAATTCGGATTACGAATATAAGTACGATATGCTTAAGAGTTTGATTTTATGGCTCATCCACATGTCCATGAGGAATCACATGGGTGTGCTTACAAAGAACAAATTTTCAAGAGCTTCCCAGCGGATATCCAATGCATTTTTGGAACTCCTCGAAGAACAATTCCCTATTGCCGAACCTAATCAGAGAATACGACTGCGAACTGCGTCAGACTATGCTCATAAGCTGTCCATTCATGTAAATCATTTGAACAAAGCCATACAGGATTATTTAAATAAATCTACTACGGAAATCATTTTAGAAAGAATGGGCATCGAAGCAAAAAGATTGTTAAACCATACAAATTGGAGCATTTCCGAAGTAGGGTATTGCCTTGGCTTTGAAGAGCCTTCCAATTTCTCCAGTTTTTTTAAGAAAATTACTAACAAATCTCCTCGCCAATTTAGAATGGTTTGATTTTCATAAGTATTTGATTGATTGTAAAATATTCAAGACGCCTTGTCAAGGTAAATTTGTATCCGGAATATTAAACATCAATTCATATGAAAATCACATTTCTAAAAACAAAATTAAAAAGCAGCCTGTTCGTATTTGGCTTTTTGGGCGTTTTAGCTTGTGGCAATTCAAATAAAAACTCCGCCCGGAAAAATACAGAAAAAGAACGGGAGTTAAGTGCAAAAGTAAATGATCGTGCGGAAAATAAAGAAAAGCTAGTAAGTTTACTAGGAGCCTTTGGTCAAGGTAGAGACAATATCCTAAGACACTTTCATCAAGATGCCCTTATAGAGTTCCCATATGCAAAATCAATTGGAACTCCGGAAAAATTAAACTACCTGGAGTACCATACATATTTGACAGATATCCTTGGGCACTTTGATGCCATAAGTTTTAGTAACACCAGAATATATCCAATGAACAATACAGAAACATTTGTAATGGAAACCCATGGCGAGGTTGATTTACCAAATGGGAAAACATACCGTCAGGATTATGTCATGATTGTAGCGTTCTTGGATGGAAAAATTTACCGATATAAAGAGTATTGGAATCCGTTGGAAATTAAGGTCTTCGAAACCTCTTCGACAAACGATTTAAAAGAATCCCTAAAAAAACAATAAGTATGAAAATAGCAATAGCAGCTGCTACAGGAAATATAGGGACCAGAGTAGCGCAAATAATTTCAGAAAACAGGGAAATTTCTCTATTACTGGGAAAAGACAAGGAGCAGTTGGAAAAGCAAAAAACGTCTTATGCTATTCCAGTCCCTACTGACATATCAAAACCTGACGAAGTAATTGCAAATACTAAAGAGGTTGATGCATTGTTATGGTTAGTCCCTCCCGTTGTACATGTGCCTAGCATAAAAGAATGGTACGATCAAGTGATAAAAGCAGGCACTAAGACCGTTAAACATAACAACATAAAAAGAGTGGTGTTGATTTCTTCGCTAGGTGCAGGATATAAACAAAAGACCGGAACAGTTGGGTATGTAGGTAATATGGAGCGTGAATTTGATAAAGTTACCACCAATATGGTTAGTATTAGGCCAGGATACTTTATGGAAAACTTTCTTCTACAAAAAGATAAAATCATTGGTAATGATGTTATCTCATTTCCATATGATGAAGATCATGACATCCCTTTTATAAGTTCTGATGATATCGCCGATGCGGCCGCCCATTATCTTATGGACGATACATGGAGCGGAAGATGGGTAAAAAATCTAATGGGTCCTGCAAATTTAACTTTAACCGAAGCCACTCAAATTTTTTCTGAAAAATTGAAGAAAAAAATAACGTACAATAAGCAGCAATACGCAGATATAAAAACTCAGTTTGAAGCCTTTGGAGCAAGTGAAAATGTACAACAAGAAATGGTTGACTTGTTTAAAGCACTGGGAGATAAAGACGGTATTTATGCCACCCCAAGAACTTATGAGGCATATACTTCAACAACCCTGGAGGATTTTATAGAAAATAAGTTTCTTCCTTAATTTGCCATTTTTATCTATCGTTTTTGGGTGTTTTTATTTCCTCTTTTTCGATGAAGAACCAAACATTACTTTTCATGCTTAACCTAACTTAATTCTTCATCTAACTTATTTAACTCGATTTTGATATTCCGTAAACGAACTTGCCAAAAATCATAGGAATTAAAGGGTTGTGTTTACCGCTTCTATGACATAATATCCGTCACCTTGGTCCATCAACCAATAAACTTCTTTTCGAACATTGCCTTTTATCGTATATCTCAAAAGCTTTTTATTGGTTCTCAAATTCATTATCTCAATTAATTCCCGCATGCTGTCTTCAACCAAATCGCTTGCAATACTATCCAGCTCGACCAGGTCATTAGGATAGTCCAAATATTCTTCGAGCCTGTATTGATTCGCACCGATTATGTGTTCAATCCGCCTCGTCTTATACCTGTTATAGATAAAAATTGAAAAAACTATTATGATCGTTAGGAGTATTAATGAAAAAATGATCCTTTTCATCGTTTAATAACTTTGAATAATAACCATTATAATGCCAACAGCCAGGATTCTCATGGTTATGAACCGAAGGATATTACCAGTACAAATTGTGACTATTTATTTTATAGAAAATTCGTTTTCAAAAACTACAGTGTCTATTTGACTTCCTTCGGTTTCAATATCCCATTGAAGTATCTTTGTTTGTGTTTTGACTGCCAAGTCTTTTGTGATTGTTCCTTTCGTGGTAGCAGAGTATCCTGGCCCACCTGAACAATTTACAAATTTAAAAAACGCAACATCTTCAATTTCCTCACCTTTCAGATTAAATTTTGTCAAAATGGGATAAAAAGTATCTGCAATGTAGCCATAAATTATCCCTACCTCAATTTTCTGAACTATATAATTTTCCGATTACCAAGGCCCCTTCCGGATTATACTTTCGAATAAAAGGATTTGTATGGTTAATATCAGCTTCTTGAAACCCATTTTCACAAGTGAAATCCAATGGAAGTTTTATGTCAGGGATTAAGCTTAGGTATTCGATAAACTTTTCATCCGGAGTGGCATTACCGAAATCTTTTTCCACATTTTTAATGAAATTAATATTGTATTTATCGATTTCCGTTAAGTGTTCCTCAATGCTTATCTCATCAAATTGCGGCTGGTACCAGTCAAATTGTTTAAAATATCGATCCAGATCCGCAGATTTAAATTTGTATCCTTTCCGGGCAAAAATTTCATTTCGCAATAAACTCAATGTTGCCGGTTGCAGGTTTTTCAGGTTACTGGCTTCGATTTTTTCAGTCAAATCGATGCCCGCTACTACCATAGAAGAAATCTCTGGTAAACGGTCATTTCCGGTTTGCGAATGACAATTAAATAATAATCCGAATAATAATAATAGGAAGGATATTTTTTTCATGTTTTACAACAAAAATAGTTAGCCTCCTCCGTTACGGTTTGAGGGTATTTCAGCGTTATACATTTTCAGCATGAAGGTAGCATCTTATGTTTTTATCGCCATATCAAACCCTTCAAAACACTTACATGAATGACTTCAAACAGCAACCTGCGAATTTAGGGGCTAATGAATCCTCGTGGGTAGAGGAGGGCAGGCCGGAAAGATCTCTCCAATTGGCTTCAATTCAATAGCCGTAATTCCCAAATCCTTTAAGTAATCAATTTTATCAATAATACCTGCATACGTACCATGGTTGCCTTCAGAAACATTGGCGTTTGGGTATTTTATAAATTGTCTAACATGCATTTCATAAATTATAAGCTCTGATTGTGGAATATTTGGTTTTTTCACACCTTCCCAATCGAAGTCATCTGAGCAGGCACATATAATTCCCAATGTACGCTTACCCTCGTTGTGTCCAAATTTGAGATGCAGCAGACCTGCTGAAATTCCTTGGGAAAAAAAAGTCATGAATTAAGTGGATGACCTGATGTAAAAAATGGAGTTAGGGGGTATTAAGAAATAAATTAAAAATTTGGTAACTTATATTATTAGTATCTGATTCCTGAATTCAATTATTTTTAGATTGTTTTTAAAGCGAATAATTAGAAGAAAGTGTCAAAATTCGAGAGGCTATCAGATGAAGAATTAAATTCCCTGGTCCACAAGGGAAACGACATTGCCTTTCGGGAATTATTCAATAGATATTGGGAGAAATTATATATTGCCGCTTACAAGGTTCTTGGTGATGAAATGGTTTGTGAAGATATTGTTCAGGACATCTTTCTTGATCTTCTGGTCCGATCCTCCGGTATGACAATTGAAAATGTCAAGGCCTATCTTTACAAGGCCGTGCAATTTCAGGTAGCTGGTCATATTAAAAAACTCCGTTTCCTACGTAAAAGAGCCGAAATTATTGAAAATTATACTATCGGTAATAATATCGAAGAACAAATCTCTTCCGGTGAAGTGCAAAGCATTTTGGATAAATCAATTGCCTTATTGCCTGTTCGCTGCAGGGAAGTGTTTTACCTGAGTAGGTTTGAAGATCTTTCCAATAAAGAAATAGCAAACAAATTGGGTATTTCTGTATTCACCGTTGAAACCCATATGAAGAAAGCCTTAAAATACCTGAGGAAGTCCCTTGACCTTGCCATGCTAGTGATATCTCTAAACCTTTTTCTTCAATAAAAACCTGATTAATCTAAACCCACTATTACCAGATTATTAACTAAACATTAATAATCGAAAATTTTCAATATCGGAATACCCAATATTGGCCTCTTTGAATACTTCTTCATAAAGATGCCCATGAAAAAAGAAAAATTCATAGCGCTCGCCAAAAAATATCACGCAGGTCAATGCTCAACTGAAGAGAAAAATCTTTATGAAAAAGTATATAATGAATTCATGAATGATGATTCATTAGCCCCCATTTGGAATGAAAAGGAAAAAGAAAATACAAGAAAAAAAATACTATCAGGAATAGAGATCAGGAGATTTGAGAAGAAGAGAGAAAGAATTTGGTTAAACCGAATGGTCTGGCGGATTGCAGCTTCCGTATTGTTGGTTGTAGGCATCGGCCTGACATCTTATTTCATTGGCAACAGGGAGGTCGAGGTGAATTACTTAACGAAATCTACCACAAAAGGACAAAGATCCGTAGTCACGCTAAGTGATGGATCGGTTATCACCCTTAATTCCAAAAGTAAATTAGCCTATCCCGAGAAGTTTTCTGGTAAAACGCGGGAGATTACCCTGGAAGGGGAAGCTTTTTTTGAAGTACAAAAGGATCCGGAAAGAACCTTTATTGTCCATACTGGTGATGTCGTTACAACCGTGTTAGGGACGTCGTTTAACGTGAGAGCTTTTGAAGAAGCGCAGGTGGAGGTAACAGTGGCTACGGGAACCGTAAAAGTGGCTGCCAACGCTACCGGTAGGGAGGTATTACTAACAAAGGGACAACAGGCTATTTACTCCGGGAAGTTAAGTGATATAATTACACGAGATGTCGACCCGAGGCGGTATACTTCATGGATCGGCAGATCGCTGGAATTTGATATGATGCCTTTCAAGGAAGTAGTAAATATCCTGGAGCGAACTTACAACACGGAAATCAGGATACAAGGTACAGGTTCTGACGAATGCCTGATTCGAGGAAAGTACGATAATGAAAAGTTAATTAACGTGCTCAAAGGTCTCCAATTTGTAGTCGATTTTGATTACTACGTAGCCGAAGATGACATCATTATTATAGATGGAAAAGGATGTATTAATTAGAAAACAGATGCATATGGAAAAATCCGACTGAAACCGATACAATTTTATGGCTTACCAGGTAGGCAGTAAAAAGTCCGAAGCTGTTGGCGCAGCATCCGGACCCGTTTCTTTTCCCGACTAATCGGTTCGGGAATAAAACTAACTATTTATACTGATAATAAAATTATGAAATCTGATTTACTTAAACTATTGATGTTCGCATCAAAACAAGCAATTTATGTTTTTTTTATACAGGTGATTGCCATGCAATTTCTGATCGCGGAACCTTCAAGAAGCCAGAACTTAAGGGAGATAGGCATTACTTTACATTTAAAAAACACTTCCCTTGAGAATGCTTTAAGTGAAATAGAGAAAAGCACGGCCTTTAACTTTACATATGGTCACCATGTAAAGACCAAAAAAGGGCTTATCAATCTGGAGGTTGAAAACGGAAATTTGCGTGAAGTGCTGGAATCCATCGCTTCCCAAAGCAAATTTAATTTTCAAAGAATTAATCAAACGATTTATGTTGTTCCAAGGAAAAATCGATCCGGGAAAAAATACATCACCGAAGAAATTACCGACCGGGAGATTAGTGGAAAGGTGACGGATTCGGAATCCAATGAGCCGCTGATCGGGGCCTCGGTCATGGTACCAGGGACTAATTTAGGGACGATCACTGATATTGACGGAAATTTCAATCTCTCCATACCGGATAGCGTTGAATATGTGGTATGCTCTTTTGTAGGATATGAAAGAATTGAGGTTCCCATAGGGAATCAAGTGATTTTTAACATATCAATGAAGACCAATATTTCAGCGCTTAACGAAATTGTGGTGGTGGGATATGGAATCCAGAAAAAGAAAGATGTAACTGGCTCAATCGGGTCTGTAGACAGGAAAGATTTCAATAGAGGAATCGTAACAAATCCCGGTCAGCTTTTACAAGGTAAGGTTGCCGGCGTAAATGTTTCCAATGTTAGCGGGGAGCCCGGGGCGTCACAGGACGTTATTATTCGTGGCGTAGGTAGTTTGCGATCGGGCACAACACCACTTTATGTAATTGATGGTTTTGCTTTGGACAATTCCGGGACAGGCGTGGCGACAAACCCCCTGAACTTCATCAATCCACAGGACATAGAAAGCATCGATGTATTGAAAGACGCTTCCGCAGCCGCTATTTACGGGGCACGGGCGGCAAACGGGGTAATTGTGATTACCACGAAAAAAGGCAAAACCGGAAAAACTAAAATTGACTTGGATATTTCTTCCGGTCTTTCCGGATTGGCCAATAAAGTGGATGTTTTTGGCGCTGATGAATTCCGGAGTCAGGTAGTGGCCGCGGGCGGCACGTTGGATGATGGTGGCACCAATACGGACTGGCAGGACGAATTAACCAGAACAGGGGTTTCTAAAAATATCAACCTGGCTGTAAGCGGAGGCACGGACAAATCATCATTCTATTCGGCCCTGGGTGTAGATGATCAGGAGGGCATTTTGAGGGGCAACGATTTAAAACGCTACTCAGGCCGTTTAAATCTAACCCAAAGTGCTTTGAATGATCGTTTACAATTGACGCTTAATTTAAACGGCAGCAGGACCGAGAATTTAAGGGCCGACTCCAGGGCTATTATAAGTAATATGTTACAGTTGAACCCCACCACACCTGTTTATACCAATGGAGAGCCTACGCTATTGGACAATATGCTCAATCCGCTGACCCGTGAGGAGATTTACAGTGATGATGCCGTCAACCATCGCATTTTGGCCAATATCGCCCCTTCTATTGAAATTGTTAAAGGGTTAACTTATAAATTGAACCTGGGTGTCGATTATTCTTCTACCAACAGGGACATACAATACAAACCCTATTCCTTACTGGAAGATTACATCAACGGATCGTTGAATTCCATACATACTACCAACAGGAACACTTTGGTAGAGAATACCCTGAACTACAATTTTGTTCGGGAGTACCATAGCCTGACATTATTGGCCGGGCATACCTATCAGGAAACCTATGTGCACCAAAAGCGTTTTAGCATGGAAGGTTTCGCTGACAACGGCATAGATCCAAAATATCAGGACCAGATTAGTGGGGAAGGCACCCCGACTTCTATGGAGACTTTTGCTGTTAAAAACGAGCTGCAGTCTTTCTTCGGGAGAGTAAACTATGGTTTTGCCGACAAGTATTTGCTGACGGCGACCATGCGTGCCGATGGTTCGTCAAAATTCGGCGGAAACAACAGATACGGTTATTTTCCTTCAGTGGCCCTTGGATGGAACATCATGAATGAAGATTTCTTAAGTTCCTTCACGGGAATCGACAATCTTAAACTAAGGGCCAGTTGGGGTCAAACGGGGAACCAGGAAATTCCTTCCAAGATCACAAAATTGAGTTTTACCGATAGCAAGGATGAAAACGACTCTTACCCCATAGACGGAACCGAAAACTCTATAGAGGACTATCCCTACGGTACTATTTTTACACGTTTGGCCAACCCGGATATTCAGTGGGAGGTTTCCGCACAAACCAACGTGGGCCTGGACTTTGGGATTTTTAACAATAGATTATCAGGTACCATAGATTACTTCCATAAAGTTTCTGAAAATATTTTGTTAGAGGTTACCCCTGCAGATCCTATTCAGCCCACAGATAAATATTGGACCAACATTCCCGATATGAAGATCAAGAACTCCGGTATTGAGGTTACATTGGATTATCGAAGCGATATCGTCAAAGATTTTGCCTACAACCTGGGGGGTAATATAGCCTATACCAAAAACAAAGTGGAGAATTCCCCATATAAAGTATTGACCACTGGTGCGGCACAAGGAGCTGGCCAAACAGGCGCCACCATCAACGGAAATATTAATGGAGAAGCCATAGGATCTTTCTACATGCAGGAATTTTTGGGAATTGGAGAAGATGGCCTAAGCATTTTATCTGACGATCGTGTAGTGGTGGGCAGTGCTTTACCAGATGTTGTGTATGCTTTTTACCTAAACTTACAATACAAAAATTTTGATTTAGGGTTAAACTTTAACGGGGTTTCCGGTAACCAGGTCTACAACCATACGGCCATGTCCCTGTTCAAAAAAGGGCTTTTGGCGTCCAATTTCAATACAACTGATATTGCTTCTGAATTTTCCAACGAAGACATTACCAACTCCAATGAAGTATCTACCCGTTATTTGGAAGATGGTGGTTTCCTGCGTTTAAATAACGCTACTCTGGGATACAACCTAAAACCCGAGCTAATCGGTCTGGAGGGTTTAATCAGTGCCATTCGTCTTTCCGTCACCGGACAGAACTTATTTGTGATAACAGATTACAGCGGGTTTGACCCGGAAATTAACTCTAATCTTACCATCGATGGGATTCAGACTTTTGGGATTGATTACTTCAATTATCCAAGGGCCAGGACCCTTTTATTTAGCTTAAACGTATCATTCTAATCGCAAAAAACACTTCAAGATGAAGAATAAAATAATATTCGCACTTTTCGGGATCAGTTTATTATCAGTCGTAGGCTGCACCGATTTAGAAGAAGAAGTTATAGACGAATCCCTTACGGGAAGCGGACAGGCAGAAGTCATTAGCGGTGCCATTGCACCGGCTTACGGGCAAATTTCATGGGCCTGGAGACATACCAGTTACTACGGTTTACAATTGATCCCTTCGGATGAGGCCATATTGCCGTATCGCGGTGGAACAGACTGGTATGATGGAGGTAAATTCATCGAGGCCCACACCCATGACATTGCGCCAGGCAACGATATGGTGGGCAGTTCCTGGAACGAGGTTACCAAGAATATCTCCAGAACCCTTTCCGCCATCGAGGTGTTGAAACCACTTGCCGAGGAAGGAGATACCGAAGCGGAAGGAGCCCTGCACGAAATGATAGCCCTGAGAGCCTATTTGAACATGTTGATGCTGGATAGTTGGGGGCTGGTGTTCAAAAAAGAGACGTCGGGGGAACTTTCTGAAATTCTTAGAAAGCAGGACGCCATTGACTACATTGAAAGTGAGCTTTTATCAGTGCTGGATGTAATCAATACAGATAAAGGTCCAGGTAGAATGACGCAAGCTGCGGTTTGGGGCTTTTTGGCAAGATTGAATCTCAACGCTGCGGTATACCGTGACCCTTACGGAATACCAAACTTCACTACCGAAGATATGGACAAGGTGATTGGGTATACGGATAACATTATCAACTCGGGCTCATTCTCTTTGTCTCCGGAATATTTTGATCTGTTCAATGATGACAACCACGACAATCCCGAATTGATCTTTGCATTGGACCAACGCGGTGTTCTTAGGAGGGAGCATAGCCGTTGGGCTTATTGGTCGCTTGCAGGATCATGGTTCCCAAGACCGGAATTTCCAAGTGCAGATGGCACAGACGGCCCCGCCATTACACCGGATTTTTACCAAACCTGGATAGACGCCTATGGGAATGCAGACCCTGCCGGGACCGATGCAAGGTTCTACCAAAAGAATCAACTGATTCCCGAAGAGCTTCAAGACCTCACGGGACTTTCACCGGTAAATGATGAAGATCATTACTATTGTATGGCTGCTGAGGAATTTGAAATTGACAGAGGTATTATGCGTGGTGTTATATGGGGCCCAAGAAAAGATGAAAACGGTTCTTTCTATACCTGCAACGGGGGCTACAGAATATACCCGGTAAAGCAAATCAAAGGCAACGGTCCGGATAGGGATGTAGGTTACGTAAACCACGAAATGCAGGTTGACTTCACAAATGAGGGCAGGTTGCATGCAAAAGGTTACCGTGTTTCAAAATACCAGTTCAGCCATACCTCACCCAATGGTAATAATTACAGTAGTGTAGACCTTGTATTGATGCGTTATGCCGAAATACTCCTGATGCGGGCGGAGGCAAAATTGAGAAAAGGGGATAACGCTGGTGCTTTGATTGATGTTAACACAGTAAGGACGTCCAGAACGGCACGTGAACCAATTCCGCCGGCACTTCCATCCATCGATTTGGAAATTCTTTACCGCGAACGTGGTTTTGAGCTCTACTGGGAAGGTTTCAGGCGTGGGGATCAAATTCGTTTTGGCCACTATGAAGATCCCTGGACAGAAAAGACTGACAGTGACGTACACCATAGATTGTTCCCCATTCCACAGAATGCCATTGACGGTGCATCAAATGTGGAAGGTTACCTGGAACAAAATATGGGTTACTAAACAACTGTTTTTAAGAGCATGCGGCAAGATAACTCTCCTCTTGCCGCCCCCTTCCTGACCTCCAGGGAGGATTTGTTGCTTCTTTTACTTCCCAGATCGTCTTAATTGCCCATCATTCTTATACTTAAATCGAATTCAGGTTAGTTAAGCTTTTAAAAGCTGTATGGACAAAAAACCATTGCCAATCCTTATAACCTTCAGTCTGTGTTCAATATCCGGAAGGATATGTTTTGGTACCTGAAATACACAATACCTTATACTAATGTACATCAAAACAGGCTGCATGTACCTATTTCCAGAATAGGTGCATGCCGTGCATATAAAATAAATTTATGTACATAAATTATAAGTTTTGGAGATGAATTTACGCTTGGTAAAACAAAATATCAGAACATGAAGAAACCAAAAGATGGAAACGTCGATAAGCTGATAGACAAGGTGCTAGCAGGGGAAGACCCGAAAAGTGTAATAGAAAATGCTGTAAATGCTACTGTTCCATACAACAACTTGCCACCCCTTCCGCCGGAAACAGAAATAGAGACCATTCAAGTATTAAAAAAAGTGGCAAAGGCAAGGGCAGCACTGGCCGAAATGGAAAAAAATCATATATACACCCCCTACGGGTGAAGATGTGATAAGAAAGATGTTACAACAATTAGAAACATATATAAATACAGATAATGATATGGATCCGTTAGTCAAAATGGTTTTGATCCATTATCAATTTGAATCGATTCACCCTTTTTACGATGGTAACGGCAGAACGGGAAGAATATTAAATATTCTTTACTTGGTATTAAAAGGACTGCTTGATACGCCTTTACTTTATCTAATCTCCTATATCATCAAAAAAAAGAAAGATTACTATGACCTGCTATCAAAGGTTCGCCACGATAAAAAATTGGGAAGAATGGATAAAATTTATTTTGACAGGGGTGGAAGAAACTGCTAAAGAAACCGCAGTGCTCATATACAATATCAAAGCGCTTCTGGACAAAACCGTTAAGGATATAAAGGAAGAAGCCCCGGAAGTCTATTCAAAAGAGCTGGTGGAAATCTTGTTTGAACATCCTTACTGCAAAGTTTCCTTCATTGTGGATAAGGGATTGTATGAAAGAAGAACTGCCATGAAGTATCTAAGAGTACTGGAACAAAAGGGGTTTTTAACAAGTACGAAGCGGGGCAAGCAGGTGTTATTCATCAATACAGCATTATATGATTTATTGAAACAATGAACCACTACCAGGAAGAAAAAACCGCAGTGCTCCATCCGTTGAAGAGGGGGTTTTCATCTCTCCATGTGGTGTGCGCTACGTTTGGCTGCGCCATGATCTGGAAACCTTTAAAAAGCGTTTAAAGGCTTTAGAATCAAAAGCAGCCCAAGAAGGCCGGCCTGGTCTTAACCGAAGCTCAGGTAGTTGCCTTAGAGAAGGCCAAAGAAGAAAAGAAAGCAACCGGAGAAGTAGAGACCAGAGACCCTTCATCCTGGTTATCTTGGTGCCCAGGATACTTATTATGTAGGTACAATCAAAGGCGTAGGGAGGGTCTATCAACAAACTTTCATTGATACCTATGCAAAAGTAGCTCATGTGAAGCTATATGATCGAAAAAATGCCCTGGTTGCCGCTGATTTGTAAGCTTACTGTAAACTACCTGTTTGAAAATTTGGGTCATTGGGCTAATATAGCATGCAAAAAGCGCTAAGCGTAAACCATCACAGCGCGAAAGTGTACACATCGTGTTTTTGATAGCACGTTTAGATTTATTGAAAACTGCATTTAATAAAAGCTTGCCTCCCCAAAAAATGGTCTGGAAGCAAAGGGGGATAGGTGCGGTCCTGTTTTCCTAGAAAGCTTACAATCTAACCGTTACTAACCGTTAGTTGGCTAAGCTAAAAATTAAGGAAGCTGGCAGGTGAGTAAGGTGTTATTAACACATTTTTGTCAGCTTCAAAGCGTAGAGCGACCCGATCCGGTTCACATTAGAAACATCCTGACTGCTGAAACCATCAGCATCAGGTATAAACAGGCAGTGAAGCCTAAGAAAATTCGCAAAAAAACGATGTGACATGCTTTTTTTTTGAAAAAATTACATTAAACAAACAATCATTTTGTAAAAAATGGAAATATTAAAATTTTATTTTATGAAAGTATTACTACTAAAAATGATTGTATTAGTTTTACAATCATCTTAACTAATTAAATTATAGTATTTCTGATTATAAAACTATTGTATCTCCAACAAAAAATTAATTATTATGAAAAGACTTTATGTTGCCATTTTGTTAGTGTTGTTGGCTCAGGCTGCATTTGCGCAGCAAGAAGAAGAGCCTAAATTTGGAATGAGTGTATCGCTGAACTCAGACTCTTTTTTTGGCTTCTATCCTTTTTTCGCCGGCTCTTATAAGGCCGGTGATAATATTGATTTTACTTTTTACGGCATACTCTGGTCAGGCGGTACTGGTGAGAACTGGGGTAACTGGACAGAATTTGGGATAGGTATCGGTTTCCCCGTGGGTGAGGCCCTTTATGTAAATCCCCAGATAGGCTTGCTGAACGGTAGTCTTACCTCGGGATTAGGATCGCCTGTTTTGGGAGAGGGGATCGTACCCAACCTTACCGTAAGACTCAACACTGATAAAATGGAAGGTGAGTTGTATGCCGGCTATTACAATGGGTTTGACCATGGAAATCCTGTCACCAACAACTACTTGCACTATTGGCTCAACGGGGGTGTTAAGATCGGTTCTTTCTTCTCTATGGGATTACATCTTGAGCACTTAAGGTTTACTGGAGGCGAAAACCAGGAATCGGATGCATCTACTGATCTGTATGTGGCACTGGGTCCATACATCCAGTTTGCCGACCCTGACGGTGGCCCATTTGCCCGATTCACAACCGGTAGCGACCTGCGCTCGGATGAAGAGGTCGACAAAAGCGGCGTTGACCTCTCTTCTTTCTTCAAAGTCACTGCCGGATTTAGCTTTTAGGTAAAAATATTTGTTTTATGGTTACAAAAGTGTGGCTGGTGCAATTCTATCAGCCTCACCTTTTTTGTTTTCGCAGGCTGGGATTATGTTGCATACTCAATAATAAAATTTACCTAATTCTCATTATTTCAGTTTCTTGGTGTTTTTATTATTCAAAAGTGATTGCATCTGGGTAATAGCTATTTTGTTCAATTGCTTCAGCCGTTCGCTTTGGTTTAAAACCTGCCGGATCAGGACAGCATTGATGCTTTCCATATTGCTCAAAACCACCAGTTGTTCAATAGTAGCCGTATCCCGAATGTTGCCTTTCGTATTAGAATTAGCTTCCCGCCACGCCATTGTTTTGCCGTCATCCCAAATAGATCCATATTCAGCATATCGGCTTCATCGGCATATACGAAATTAATTTTGTCTTTTGACAGCGTGGGTGGGATCAGGTTTCGTTTGCTGACTTCTCCTTTTTCTGATACAAAGTTTTTGAGCAAGTCCAGAAATAGATATCATATCCGTTTGTATAGAAACAAAAGGGAAGCTCATAATCTTGTGTTGACTGAATGTTGTAGCAATATTGTTTGGCTTATTTCAGTCGCTGGTCTATGATTGCTTTCCGCGTCAGTTTTTCTGTTTTCAAACTCTAAATTCCGTTTCAATCAAGTTTCACAAAATATTGAATTCTTGGCAGATAGTATTTATCAAACGAATCAAAAGTATATTGATTATTCCGCCGTGATTTCGTATTGGCAATTTATCGCTTAAAGGATCATGTTTTGTGATAATATTGTAAACAGTAACTTATTCTTCCGGACTTTTACATGGTTATATAGTAATGACATTAACGCTCTGTGCTTTGGTCACTCTTTCTAAAATTAGTGTCATCGACATATTCCATTTATTGAATTTTAAATACTGCCTGCTGTCTGACACCGATTTCTCGGCTACTGTTTCCTGCCAGATGTCCGACAGTTCAACTATTTGCCTGATTTTTCTTTCAATGTGTTTTGTAGAAGATTTGCTAACATTTCCCATGAGTAAAATATATAAACTTCTGGGGTTGTTCCAAAAAAGTTACTTGGGGGCAAAAATTAAAATCAAAAGTTGTATAAATACCAATTGATATATTTGACTATAACTAAATATAGTCCAAATTAAACAAAAAAAGGACATTTCCACGATTTTGATGAAATGTCCCTTAATGCAGGGATAGAGGGATCTGGATCGAACTTTTTGGGGGAAGACTTGGAGAGAATGGAGGAGTATTTTGAGTTACTTAATTGATGACCTTCTCAAATCTGTTTAAAGTAGTAGCGAAAGGACAAATATCGTACCCTTTCATCGTAGATTTACAACAGATACTGATCTTTAGCCGTTTCGCTTAAAAACCTAACAATGTTTTTTTAAATTTCTAATCCCCATGATTAGGGTATGTAGCGATGACTTAGCTATATGTGGTGATTTATGAACTTTCCCTAAGAGTTTTTACCTTTACCCAAGGCTTCAAAAACCTTGAATTCAAAGAAAATATAACATTGATATCACGGATAGTGGTCAATAGCTGGTTATTATCTGATTTAGAAAAGTAGAAAATGAAGGAATTTAGTAACTATGAAAAGAAGATACTGTCAAAACTCGTCGAGATTGAAGAAACACCAGGTGGGCTTAATGTTTTTGGTAATATTATTGATTTTGAACTATATCCTAACTTCTACATAGAGCTTAAATCCGAAGATGATTGTCCAGTTAGCATTGCCAAGTCTTACATAGACCAAATAGCTGAAGAATATGGAAACATAGGCATTAGTGAAGTAATAAAACAACTAAGCAACAAACTATTTTATATAGTTAGACTCTTCCAATATTTAGAAAGGGAAGGACAAATTTATTTGACTGGTGAAGTTGATCTAGCAAGTTTGGGTAGCACATTTGACCAAACTGAAACTCCTGTAGTGTATAAACTTAATGACAAGGAAACAGTAAGCTTAATATATCACATTTCGAGAAAAAGGATCGTTCCAAAGGATTCATTAATTAAGTTCGTAAAAAATGGTTTCAAAACAGATGCTGAACTTAAAGCAGAGAGAGAACAAAAGACTACCTCAAAAAAACTTAACTGGACAGCAGTCGATGTTATTGCTACAACCGCTGGGCTTATCATGTCAAATGCTCTTGAAATAATTAAGATGAATAGCGATGGAACAAACAAAATAGAAATCATCAATGATAAATTGAACTTTAAGGTTGAAAACGACTCTTTTAAAATGAGTATAGAAATCGATAGGTTTAATGATAGCATGAAATTGGATACACTAACATTAAGGGGTAACAATAAGGCACAGGCAGGTAACAAACGCTAAAAATCCATTTACCGATCGAGCATATGCAAAGTTTCTAATTTCAAAAGGAAGTAGTAATTGTCACTTTTTAAAATTGTCCTTCAGAGTTATTATCAAATTACTAATACCCATTATCAATAAAAAAGTATATTGGAGTTTAGTCCCAGTAATAAGGGATTATAGTATCACAATAGAAAAATGAAAAAGTTTATTGCATATTTTGATTATCTTGGATTTAAGCAATTTATTGAAAACAATGACCTTAGTTATCAAAAAAGCACTGTTAATATGATTTTTCGGGATATCGAAAGTGCTTTGAGCGGTGGGAAAACTAAAGATGCGCCACAGGGGCGAACATTTGATATTGCTAAATCAAACATCAACTGTATTAACTTTTCAGATACTGTTGTTTATTGGACTAATGATGATTCTAAGGATTCCCTTAGAAGTATCCTTGAGGTTTCCTATAGGTTTAATTGGCAGGCCATTATTTTTTGTTTTCCAGTGAGGGGTTCGCTAGTCTATGGAGAAATTGAACACAGAGATTATAAATCAGAGAGTGATGTTGGGGGATTATATAACATAAATTCCGTTTATGGTAAAGGGCTTGTGAAGGCACATGAAAAAGCAGAGAAGCAACATTGGGCTGGCACTGTAATAGATGAATCATTTATTAATAAGTTAACTAAAAAGGGATATTCAGTTGATAAATATCTTGAACCATTTGCCAAGAAATATAAAGTCCCCTATAAAAACGGTATTACTCTTCCAGAACAATTTGTAATGCGAATTGTAGAAGGAAATTTAGATAATATGTCCTTTAATAATCAAAAGAAAAATATTATAGATAATTTTTCCAAACATAATAAATCAGCTAACAGCCAAGATGTACAGGAAAAAATTAATAATACTATTAATTACCTTTCTAGTTTTGTAAAAGTGTAATTACTTTTTGTGCTTTATTTGTTAAATTTTTTGTACTTCCTTAGCACCTCACTTAACCACAAGACCAAACTTCTAAAATCAGGGCAACCGTCTCGTATTATAAAACATAAAGCCTATTATCAGACAAAAGGAATAAAAAATATATGGGGTTAGTTAAATCCACCCAAAACCAATGAATGAATTTGATCGGAACCATAAGCAAAAACTGAAACCCTGGCAGAATAAATTTGTATTAGGCATCGGTTAAAAATACAAGATGGCAATCACGAATTTTTGTAAAAACTGGAATGAAATTGTAAACCTGATTGATTTTATGTAACAACCATTGCTACTTAACCTTCGCATCCGCGCCCCGTTTTTTAACCACTAAATCAACATAAAATTTAAAAGCCCGCTTCAAAAGTTCTTTCTCATTTTCCGGATCAACGTTTTCAACCAATTGGGTTTGACGATCAAAATACCACTCCTTAAATTCATCGGAAAGATTATTGTCAAAACCAATAAGGGCTGAAATTAAAGCACTAAAGTCCAAAAAGCCAGCATAGGTATCAATTCCTTTATTATTCAAATCATTGGTGAATTTCACGTTTTTCAATTCTAACCTAATTAGAAATATGGCAAGCTCAACTTTTGGAGGGAGGTTAACTAATAGTTGGTTTTTCGGAATTTTGATTTTCATAGCTTTGTAGTATTTATTTTGATCCTTTTTTATTAAATCTTTGCAAT